>NZ_JBHZBX010000062.1:0-1074 GCF_042755165.1 Nocardia sp. NPDC059177 | reverse complement strand
CCTGAGTTTGGTCAGGTCACCAGAACTTTCGGACCTGTATCGCCTTGACCTGGTGTGATGGTCGCGTGAAGCGGCGGTTTCACGCACTAACGGCCAGGTAGAATCCCGGGTCGTGGTGTTCATCCGGCGAGTACGGACCGCGTCCGGAGCGACCGCGGTCCAGATCGCCGAGTACACCGGCAGTCGCCGGCAACGCATCGTCGCCCACGTCGGGTCCGCCCACACCGATGCCGAACTGGGCGTGCTCATGGCGAAGGCCCGCGAGCTGATCGATGACGACTCCCAAGGCCGGCTCGACCTGGGCCTGGAACCGGTGGCGACCCGAACACCGCTGGTCACGGCCCCGGAACCGGTTCCGGTGTTGTTCGCGGCTGTCCCGGCACCACCAGCCGGTCCGGTGAGTGTGGCCCGGGTGACCGGCACGCATTCCGGCGTGTTGTTCGATGCGCTGGCCGAGGTCTATGACCGGCTCGGGTTCGGTGTCGTCGCCGACGAGGTATTCCGGGATCTGGTGATCGCCCGGCTGGTCGAGCCGACATCGCTGGCCGACACCGCGCGAGTGCTCACCGAGATGGGCCGGTCACCGGCGTCGTATTCGACGATGCGGCGCACCCTGGCCCGGGCGAGGACCGGCAAGTTCCGGGACAGGATCGCGCAGGCATGCTTCGCTCATGCCACCGCGCACGGAGACGTGTCGTTGTGTCTCTACGACGTGACCACACTGTATTTCGAGGCGGAAAAGGAAGACCGCCTGCGGAAAGTCGGATTCAGCAAGGAACGCCGGGTCGATCCGCAGGTGATGGTCGGCCTGCTGGTCGACCGGAACGGGTTCCCGTTGGAGATCGGGTGTTACGCCGGAAACAAGGCTGAGAAGCACACGATCGTGCCGATCATCGAGCAGTTCCAGGCCCGGCACGGGGTGGAGAGTTTCGTGGTCGTCGCCGACGCGGGCATGTTGTCGGCGGACAACCTGAACAAGCTCGACGAGGCACGGATGCGATTCATCGTCGGGTCGCGGGTGACGAAGGCACCGATCGATCTGGAGTCGCATTTCCGTTGGCACGGTGAGACATT
>NZ_JBHZBX010000061.1:0-1129 GCF_042755165.1 Nocardia sp. NPDC059177 | reverse complement strand
AACTAATAATCTGTTGTGTATCGTCATCAAGCTTTTGAGCGAAACAATACATATTCTCCACTCTATCCTCTTTAATCTCTGTGCGGCGTTCTCCGTTGTCGAAAATCATTACGTTTTTATCCAAGTCTAGCAACCTCCGTATATAGTAATTTAATATAAGAAAAGCCGCCCCGATCGGAGCGACTATTTAATTAGTCCACAAGCGCAAGTGTCAATGTTTTAAAGCCGCGGCGGGTTTTAACTTCTTTTGGAACAACTTTTAATGGCTCGTCCGTCCAAGGACCTTGCCCTACAATCCCAATGATACGTTGTAGGGAGCTTGCTACGCCCTGAGATACACTGTGATAGCCTTGTCCGTCTGCTGTTAAAAGAACAACGCGCATTGCCTGAATTGTCTCTTTCGTGACTTCATCCTCTAATTCAACCGCATGGGCGACCATGTCTGTAATTTCAATTACTTCTCCGATATGGTCTGATAGAGAGTGTTCAGCGTTGCTTACCGCGTTGTAAAGTTTGATGCTGCTCTTTCTGTCCGTTGCCTGGATAGTTGAAAACATTTGTTGTGTACCTTGTTCAAAAATACTTGGTGATGCTGTTGCAATGTCCTCAGTTGCCAATACGTCAGTAGTGTTTTCAGTGTTTTTAATAGTGTTTGTCATTTTAAAATTCCCCCAAAGAATTAATTTTGTTTTAAGTATTCATTGAATTTTTCAGCTGACACGCGCCATTCTCGACCGACTTTGAAACCTTTAATTTCTCCGTTGTTCAGCATTTTGCGAGCCGTTTTTTCAGATATTTTTAATATCTCGGCTACCTGTTTAACTGTTAAAACCTCTTCACTAGACAAAAAGCGTACCTCCCTCTACATATGTATCACTTCCTTTAAAGGGCTTCAGATTCCTTTATGTTCCCTTTGATGACCTTATCTTACCATCAAGGGATATATCATGTCTACCCCTTTTTACAAATTTCTTCAGAATTTTTTCAGGAAGGATTCGACATTATGCGACATATTGGTAGGAGAAGAAAATATTTCTGTACCAATAATAGAACACATGTTCCTGAATGTAAAGTCCTATTATATATGAAATAACTGGGTATCAGGGATAGAAATGTCCTAACTCTTATG
>NZ_JBHZBX010000060.1:0-1135 GCF_042755165.1 Nocardia sp. NPDC059177 | reverse complement strand
TAGCTCTACCTCCGGCAAGAAACACACGACGCTGCACCTAAATGCATTTCGGGGAGAACCAGCTATCACGGAGTTTGATTGGCCTTTCACCCCTAACCACAGGTCATCCCCCAGGTTTTCAACCCTGGTGGGTTCGGTCCTCCACGAAGTCTTACCTCCGCTTCAACCTGCCCATGGCTAGATCACTCCGCTTCGGGTCTAGAGCGTGCAACTCAAACGCCCTGTTCGGACTCGCTTTCGCTACGGCTTCCCCACACGGGTTAACCTCGCTACACACCGCTAACTCGCAGGCTCATTCTTCAAAAGGCACGCAGTCACGACTGCATGTGCAAGCACATACAGCGACGCTCCCACGGCTTGTAGGCACACGGTTTCAGGTACTATTTCACTCCGCTCCCGCGGTACTTTTCACCATTCCCTCACGGTACTATCCGCTATCGGTCACCAGGGAATATTTAGGCTTAGCGGGTGGTCCCGCCAGATTCACACGGGATTTCTCGGGCCCCGTGCTACTTGGGTGTCTCTCAAACGAGCCGCTGATGTTTCGACTACGGGGGTCTTACCCTCTACGCCGGACCTTTCGCATGTCCTTCGCCTACATCAACGGTTTCTGACTCGTCCCACGGCCGGCAGACCGTGGAAGAGAGATCCCACAACCCCGCATGCGCAACCCCTGCCGGGTATCACACGCATACGGTTTGGCCTCATCCGGTTTCGCTCGCCACTACTCCCGGAATCACGGTTGTTTTCTCTTCCTGCGGGTACTGAGATGTTTCACTTCCCCTCGTTCCCTCCACACTGCCTATGTGTTCAGCAGCGGGTGACAGCCCATGACGACTGCCGGGTTTCCCCATTCGGAAACCCCCGGATCAAAGCCTGGTTGACGACTCCCCGGGGACTATCGTGGCCTCCCACGTCCTTCATCGGTTCCTGGTGCCAAGGCATCCACCGTGCGCCCTTAAAAACTTGGCCACAGATGCTCGCGTCCACTGTGCAGTTCTCAAACAACGACCAGCCACCCATCACCCCACCTTTACAGGCGAGTTCACTGGGGCCGGCAACCGAAGGCAGCCTTACGGCCATACCTTCAGATACCCAACAGCGTGCCCGGCCCGACCGATCCATCACCACGTTC
>NZ_JBHZBX010000059.1:0-1278 GCF_042755165.1 Nocardia sp. NPDC059177 | reverse complement strand
TGAGGTGCCCGAAGTTCTTCGGACAGTGGCCCAAAGTAGAATTTGGGTAACTGAACGGAGTTGTTGTGGCACAGAAGAAGTCGCGTCAGTTCAGCCCGGAGTTCCGGGAAACAGCGGCGCGGGAAGTGGTGGAGAAGTCGCGTCCGATCGAAGATGTCGCGCGTGACTGCGGTGTGACCGGTCAGACGATCCGGAACTGGGTGAAGGAATTCCGGGCTGCGCACGCCGCAGATTCGGAGTTGTCGATCTCCGAACGCGCCCGGCTGAAGGAACTCGAGCGGCGGGTCCGGGAACTGGAGGAAGAGAACCGTTTCCTGGGAAAATCGGTGGCCTTCTTCGCGAAGAAGCACCGGTGACCGTGAAATACGCGTTCATCGCCTCCGAAGAAGGCAATCATTCCGTCGTGTCCATGTGCCGGTGGGCGAAGGTATCGAGGTCGGGTTTCTACGCCTGGCGCAACCGGGAACCCTCGGCCACCGCGCAGCGCCGCGAGATCCTGGCCGCCGAGATCCGGTTCTGCTTCGAGCACTCCGACGGCACCTACGGTTACCGGCGGATACACGCCCAGCTGGCCCGCTGGGGCACACACGCCGACCCGGATACCGTCCGCACGATCATGCGTGAGCTGGACCTGGTGCCGTGCCAGCCGCGCCCGTTCCGGCCGGTCACCACCCTCGCCGGCGATGCCGCGCAGCTGCCGGATCTGGTGCGCCGCGACTTCACCGCCCAGGCGCCGGCCCGCAAACTGGTCGGCGACATCACCTATATCCAGACGTGGGAAGGATGGCTGTACCTGGCGACCGTGCTGGACTGCTATTCGAAGAAGGTGGTCGGATATGCGATGGCAGACCACATGCGCACCGAGCTCGTGGCCGACGCCTTGCGCATGGCCGCCAGGAATCTCGACTTCATGCCGGGAGAGACGATCTTCCACAGCGACCGCGGCGCCCAGTATTTGTCCGCTGAATTCGCTTCGGTGACCGCCGAATTCGGGGTCCTGCGTTCGGTTGGCCGCACGGGAACATGCTACGACAACGCTTGGGCAGAATCGTTCAACGGGACCCTGAAGAACGAGCGAGTGAACCGCACCCAGTACCCGACCCGGGAACACGCACGGAAAGACGTCACCAGCTATATCGAATTGCGGTACAACCAGATTCGGATCCATTCCGGGATTGACTACCGGACGCCCAACGAAGTAGAGTCCGACTGGTTCGAGCGGAATCGAGCAGCCTGAGAAGTCAAAATCTCACTGTCCGAGAACTTCCCAGCCCCTCA
>NZ_JBHZBX010000058.1:0-1425 GCF_042755165.1 Nocardia sp. NPDC059177 | reverse complement strand
TGTTGTTTCAGATACCGCACAGTGGACGCGTAACACCTTCGTAGTAAGCCCTCGGCCTATTAGTACCAGTCACCTACACACATTACTGTGCTTCCAGTTCCGGCCTATCAACCCCATGGTCTGTAGGGGGCCTTAACCCATCAAGTGGGAGAGAAACCTCATCTTGGAACAGGCTTCCCGCTTAGATGCTTTCAGCGGTTATCCCTTCCGAACGTAGCCAACCAGCAGTGCCCCTGGCGGAACAACTGGCACACCAGAGGTTCGTCCGTCCCGGTCCTCTCGTACTAGGGACAGCCTTCCTCAAGTTTCTAACGCGCGCGGCGGATAGAGACCGAACTGTCTCACGACGTTCTAAACCCAGCTCGCGTGCCGCTTTAATGGGCGAACAGCCCAACCCTTGGGACCTACTCCAGCCCCAGGATGCGACGAGCCGACATCGAGGTGCCAAACCATCCCGTCGATATGGACTCTTGGGGAAGATCAGCCTGTTATCCCCGGGGTACCTTTTATCCGTTGAGCGACACCGCTTCCACTTGCCGGTGCCGGATCACTAGTCCCGACTTTCGTCCCTGCTCGAGCTGTCACTCTCACAGTCAAGCTCCCTTGTGCACTTGCACTCGACACCTGATTGCCAACCAGGCTGAGGGAACCTTTGGGCGCCTCCGTTACATTTTGGGAGGCAACCGCCCCAGTTAAACTACCCACCAGGCACTGTCCCTGAACCAGATCATGGTCCGAGGTTAGAAGTCCAATACGATCAGAGTGGTATTTCAACGACGACTCCACCTGAACTGGCGTCCAAGCTTCACAGTCTCCCACCTATCCTACACAAACCGTACCGAACACCAATACCAAGCTATAGTGAAGGTCCCGGGGTCTTTTCGTCCTGCCGCGCGTAACGAGCATCTTTACTCGTAATGCAATTTCGCCGAGTCTGTGGTTGAGACAGCAGAGAAGTCGTTACGCCATTCGTGCAGGTCGGAACTTACCCGACAAGGAATTTCGCTACCTTAGGATGGTTATAGTTACCACCGCCGTTTACCGGGGCTTAAATTCTCAGCTTCGCGCCGAAGCGCTAACCGGTCCTCTTAACCTTCCGGCACCGGGCAGGCGTCAGTCCGTATACATCGTCTTACGACTTCGCACGGACCTGTGTTTTTAGTAAACAGTCGCTTCTCTCTGGTCTCTGCGACCTTCCCCAGCTCTGAGTGCAAGACTCGTCACCAGGGCAGGTCCCCCTTCTCCCGAAGTTACGGGGGCATTTTGCCGAGTTCCTTAACCACAGTTCTCTCGATCGCCTTAGTATTCTCTACCTGACCACCTGTGTCGGTTTGGGGTACGGGCCGTGTACCAACTCACTAGAGGCTTTTCTCGGCAGCATAGGATCACTGAATTCACCACAACGGCTACGCATCACCTCTCAGG
>NZ_JBHZBX010000057.1:0-1431 GCF_042755165.1 Nocardia sp. NPDC059177 | reverse complement strand
ACTCATCATCCACGATCCACGGCGCCGCCACGGCGAAACATACTGCACGACAGTGGGTCTCATCGCTACCTGACCGAACCTGTTAGGGGCTCTTAGCACCGCGGCAATCTCTTCCGTGGTGTACCAGACGTTTTCGGCTAGCTCGGGAACTCCGGGCTGCTCTGCTGATTCGGTCATGATCATGCCGCCCCGCCGGTTGTCGTCGACTTCTCTTGCTCGGCGATCCACGCTCGGATCGTGGACTCCCGCCACACTCGCCGTCGGCCGAGTTTGAAGCTCGCGGGACCGCGACCGACTGACGCCCAATAGCGCAAGGTGCCTTCGGGGATTGTCGTCAATGCTTCGCACTCGCGGGCCGTGAGAAAGCGGTCAGCGTTCGTCTTGTCATTGGATTCCATGGTGTCCGCCTCGTCTCGATAGGTTCGTGAATTCGGGTTGGCAGTGAGTGGCGCGGTGGTTGGTGTCCAGCCGCGGACCGGTACGGAGCGGTGGGTGTCCAGTCCGGTCGGCGCGCTGTCCAGTCGCTGTCCAGTGCCGCCCGGTTGTGTCCAGTTCTGGCCGATGAGCTGGTTAGGTGGTGTCGAATCGTGTCTAGTCACAGCGATGCCGACCTGTCGTGCTGGTCGGTAGCTGCGCTGTCAGTGACCAGCGTCAGCCTCCGGCGCGCAGGAGCGCCAGACAGAAACTGGTCGAGGTCGGTGACGTACAGCCAGGGAAGATCGAGGCTCGCCGCTGCGGCCGCAACTGTCCTGTTCACGGATTCCCCACGGCAGTAGCAGCGCAGACCGACACAGCCAGCAGCCAGCGCCGCTTGGTAGGCCCGGATTACCATCGACTTCGTCTGTGCCACATTCTTCGTCGCACTCAACTCGACCTGTACGGCCCAGAGTTCGCCTGAACTGGTCGTATAGCGGCCGTGGTTGATATACGGGCGAGGCTGGCCGGGGCGGTTCGCGGCGAGTTCGGCGTGCAGCAGGCGTTCCGAAACCCACCGGTTGAGATCGAGCCCGGTCAATGCAGTCCTCAGTGCGAACAGCGCCGAGACGTGCGCAGCCCGTCCGGGCGAGGGTGCCCAATGCCGAATCTCAGTGCCCAACAGTGATCCAGCGGTCGACCGCGTTGGGACAACCCACGTCGGACCCGGCACCGGCCGGACGCCGAGACCGCAGACCATCTGGCAGTCACGCCAGCGCTGCGCCATGCGGTACGCCGATCGATTGCTGACACTGTTGAGTCGAGCGATGAGGTCGAGAGGTGCGCCGTACATCTCGGAGAGAATCGTCAAGTTCGTCAGGTCGCGGAGTTTGTCAAGGTGAATGAGTCCAGCGGGAGTTATGAGCTCCTATCAAGTTCGATTGCTGAGCCGTCGCCAACAGATCAGTGCCGCACCAAGATTCATGAACCCGTAGTGGATGTCGGTACGACGTTCCC
>NZ_JBHZBX010000055.1:0-1480 GCF_042755165.1 Nocardia sp. NPDC059177 | reverse complement strand
CCAAGGCCATCCCCGAGGTCGCCGACGCCGACGAGGACATCGTCGACGAGGACCGCGAGAGCGCAGACGTCAGCAACTGACGTCGGACCTGCGACGACATATCGTCTCCACCGGAAAACCGAAGGCCGCCTCGATACCCCGAGGCGGCCTTCGGTTTTCGCCGTATCCGTGTCAGGACCAGCGGCGGGTGATGCCGCGGGTGCGGCGTCCGTTCCAGCAGCCCTGATGCCAGTGCCTGCGGTCGTCCTCGCCGCCGTCGGCCGCCCAGGCGACGATATGGGCCACCCCCGGCGCGATCTCGTGGTCACAGCCCGGGCAGCGATAGGTCTTCACCGCTCGTGCGCCCGGCACCGTGCGCACGATATAGGTTTCCTCGCCCGGCCCTTCCTCGGTGCGCCCGTACACGTCACCGATCGGTGCCGGTGCGCCCCTGCGGCCCCGTGGTGGCTTGCGTCGCGGCATCGTCGGCAAAGTCCTCAGAACAACCGGAAAACGTTGCTCTCCGTGCCACGCAGCTCGTCGTAATCGAGCGTCAGGCAACGGATTCCCCGGTCCTCGGCCAAGATGCGCGCCTGCGGCTTGATCTGCTGGGCGGCGAACACCCCGGCCACCGGTGCCAGCAGCGGATCACGATTGAGCAATTCCAGGTAGCGGGTGAGCTGTTCGACGCCGTCGATCTCACCGCGGCGCTTGATCTCCACCGCCACCGTGGCGCCGTCGGCGTCGCGGCACAGCAGGTCGACCGGGCCGATGGCGGTCATGTACTCGCGCCGCACCAAGGTGTAGCCCTCGCCCAGCTTCGTCACGTGCTCGGCCAGCAGCTCCTGCAGATGCGCTTCCACCCCGTCCTTCACCAGACCGGGATCGACGCCGAGCTCGTGCGAGGAATCGTGCTCGATGTTCTCGATGGTGATGCGCAGTTCCTCGCCGGCCTTGTTGGTCACCACCCACAGCGCCTTGATGTTCTCCGGCAGCGCCGTCTTACCCTCCCGCAGCGGCGTGACGCCGTTGGGCAGCTCCGCGGGTACCAGCGAGGCGATATCGCGCTCCTCCAGCCAGCACGGCGGGCTCATCCAGTTCAACGGCTTGTAGGAGCCACCATCGGAATGAACCAGCACCGACCCGTCGGCCTTGATCATCAACAGCCGGCGGGCCATCGGCAGGTGAGCGGTCAGTCGGCCGATGTAGTCGACCTGGCAACGAGCAATGACGAGGCGCACCCCAGCACAGTACCGCCTCCCCGGAAGCAGTTCCGCCTCCCCGGAATTCGGCCGACGGCCTGGCAGCGTCGGAAGTCTGCATCGGGCCTGCGGTTGGTCGGTAGTTGCGTCTTGGACGTGCCCGGCGAGTTACCCATGTGCTCACGAAATCAGTCGTCCGGGAACGCAAAAAGGCCCTCCAACCGAAGTTGGAGGGCCTTTCGCAATGATGTTCCGGCGGTGTCCTACTCTCCCACACCCTGTCGAGTGCAGTACCATCG
>NZ_JBHZBX010000054.1:0-1492 GCF_042755165.1 Nocardia sp. NPDC059177 | reverse complement strand
CCCTGCGTGTCAGGGTGAGTTGAGTCCACCGGCACTCAGCAAATCCAGCCCGACGCAGGGCGAGATCGGACCTACTCCACGATGACGACGACCACACCGATGCGCGAAACTGGGCGCATGGGTTCCTCCTCACCCGGCAACAGCCGCCCAAGACGGCGGGCGTTCACCGCCGCAGACAAACTCGCCCACCTCACCGCCTACGAAGCCGCAGTCGAGGACGGACAAGGCGGCGCATACCTGCGACGCGAGGGCCTGTATTCCTCAACGATCGGACAATGGCGCAAACAACGAGACGCCGGCGTCCTCGACCCGGCGACCCCGGGCACCAAATCCGCCAAACTCACCGCCGAGCAAGCCGAGATCGCCCGTCTGAGAAAGGAATTAGACGCAGCGAACAAACGGATCAGCACAACAGAAGCCGCGCTCGACATCATGGGAAAAGCACACGCGCTCTTGGAATCGATCTCCGAGAGCGCGGAGCAGCACGAGCCGCGACGCAAGCGCTGACCAGTGTCTATGTCGAACTGGCCGATACCGGCATCGGGACCCGCCGGGCGGCGAAATTGACAGGAATCAACCGCTCGACCGCCCAACGAAGAACTAAACCGACTACCGCGCAACATATTCCACGTTCACGCCCCGTTCCGATAAACAAACTCACCGATACCGAACGAGCCCGCGTACTGCAGGTACTCAACTCCGACCGATTCGTCGACTGCGCACCCTTGACGGTCTGGGCGATCCTGCTCGACGAGGGCGTATACCTGTGCTCGGTCTCGACGATGTATCGGATCCTGGCCGAGAACACCCAGGTCAAAGAACGTCGGAGGCTCGCTCGGCACCCGAAAGCGACCTGTCCCGAACTCGTCGCGACCGCACCACGACAGGTGTATTCGTGGGACATCACCAAACTCTCCGGCCCGACCAAAGGTCTCTACTACGACGCCTACGTCATGATCGATATCTACTCACGCCACATCGTCGGATGCCACATTCACACACGCGAGTCTGGTGTCCTGGCAACGGAATTGATGCAACAGATATTCGGCACCCACGGCATCCCGCACGTGGTCCACGCCGACCGGGGCACCGCGATGACCAGCAAATCGGTGACCACGCTCCTGGCGGATCTGCAGGTCACGCAGTCGCACTCGAGGCCGCGGGTCAGCAACGACAACCCCTACTCCGAAGCCTGGTTCAAGACCTTGAAATATGCGCCCGAGTTCCCGGCCAGGTTCGGATCCCTATGGCATGCACGAGCTTTCATGGCAAGGTTCGTCGATTGGTACAACAACGAGCACCGTCACACCGGTATAGGCCTGCATACCCCCGCGGCGGTGTTCTACGGTCTCGCGACCGCTCGTGACATCGAGCGTCGCCAGGTCTTGACCACAGCCCGAGCACGACATCCGAACCGATTCAGCGGCACGACGACGGCCCCGAAGATCATCGACCTACCGACCGCGGCATCGATCAACCCGCCTATCGAGGA
>NZ_JBHZBX010000053.1:0-1564 GCF_042755165.1 Nocardia sp. NPDC059177 | reverse complement strand
CGGAACTTGTCAAGCCGTTCGGGACCAGTGGGAGTGATCAGGCTGCTTCCACACGCTCCTCGCTATCAGATTCGGGTTTGTTGATCCAGACACTGTCGGGCAGGTCCAGAAACTTCGGGCCGCTCGTGGTGGCGAACCGATGAGGATGAGCGGCACGAGCAGCGGCCAGGACCTCCCGGCGGTCCTGCGCCTTCTCCAGAGCCAGCCCGTAATGCACGTCGGCGGGGGTATGAAGCCCCAGACCGAGGTGACGATGCTCATGGTTGTACCACTGCGCGAACGAATCCATGAATTCGCGTGCCACAGCCAATGATTCGAAACGTTCCGGGAACTCTGGACCGTACTTCACTGTCTTGAACAGCGATTCGCTGAAGGGGTTGTCGTTGGACACGCGGGGACGCGAGTGCGACCGGACCACCCCGAGTTCGTCGAGTTTGGCGGCGACGGTGTTGCTGGTCATCGACGTGCCCCGATCGGCATGCACGACCAGGGGATTGCCGTGCACCGTGAACGCTTTGTCCATCATCTCCACCGCCAGCTGACCGGACTCGCTGTTGTGGACCGCCAACCCGACGATGTAGCGGGAGTAGATGTCGATCATCACGTACGCGTCGAAGTACTGGCCCTTCACCGGCCCGGCCAGCTTGGTGATGTCCCACGAGTACACTTGCCGCGGCCCGGTCGCCTCCAACTCCGGACATTTCTTCTTCCCGTGCCGTGCTTGACGCCGCCGGTCCTTGACCTGGGAATTCTCGGCCAAGATCCGGTACATCGTCGATACCGAACACAGGTACACGCCGTCGTCGAGCAGCCGCGCGTAGACCTCCAACGGCGCCAGATCCACGTACTGATCGCTGTTGAGCGTGGCCAGCACCCGTCGGCGCTCGATGTCGGAGAGCTTGTTGACCGGCTCCGCACGCGCCACCGGCGCCACCGCAGCGGCCGGGCGGCGGTTCATCGTCGCCCGAGCCAACCCGGTCAACCCGCTGGCCCGCCGCTGCCCGATGCCGTTGTCACACAACGTGTTCCAGGCTGCTGTCAACGCTTCTTCGGCTTCGTGTCGTCGGGGTCCGCGCTCTCGGAGAGACTCTCCAAGAGCGCGTGCGCTTTTCCCATGATCTCGAGTGCGGCGTCGGTCATCGCCTGCTTCTTGTGCGCCTTGGCCAGTTCCGCTTTCAAGCGGGCGATCTCGGCCTGTTCGGGGCTCAACCGGCCGACCTTCTCGCCCGGCTTCTTGCCGGCCAGGACACCGGCATCGCGTTGTTTGCGCCATTCGGTGATCTGGGACGAGTACAGGCCCTGTGCCCGCAGGTAAGCCGCCCCGCCACCGGGCTGGCCGGTCGCGGTCTCGTAGGCGTCGAGATGCCGGAGTTTCTCGGCCGGGCTGAACGCCCGCCGTCGTCGCCCGCTCGCGGCGGGGTCGCTGCTACCCATCCCGACATTCTCGCCGGAACGCTGGCGGGTCGCTGTGCTGGTGGTGGTCATCGTGTTCGTCGGTCCATCCTCGCCCTACAATGCCGGGTTGCTGTGAGCCACCGGCCTCAACTCAGGCTGACACGTAGGG
>NZ_JBHZBX010000052.1:0-1660 GCF_042755165.1 Nocardia sp. NPDC059177 | reverse complement strand
ACAACTCGTCGGGCACCAGCCGCCTCGACAAGGCGTCGGTCACGGCCAACGATTATGCAGCACAAGCGATCACATCACGAAACTCACGACGTGAGGCACGGTCTAAGATATCGAGTGAGCGTTGCGCGGATCTAGGAGAGACTGATGCGACTGGTCGGAATGGCTACTGTGGGGTGCGCTGTGCTTGCGCTGATGGGGTGCTCGAAGGCGGTGGATGGGCAGCCTGAAGCCAGTGGGGCTCCGTTGACGACGGAACAGCTGTTCGATCCGTGCACGGTGCCGGACAGCGCGGTAATCGCGGCGGGGGGCGATCCGGCATCGAAGGATGACAATCCATTTTCGGTGGGTAGGGAGGATTGGAAAGGGTGTGATTGGGATGCTGACGGCTATTACATCGGGCTCATTGCGACTACCCACACGCTTGACGAATTCCGAACGAACGATCGTTTCAGCGACTTCCGGGACATCACGGTTGGCGGGCGGACCGCTGTGCAGCACTACGTTGGTTCACAGATACCTCCGAACGAATGCCAGATTACTTTCGACACCGCGCAGGGGCGAGTATCTGTGTCTGCCTTGAGGTTCCTGAGTAGTAAGTCGACCACCGACCCGTGCCAGTGGGTGTCCGCAGCGGCTCCTCATTTCTTGGAATTTATCCCACGGTAGTACCCATATATGAAGTAAGGACTCTGCAATGGCTGACACAAATGGTATGGCGCAACAGTTCAAGACGCTCGCCGGTGAGGCAGCTGCCGGTCGGCTAATTATTGAATATGACGCCGCTGAACGGTGTGCCAAGTGGTGTGAAGACTATATAAATGACCTCAATGACCTCGCGCGGAGGACGCAGCGTATGGTTACGGTGGATTCATTCGGTGATCTCAATTCTGCCAAAGCTCTGGGTAGGAAGTTTGCTGAACTTGCCGAAGGTGGTGAGGGGTCTGGATCGTATTTTGATGCCGCTCGGCAACACATCGAGATACTCACTCAGATGGCCGATATGTACCGCAAAGCTGGCGCTGCCTACAAGAACTGTGATGAGGCGACGCAATTGGCCATCCGAAATCAGTCCAACAAGCTCGACTGACTGTCGCGACGCCGGGTCAGGCCTGCTACGTCGATAGGTGTCCTGTCGGCGGAGCCAAATCTCGGCGTCTGTGTCAGGCAGCGATCTCGCGGACCGGGGTGCGCTGGTCCGACTGTGGAGTTGGGGGCTGTGGTCGGTCGAACTGTCTGCTGCCCACACATCGACAGCGCTGTTTCAGCGCTATAATAGCGCTATGGCTACGATCCAGATCAGAGACCTACCGGACGAAGTCGCTGAGGTGTTTCGTCGGCGGGCCGAGGCTGCGGGGATGTCGTTGCAGGCGTATATGCGCCGTGAGTTGATTGCTACGGCCCGGCGTCGGTCGAAGGCTGAGACGATGGCGGCGATCCGGGAGGCGCTCGAGCGTGACAGCAAGCCCGGTGCCGACCGGGACTCGATCCTGGCGGCCTTGGAGGACGCGCGTGGCGAGTGACGAGTACGTCATCGACGCATCGGCGGCGTCGACTGCGATTCTGCGTAAGAGCCCCTAACAGGTTCGGTCAGGTAGCGATGAGACCCACTGTCGTGCAGTATGTTTCGCCGTGGCGGCGCCGTGGATCGTGGATGATGAGT
>NZ_JBHZBX010000051.1:0-1952 GCF_042755165.1 Nocardia sp. NPDC059177 | reverse complement strand
AAAAGGGTGTCAAACAGGCTGTGCCTGTTGAGTTTCTATGCTCTTAGAACAGGTGCCGTTTTTGAAGCCAAAGATATAGCATAGATACCCCATAGATATAGCAGGGATATACCAAAATATCTCTAGAGATACGGGTATCTATGCTATATCTCTCTACAAGATTCCTCCACACGCTTGACGGAAATGCTTCAGCATTTTAGCACTCACTCGACAGAGTGTATAAGTGCGCCATTCGGAATTTCAAAGCTTCAAATTTCACAGAGAGTGCCCATTTATACACACCCCCTAAATCGTGGTGTGACAATGGGTTCTCGCCGGCTCGAAATCGGTTTGTCATTCTGACAAATAACCCTTCGGGAAATAAAAAAAACGGCTCCATAAAGAGGAACCGTTTTGCTTCAAAAATCACGTTTTGTGTTATACTGGAGAAACGAAATTGTGTTTTCAAAATTGTCATTTTCGACATGATAACTTTTCTCGTAGTGTGGTTTTGCCGAACCCACTACTTTTTTTATGTCTCCGAACTTCATTTCTTCCCGTTCCGGCTTAACAATCCCTTTTGATTTTCGATACATATTCATTCCGGAAGGATACATGTGCAGCCGTCCGCCTTTTAAAAATTTCTTTTCCCGACCTTCTACGATCTTTGTTTGCACCTCACAGCCCTCTGAAGCCACTTTTAAGGCTGTTTCCCTGTCTTGGACATCTTCTAGGTCTATATCAGTCAAATAAGCGCTCAAATAGGCTCCTATGTTGTCTATATCCTTTAATGACTTGATTGTTACAAATCCTAAACCCCATAGACTCCTTAATTCAGCATTTTTAATATAAATCTTATCCAAATCATTAAAGCGCATTAAAACATGACAATGCCAGGCTCCACGTCCTTGTGGCTCTACCACCGATAAATAATCTATCGAACTTTCTTTCTTGTATTTATAACGCAACCTGTCGATAAAATTTTGAAAATCACTATAAAGTTTTTTCGTGTCCGTCATATTTTTCTTGTATGTCAAAGTTATATGTAATTCATTTGGCCGTCCTATAAAATTGTTATTTATCAAATAACGCAGCTTCTTAAAGGTTTGTCTCAAAGAATTATAATTTTCCTGCCGATTTTCCGAATGCTCGAACTCCCGGATCTCCCCAGTAGAGAGGTCTACAAACCTATCCTTGTCCAATTTTTTGATATTATTTTTCCGGTTCATCTTCTCCATATGCTGAACTTCAATGACGTGATTCATAGTGGTCACTTTTACAACATCATTTGGAGCTATGAAAACCGCGTCACCATTGCGTTTATCCATCCATTTCCCCTCAATTTTTCCTGTAATGTTTAATTAAAATCAAGTTAATAATAAAGAACCCCAAATCCGAAGTCAGTTTTTCAACAAAAATTAGCGTCCTTTTCCCAAATAGTCCCTATACAATTCCTTAATAGCAAACTCAATTACAGCATCTTTTGAAACTCTTCCAAATTCATTGTGTTTTGTAAAATGTTCGGCTAATAACTCTAGCTTTTTAAATGTTTCAACAGTAATTCGAGGTCCAATTTGTTTTTTCTCTTCCATCCAAACACACTCCTAACAAGTTGTTAACATAATTCTAACATTGGAAATAATAGAATTCAAGAACAGAAAAAAGAAGCACACTCGGAATGATATTTCGTTTCCTTTTGATTCCGAGCCTCCACCCCTTACAATCCCCAAAGGCAACCGACAAGGGAAAATTCGTCCCTTATCGGCACCTCCGGAAATTGTACAGCAAGGGGTCACTCCCAATAAAAAGACTACGACATATAAAACAGGTTTAGCTTCAGAGAAAAAGAGCATAAGGAAACTCGGTGCCACCCTAAAAAAAAGGGTGTCAAACAGGCTGTGCCTGTTGAGTTTCTATGCTCTTAGAACAGGTGCCGTTTTTGAAGCCAAAGATATAGCATAGATACCCCATAG
>NZ_JBHZBX010000050.1:0-2006 GCF_042755165.1 Nocardia sp. NPDC059177 | reverse complement strand
ATGGGCGGATGTTCGGTGGCAGGCGCTTCGGGGTCCATAATTGGTCCAGTGGATGTCGGAGTGAAATCGGCTATGGTTCTCGCGGGTCTCGAGCTTAAGAAATGGTTCAGCGAAAATGGAGCTGTGGATGTCACCATTCGATCGTGACCCGGCTGTCATTGACCGAAGGTGCCCATGAGGTGTTTGACCCCGAGATCAACAGGCAGGTATTGGTCGATCATGCCTTCATCGTGGCGGGCGGCGTGATCACCAAAGCAGCTCGTGCTGGATCGGCAATAGGCTTGACGCCAGCAAGCGGAGCCAGATCATGTTCCTCGACCGGGACGACATCCTGAACCTCTACGTGGTCAGCAGTCTGCCGCTGCCGGAGCGTGCGCTGCCGCCCGTTGCGGACCCGTGGGCGTCCTCGGCCGCGCGCGATGAGCCACCGTTCTAGCCGAAGCTCACTCGCCCGCGCGTGGTTGATATGCCGTGTCGGCGGGCGGCCCATCGACGAAACGGCCGATTCGAGGAAGTCGTTCTGCGCTCACCGTAGAACTGGTCGAAGATGGGGCCATGCAGTTTGAGGGGATCGATGTTCCGTGGGTACGTGAGCAGCTGGTGCGCATCCTTGATGAGACCAAGCCTGTTTACGACTTGCACGGCAGCGGGTTCGTGTCCTGCGGGCACGGCAGGTTCATCGAGCTCATGGAGATCGTTGGGCCCATTCTGAGTCGGCTGTATCCGGAATGGCAGCGAGAGAACCACGACTCTGAGCCCACCGACGACGACTTCGAACCGGATCGGGCAGTGCGCGACGCAACTCGGCGACTAATCGTCCGACTCGATTACCAGACCGAGTTGATCGACCGCCTCGGAGGGACGGATACATCTCCGCAAATCAACGCGACGATGCTGCACCCGCTGATCTGGAAAGCCGCAACCGCGCAGTGGTCGACAGGTCACCGACATGAAGCAGTACTCGCAGCGGCCAAAGCGGTGAACTCGCTGCTACAGCAGAAGACCGGTCGGCGGGACGTCGCCGAGGCCGACCTGGTAAGGCAGTCGTTCTCGGACAAGCCGCCCGAGCCGGGCAAACCCCGGCTACGTTTCACCGGCATAAGCAATGACCAGACTGCCAAATCCATGCGTGTCGGAGTGATGGACTTCGGGGCAGGCTGTTTCGGTGCGATCCGAAACCCAATCGGGCACTTGCCAAATGATGAGGTTGAGCTGGACGGACAGTCGGCGTTGGAGCGGCTGTGCGCGCTGAGCCTGCTGGCTCGATGGATCGATGAGGCCGACGTGGAGTCCTAGAGTTCGGCGACTGTCCGATGGCACTTTGTGGACGCGCGACAGGGTGTACGACCTGAGACGCTCAGGCGGTGAGGTAGCGCGTAGCTCGGCGGCGGCTGGTCACTGTGACTGGCCGCCACGGGAACAAGAAGTTTCGGTGCCAACTAGGCCCCCGCGACCGCGAACGCCGATTTGTTGCGAGTGCAGTCCTGACCCGGCAGCTCAGTGCTCGCAATCGTTGTGCGCGGGTGGGCTGTAGGTCATCGGCCCGCAAGCTCGGCAGGTGTGGACGCGATGGTGCCCGCCGATTAGGCGGCACGGCATCGCGGTGACAAGCGATTGGCCCACCACGAGACGATGCCGGGGCTGCTGCACGATGAGGTGGTGGAGGCTGTCGAGTCGGCCACCCGCAAGTCCTTCGAACTGCTCGCAGCCCACAAGTACCTGCTGCGCCGCGAATTGACCACGCTGCCCGACAACCCCGATCTCGTCGCACTGTGCGAGCACTACGACATTCTCGACAAGATCGTCCTGCACGACGACCTCGAATCCGGGATCCGGTTGCGCCTGCACATCTTCGGGCACGGCTACCACGATCGCCCGCACAACCACCGCTGGACCTACGCCAGCCACATCCGGAACTTGTCAAGCCGTTCGGGACCAGTGGGAGTGATCAGGCTGCTTCCACACGCTCCTCGCTATCAGATTCGGGTTTGTTGATCCAGACACTG
>NZ_JBHZBX010000049.1:0-2141 GCF_042755165.1 Nocardia sp. NPDC059177 | reverse complement strand
GTCGTCGTCATCGTGGAGTAGGTCCGATCTCGCCCTGCGTCGGGCTGGATTTGCTGAGTGCCGGTGGACTCAACTCACCCTGACACGCAGGGCTCCCAACAACTTCCATCACACGGCCCGGAACCGGTCGCTTATCTCGCTGAGATCACCTCATTGAGCGTGAGCCCAGGGCCCCAAACTGGAGACAGCAATCAGCAACAACCTCATCGCGGTTCGTTCACCCATTCGGCAAGTGTGTCGATGAGCACCGATTCTTGTGCGACTCGGCCGCAGGCGGCTCGGATAGGGGCTAGCAGCGCCCAGGACTCGGAGCCCAGCAGGTGGCCGCCTTGCACGCCAGACCAGTCCACAGCGTCACGGTCTTGAATGGGACGCCCGGCCATGGCCGACCAGAGGCCGCGCGCTGGCTGTACGGGCACAGTGCTCGACGCTAACGCGGCGGCTTCGGCAATCGCGATCCCCGCTGGATCAAAGTCACCCCAGTACCAGGCGATTCCACTCACTGGGCCGCGACCGGCGACGTCAACGCCTAACGCGTCGACCTGGGCGGGAAAGGTCCGCCCGCTGCCCCAGGCGATGGCCCCAATGGGATGGCCGGTGATGTCGCGCAGAAGTTCGTGGAATACCCAGTAGGTGTCGCTGTTCTCGACGATGAGGACATCCGGACCATTGCCGACAATCGCGGCGGGCAGGGGCGGCGGATAGCGAACGCACGCCAACAGGTCAAGGGTGAGCCTGCCTGAATCAAACAGTGTCGTGCGGGCGAGATCGTCGAGTCTTTTCTCCTTGCCGAAGATTTCGGTGGAACGGTAACGCAAGGGAACGAGCGGGACGGTCTGTGTAGCGTGTCTGCCCAACCAGGCGTTGATCGCGACAAGATCAGCGAAGAGTTCCTGCGACAGAGTTCGCAATGACGCCGCCCAGCCCAATTCGGCGCGCCAGGGATAGCTCACCCACGGTTTGGATTTCACGGCGGGACGAGAAGCGGGAACGGTGACATAACTGGGCCACAAGCGCTTCGACGACCGCGACGGCAAGCAGATCGTGTTCTCCTCGGCAAGCGCGCGGAGGCACTCATGCAGATCGTCGGTCTGCTGCGGGCTGCCGACGAGACGAGGAGCGGCGACACACCATAATCGCCACAGGTCTTCATGGGAGATGCGCACCGACCCTTTGGCCACAAGTGCCGCACGCAACGCGGCGATCTCGGATTCGCGCACGCTCATCGTCGGATCTCGTAGCCGATGCCATCGACCCAGTTCTGAGCAGATCCTCTATCACGGCCTCGCACTATCGATTCGACAATATCGACGCCGTCGACGACCGTTGCCCGAAGCCGCAAGAATGACAGATTGCGCCGCAGATCCCCGTCATTGCGCAACTTGACAATCACCGATCCGGTACCGGTGAACGCCGCTTCGACCGCCGGATCGTGTAGCCCTGTCGCGCACACGAGCTGAACTCCAGTATGGGCGGCAAGCCGGTGCTGCATCTCGATCAGCGGCTCCGCTGAAGCCGCACCAAAAGGATTGTCCAGCAGCAACGTTCCAGCAGGCCGTGAACCGCCCTGCCGATGCGATGACCGTACGCGCGAGAGCGCGCAGTAGACCAAGACCGCGAGAGTGAGGACTTGGCCACCCGAGAACTCGTGGGGTATCCGATCAGGCGGGCAGTACGCGACATGTCCGTCGATGCGAGGCTTGAGGATCTCGATCGCCCACGCGCCCGCCCGAGCGCGGTTCACCACCGTGTCACGGACGGCGTCGGCGAGCCAGCGTGCCCGCATGTCAGCCGATTTGGCCTTTTTCGGGTTTTCGGACAGCTCGGTTGACCAACTGTCGACTCGGTTCGCCAGGCGGGCGGCCGCTTCGACTGCGGGCGCCTCTTCGAATCGGATCTTGATCGCCGGATTGTCCGACAGGTCGCCGAGTCCGGCGGGCAGCCTCGATGACTGCGAGACCTCGCGCAGCATGCGCCGCTGGGTGCGGCACAGCGCGAGCAGGTCGTCGCACAAGATGCTTCTGTGTACGTCAAGCTGTTCGAGGTTGAGGGGCTGGGAAGTTCTCGGACAGTGAGATTTTGACTTCTCAGGCTGCTCGATTCCGCTCGAACCAGTCGGACTCTACTTCGTTGGGCGTCCG
>NZ_JBHZBX010000048.1:0-2553 GCF_042755165.1 Nocardia sp. NPDC059177 | reverse complement strand
TGTGGCATGGCTTGCAGGAAGGTAAGGACTTTACTGTGGTTCACCGATTGGAAGACGTGTCCGAGGTCGAGACGCCGAAAATTATCTATTGCCCGGTCGCTGAAGAATTAGAGCCGGAATATTACAACGCGCTCATGAGCTGGGTGTACAAGCGTGAAAATACGATTCTATGGATAGACGAATTAATGGAAGTCGCGCCAAGCGCCCATAACTACCCGAAAGAATTGAAAGCCTTATACACGCGCGGGCGTTCGAAAGAAGCAGTCGTTTGGGCTTGTACCCAGCGCCCAACAGACATTCCGGTCATTGCTATGGCCAACAGTTCACACTATTTCATTTTCACCATGCAAAACCCGGATGACCGTAAAAAGATTGTGAAAGCAACAGGGATGCCGCAATTTATGGAGCAACCCGGCGGGCACAATTTTTGGTATTGGAAAGTGGGTATGCAAAACCCGGTACTAGCAAAATTGAAGCTTTAAAGGAGGTGATGACTTGGAGACACGAAAATTTGCAGGTGTCGGGCTGAAGAACATGATTGTCATTGCGCTATTCACAATGATGGTCATTGTCGTAACAAAGGTTATTGTCACGAAGCATCCGGTTAACGGTGTGACGCAATTAGTAAACGCAGTATAAGGAGGAAAAAAGCATGAAGGTTAAATGGTTAGTTCATACGTTCATTACTGTATTTATCACGATGGTTTTCATGTGGATTATTAAGAAAGCTTCAGCAAAATATCATATCCCGGTTGTATCTACAATCGCGGCAGAAGTCTAAGGAGGAATTTTAATTTATGGCAACTCAACAGCAACTATCAGCACAGGCAAAGGCTCAACTATTCTCGCAGGCTACCCGCCAAACATGGCAGATGATGGGTACACAGACAGTGACAGAGGACGCACAAACGGTATCATTCAACCTACCGAAAGTACGCCTGCTATCACAAATTTTAGTTGAATTTGACGCGACTGTCTCTCTCAAATCGCAGAACGCGGCAATTCCAACTAAACCATTTTCACCATACCAGATTATCAGAAATATTGCACTGGAATTAAACAGTGGATTCCGTCCTTTTGTTGTGTCAGGCGAAGCCCTTCACCTATACAGCTTAAACCGATTGAATCCAGACGTTCTATTACCTGCATCAAGTCCGCGGGCGTTATCTTACATTGAAACAGCCGCGAGCACGTCAGGTAAAGACGCGCGTATTAAATTCCAAGTCGCGCTGCCATTAACTTTAAACCAACGTGACCCGGTCGGTCTTATCTTGCTACAAAACGAGGAGACAACCGTTTCCCTTCAGATTGATACAGCACGCGCGCAAGACGCGTATCAGTTGGCTACTGGAGACACCGTTACACTGAAGCAATTGAAAATCACGCCGACAATTGAAACGTTCTCCGTCCCTTCTGTACCACAAGCTATGCCGGATATTTCTGTCCTGAAGCTTGTAAACGAAAAAGGCGAACAGTTCACCGGGAACGGTCAAAATATCGTGAAGCTTCAGACAGGGACGATCTACCGTAAACTCATGTTTTACTTTACGGATGAGTCAGGCAACCCGCTGAAGGACAGCGACTTTGCGGGCAACTTGGAATTGGTATTTAACCAAGCCGACATCCCTTACAGCATTAAGCCGTCAGCACTTGCAGCCCGAAATCATTCGGACTTGGGTTATGTCTTACCGGATGGGGTTTATGTGTTTGACTTCTCTAACCAAGGCTTGCCAAACCTCGGCGGCTCTCGTGACTATATTGACACCGAACGTCTTACAGAGTTTTGGATTCGCTTCAATACTCAAAAAGGCGGGCGCGTGAAAATCGTTGCTGAAAAGCTTTCACGCTTGCATTAATACACGCGGGAGGGCTTTTCCCTCCTTTTCTTATTTGACTACTACGAAGGAGGATTTATATGAACGCACCATCACAAATGGGTCTAGGTGAAATGTTCTACCATGCCGCAGACTTATATCCAAACATGGGGTTTATGAGTACCCGAACGTCTACAGTTCCCGAAGCTGAAGATCAAATGTCTCTTGTCGATGATGAGGACACAGCAAAAGAGCATGACGTAAAGCAAGACCCTATTACATCAAAACAAATCTTGCTGGGGTTCGGCATTGTGTTCCTTGTCGTATTCCTATTCTCGGCAAGGGTGTAGGGGGTGTGACTTGTGGAGCAAATCTATTCAATCCTATTAAATAACGGAGCCATGGGCGTAATGCTCGCGTGGTTCATGTTCAAACAATCAAAGGATAACGAACAGACACGGGAAATTCTAACCGATCTGAAAATGGTTATTTCAAAAATCGGGGGTGCGTCAAGCAATGACTAAAATTCTTGTTCTCACCGTTATTATCATCGTGTTTTGGTTCTTCTTTATCTGCCGCAAAAAGAAGGGATAACACATGGAAAAAGGTCTTTTGTTTTTCACGCTGGCGCTCACAGCCATATGGATTATTCTTGATGACTTTAATGGCGGCAAACACCTGTCAAAGATGGCTCAGACAATGACGCCTGACATTTCTACACCGATGGAAGTTGTAAAAG
>NZ_JBHZBX010000047.1:0-2648 GCF_042755165.1 Nocardia sp. NPDC059177 | reverse complement strand
GGACGCCCAACGAAGTAGAGTCCGACTGGTTCGAGCGGAATCGAGCAGCCTGAGAAGTCAAAATCTCACTGTCCGAGAACTTCCCAGCCCCTCATATCAGGGGCAGGGACCGTCCTTGACATCGCGTTGGCGCGAGGGTTCGGGGACCTCAGTCGGCCGACGTGGGTACTGGCCGACGACATCGACCAGGCGTGCCAGGCCATCGTGCGAGCGGTGTCGGCCGCACGCAAGAGCGCCGCCGAAGAGATGAACGCCCGCACCAGGGAGCTCTATCCCGAAGCATATGGGCTGCTCGATGACCTACGCCCAGGTGGGGAGCCGAAATGAGCGAGTTCGACAACGCCTTCGACAACTTGTACAACCTCGTGCGAGAGATGAACCGCGATTGGACGGAGCTGATCGTCGACATCCGATCCGGTGCGTTCAATCAGCGGATACGCGAGCAACGGCGCCGGATACCGGTGGTTGATACCTACACCGGCGCCAGGTATGGCGACCTGACCGTCGACGGCTTCGGGGTACTTTTGTCGATCGACTTGGAGCCATACGAAGTCTCGGAGTCGAACGAGAGCGCCGTGGTCGCAGCGCTCATCACGGCGCTGAACTCGCAGGCTGCCAAACCACAACTAACCGACATCTCCGGAAATTAGTGGGTGTTTCAACTATGGCGAACGTAGATTTCAACACATGTCCCCAGGCTCTACGCCTGCAGGCAACAGAAGTGCAGCAAGCGGCTGATCATTGGAAGGAGGCGAAAGAGGCTATCGCGGGAACCCCCATGCAGGCGGATGCACTCGGGTTCTTCGGCACCGAGATTGTCTCGAAGTTCAACACAGCAGCAGCCGGTGTCATAGCAACTAAACTCATCCAGGGTCACATCTCGATCAGTAACGCGGCGGGCAGCCTGGATACCTGCGCCAAGCATTTCGAGAATCTCGACGCCGAATGGTATCGCCAGTTCGGGTACATCGACCAGCGGGTGGGATACTGACATGGGATCGAAAACCGTAGAGGGATACGCGATCCCGGAAGACAAGAACCCGATGGGAGTCTCTCCTGAGCTTGTCTTCCCTTACGAGCAGGCCGCGACGCTCGTGACTGCTGCGGCGAAGGTCGGTAACTCCATGGTCAAGGCGCAAGTTGAGTTGATCCGAAAAATGCTCGGAAACCCCAGCGATGTGTCCACCGTTCTGGCTGCATGGCAAAAGGCAGTGTCGGAGTTGACCCAATCCATCGACGGTAGCGACGACGGCAATGGTCTGGTAACTGCTAAGGCATCCCTCGAGGCGCGCTGGACCGGAACCTCTGGGGAGGCGGCGGCCAAGTATCTCCAGCACATTATCGAAGTCACACCTTTGAACGCTACGATAATCGCCGGCATGGCCGAACAGATCAATACCTTCGGTGCATTGGTTCTCAAGAACTATGGAACCTGCATCCGGTACATCACCGAGTACGCTGCGACGGTCGCCAGGGCTTCCGCCAGCCTCATGGAGGAAATCAAGGAGATGATAACGCTCGATGGCGGCAGCGCGGAAACCGCCATCATCAATGCACTCGCGGACTTCATGGAGCTGACCGGCAAGCTGACCGATGAGGTGATCGAGTACAAGAAGGAGATCGGAGGGACTCTCGATACCCTTATCACCCAGGCCGGCACGGTACAGGTACCGTCGAACATTGCCCCTGATGCACTCATTCTGGGCGGATATCAGCCCCGTAATCCGACGGGCAAACCATGGGGCAATGACTCATGATCACGCCCAAAGTATGGCGAGTTGGCGCAATCGCTGCACTTCTCGTGCTGGGTGGCTGCTCGGAGGACGTTCCCAACGAGCCGGTGACAGAGGAGTTGTCGTACCACTCCCTGCCGGACAGTTGCGACCCGATCCTCGCGCAGGTCCGAGAGCCGATCACCGAGTTTCTCTCGGATCTGCTGAATCCAGCGGTCCCTGGCACTCTCGGCGAAGAAAAGAGCGCTCGCAGTACCACGGCGCCCCCGAACGCGATTGAGTGCGGCGTGGATCGAGCTCGCCTCCAAACTGATCCGAGCGCCCCCGTTCGGGACCTCAGCAGATGGGTGGATATCACCTTCCAGCTCTCGACCGGCCCGATGCATCGACCATCCGGTGCGGTGCCGGTTCCACTTCTTGGTGACTCCGCCTATCAGGACACATCGCCGTTGGCGGGCCTGGATGGGGCGGTCTCGAAGGTCGCCTTCCGCGTGCGGAACCTCGATGTCAAGGTCACCGCAGCCGGGGGGAACCTCGGGCCGAGCACACCTGCGGTGGCTGACCGCGCAAAGACAACGGCAATGACCATCGCGACGGAACTCGAAGAGCACATCGATGACCTGATGCCATATCCGACCAAGTAGGCCGCGCCAACGGCTGAAACGCAGAGAAGACCCCCAGCCGTCCGGAATTTGCAGACAGTTGGGGGGTCTCTCGGCCCTACCGCCATCTTCCTCGGCGCACGAGTAGGTGGACGTAGCTGATGCCTCCGTCGAACTCGACCTCCAAGTCCTCACGCACCGACCGCGTGATCACCTCCATGAGGGGCTGGGAAGTTCTCGGACAGTGAGATTTTGACTTCTCAGGCTGCTCGATTCCGCTCGAACCAGTCGGACTCTACTTCGTTGGGCGTCC
>NZ_JBHZBX010000046.1:0-3143 GCF_042755165.1 Nocardia sp. NPDC059177 | reverse complement strand
CACTCACTTCTGCGCCTTCCTCACACTGGCCGGCGCGCTGACCGGATACAAGAAGCTCGCGAAGGCCCGATCAACCACATGAGACATGGTCTTAGACGCACACCCACCCGAACTGGTTCCCTCGCAGTCGGAACAAATGGCGAGCCGGCCATCGCCGTGGAGGTACCCAGCCCTGGAAACGGCTTGCGATTGAGGCAAGAACCGAAGTCACCCTAACCGCCGCCAGCTCGATAACTACTTTGACCCGATAGACGGCGCCGTAGATGCCGAAATATCGGATACTCTACTCGATTGGAAGACGAGGGTTGCAGAGCACCCGGGCGGGCTTCCGTATGCCTCTTCCTCCACAGTCAGCGGCTATCGTCGCTAACGTCGTAACCATCCTGCCAGCGATCTTCATCGACCACATATCGATCAATTACAAAGTCGTCGGGGTACTCGCGGAATCCTGGCTGAGTGATCAACCTGGCGATCGCGGCCCGCGCATCTTCTTCCGACGCGTAAACTCCGATACGCTTCTGCTCGTATCCTCCACTGTTATCGCGATAGGAATGCTCTAGGAGAAATACTGAGTTCATTACACCTCCGTGTTATCGTCGATTCAATTCCCCATTGCAATGAAGCCTTCGGCCCAATTTTCCTTTCCTACTTCAAATCTGTTCACACAGAAATCATCCGGCCGACTGCAAAATCCTGGCAACTTCTTCACGCGCTCCACCGCTTCGGATGCCTTAGATTCCGACGAGTAGAGGCCAATCGTTCGAACAACGTCTTCGCCATCTTCGAGTTCATACCAGTGGTCAACCACGTAGATATAGGTAGTCATGATGCCTCGGTTCTTTAGTTCGGATTTTGCCAGGCGCGGTCACCGTATTTTTTAATCTTGTTGAATTCACTTCGCGGACCGGTGTCACTCCAGTTTCCCGGACCGTACTTCTCATCCATCAGTCTACGCGCATAGGCCTTTCCACTTTCACCGACATACGGTGCTCGACCTTTCGCCCAACTCGGAACGTCATCAGCCTTTTCTTTACCAGATCCCGAAGCCGGAACTTTTTTGGGACGATCAGCCGGGGCAGCATCATCCGTGTCAACGTAGACGCGCATTGCGATTATTTCAGCCAACGCCAAGCTGACTTCCGTCATGTTCGGCACGCTATCAAAGCATCCCACTGCACCAGCAGTTGCTACACCGCCAACAGTGCCACCTACAGCCGCACCCATGCCAAGGAGTTTGTACAGCTTGGATCCAGTGTAAGCGAGACGAATTACGTCCATCGCCTTAACCGATGCGGTGGCAGCTACAACAGCCGCGCCTGCGATACTTGCACCGAATGTGACGAGCGCTCCGATCGCAGCTCCGACGGCAATTCCCGCCAGCACTTCACCGAAAGTCGTCCACGCGGCACTGATTTCCTTGTTGACCTCACCCATTCCCACATTGAAATCGGAAACCGGACTTGCCATCGTGAGCCCGCCGGCGAGGACGGCACCAGATGCTTTGGATATTGTCGACAGGTGCTGCTGGATCATATCCTGATTCTTAGGATGATCCATACCGTTGAACATCGACGAAATCTCACCAACCTTTGTCGGCAATTTGGTGAGAGTGTCATTCTTCGCAAATCCCTGCCAGACCTGCACCGCTTTTTCCAGCTTGCTGGTGTCGCCGTTGGGTAACTTGCCGAACTCAGCCGTGATCTTGTCTGTCAGTAGCGAGAAGAACTCGCCGACACCGCCGGTGTGTTCAGCACCCAGTCCAGCGGTTGCCACCGATGAAGGGAACTGAAGCTTGCTTTCCGACATTTGCGTGTAGGACGGCATCGACGGCGCCGGATTGCAATCATTACTAATCCCCCAATTATACCCTGCAGCATATAGCACGTTTCCGAAGTTGGTAAGCGCATCAGCCATATTCGCGCAGGTCTGCAGGACCATGAGAGAAGTTTCGTCGTACTTCTTTCCCCAAGCGGCACAGCCAGGTGCATCGCCAGCCATTCCAGAACAATCATTTTTCATTGCTGCGTGAACCGGGCCGTATGCCGTTCTAATTTCGCCAGCCAGCGTGTGGCACTTCTTAGCAGCCTCGTGGTAAGTTTCCCAATTTACATACACTCTAGCCGATACCGCCCTGCAGCATTTTACTATTTAAATCCAGCGCTCGATGATATCGGGTACCAGCGGTTTTGGCGGCATCACTCATGTCACGAACCCCCTCTACGAACTCCCGTGCGCCCGTCGACCATTGCGAATGCGCAGTTTGGTAAGCCTCACTGGCCAAACTTTCCCAGCTAGTTCCAGCTAAACTCGCCACTTTGTCGTCTATCTCATCGAGGTGGTCGCTGATATATCCAGCCAAGCCGGAAAGCTTTGTCACGAGTTGCTCGAGCTGATCCAGGTCGACCGTAAATTCCGATGCCATCACAACCCCGGCAAATCGAGACTAAAGGAACCTAACGCTGCAGCATTCGAATCATCCTTGCGGCTGTATGTTTCGGCTGTGACCCCCAGTTTTTCAGTCATTTCGGTCAGCGCCGTAATGACTGTGACACCACCGGTCCTGCTTTCTTCCCATCCGGCAGTAAAGGTGTTAGCTGCATCGCCAGTCCAGCTACTCCCAACGCACGAGTCAACCTCACGGCCGGCAGATTCAAGCGCTCGACGCAAGTCATCGGCAATACCGTAGACATAGTTGCCGACCTCACGAACTTTATCGGGGACTACCGCCAGCGACTGGCTATCCCCCCCCCCCCCTGGGATACTCATGAACCAGATTCATCATACTTGGCAGGTAGAATCTCCTGTTCGTCAAGACGCTGGTAGACATGGATCAACACTCCCTGCACTGCCGACTTTTGATGATCTTGAAGCGTTGAGCCGAGCAACGATCGCCTCGGCGACCTGGTGCTTTTCGGTCGGAGCGAATCGACCATCTGCCCGATTTCGGCTGGTTGCCCGGCAGGACACGAGTGTGTAACGTCACAAGAGCAAGAACGGCCGCCCGGCGAGTTGGCGCTCACCGAACGGCCTGGGTACGAAACAGGAGATAGCTGTTCGCACCGTGGGATGAAATCCTACATGCAACGGCTCGACGCTTCATGGCGTCGGGCCTTCGTCGTTCCGGGGTGAGGTCTGCCCCGCGC
>NZ_JBHZBX010000045.1:0-3933 GCF_042755165.1 Nocardia sp. NPDC059177 | reverse complement strand
TGGTCGTCGTCATCGTGGAGTAGGTCCGATCTCGCCCTGCGTCGGGCTGGATTTGCTGAGTGCCGGTGGACTCAACTCACCCTGACACGCAGGGCCACCACGACAGCCTGCGCTTCTCCGTGGTCCTCAGTCGCCGTTGGTCAGCGGAGTCACGTTCGCATGAACAGGGGTGAGCGCGGTTCGGAGGACGTTCGAGTCGCCACGAAACTCGCCGGCGGCGATGGCCTGCTCGATGCTGATCGCTCCAGCGGCTAGAGCGACGACCACGTCGGGAGCGGCGGTGAATACTGAGGCCGGATCTCGATCGGGTACGAATGCGCTTGGACCGTCTTCGTCGACCCTCAGGGCCATGAGGAAGCCGTCCGTCTCGATGCCGAGCTCGACGGGAGGAGAGGCGGTTGCGCCTCGGAGGAGGGCAGGCAGCGCGAGGGTCAGCCAGCGCGGCTGGAAGGCGTCGTCGCCCTGGCCGGTCGCCAGCAGCGGAGCGCCCCACCGGCCGAACGCCTCCATCGGCTCTCGCAACCCCGCTCCCCACGACGTGAGGGCGTAGACGACGCTCGCGTCCCCGAGACGACGCTCGACGATCCCGTTCGCCTCCATGGTCTTCAGCCGCTCGGACAGGAGGTTCGTCGCGATGCCTTTGAGTGAGGTCTTCAGCTCGGTGTAGCGCATAGGCCCCGGCAGCAGCTCGCGCGCGATGAGCAGCGTCCACCGGTCGCCTACGACATCCAGAGAGCGCGCAAGGGCGCAGAACTGCCCGTAGGAGCGCGAACCCTTGACCTTCTGGTTGATACTTTCCACCATGCTTTATGATATCAACCATGCGGAGGGAGTGTCGAGCAGAGGAGATTCCGTGGAGCTGAGCATCAGCTGGTTGGCCGTCGTGTCCGCGATCGCGGTCGGAATGGCGATCGCGTGGATCTGGTACAGTGACTGGGGGCTGGTCGGCGGCGTATGGCGGAAGCTGACCGGGGTGACCAAGGAGGACTCTGAGAGAGGCGGCAAGGGTCCGTTCGTGGTCCTGGTGGCATCAATCGCCGTCACCGCGCTGACTCTCGCAGCCGCCAGCTCCGTCACTTCCGGCTTCTTCGGCATCGACTCCTTCTGGGCTGCCCTGGCGGTTGCCCTTGTGGCGTGGCTCGGCTTCTCACTGTCGACCCTGGCACAGCACAACGGCTTCGAGCAGAAGCCTGGCCAGCTCACCGTGATCAACAGCGCCTACCAGCTCGTGCTGTTCCTGGGCATGGCGGTTCCGATCGGGTTGCTGCAGTAGCAGCGCGCAGTCAGAGCGCAACAACCATGGGACATCGCAATGCTCCCCTGAGCCCCGAGGGACGACGTCGCCTCATCGAGCGCTGCAAGACCCGCCCGATCGCGCACGTCGCGGCGGAAATCGGGATCTCACGAGCCCGCGCGTCGAAATGGTAAACCGGTGGCGCAAGCACGGCGACGTCGGACTCCACGACCGCTCATCCACTTCGCACCGCCAGTCGACTGCCACCGATTCCACCATCGTGGAACAGATCGAGGGATGCGCCGGAACCACAAATTGTCCGCGACTCGAATCACCTTCGAACTGAACGAGTCCGGCGTCACCATCAGCCGACGTGCCGTGACCCGGCTACTGGCTCAGCTCGGGCTGAATCGGCGGCGGTTCATCGATCCGAACGGCGACCTCAACCGGCAACCCAAGACAATCGTGGCGAAGCGGCCCGGGCACATGGTGCATGTTGATGTGAAGAAGGTCGGCCGCATCCCCGACGGTGGTGGATGGCGCGCCCGTCGGGTTCGTGCACCGCGCCCGTGCCTGGTTCGCCGCGCACGGCATCGGCCACATCGAGCGCGTCGTGACACTCAACGGAGCCTGCTACCGCGCCCACGCCTTCACTCGCGCACTTCCCGGGGCGAAGCACAAGCGCACCAAGCGCTACACCCCTAAACACAACGGCAAGGTCGAGAGGTACAACCGGATCCTGGCCGAAGAGTTCCTTTACTCCCGCATCTGGACCAGCGACTCTGAACGATCGGCGGCAGTCGCCGTGTGGAACGTGCACTACAACCACCACCGACCACGCAGCGCCACCGCAGGACAACCACCTGCTGTACGTGCCCCGGCAGGCGTCACCAACGTCGTGGCCGCATACAGCCAGTGAGTCTTCGGCGCGGGCACTGACCGAGGTGCTGATTTGGCACGGTCCACATCAAAGGTGAACCGAGCAAGCCGCGGACCGATCCCGCCGGCTCGGACCATGCGGTTCAGCGTTCGCCTCGCGTGGTCTCCACCAACTGCCGAAGGCCGTCGACGAACTGCTTGTCCCCGCACGGGTCGATTTGGATATCCCCACCTCGGCGTGTGTAGAGGTATCGGCCGTCGTTGCGTACGTCGAACCAACTCACGAACCTGGGCGGGGACGGCCGCGCGGCCCGACAATCCCCACTGATCTTCACGTGCCCGCTACCAGTCCGCGGCGCGGCCAACAGTTCACGCGTACGAGCCGTCTGCCGACTGCTACCCGCTGTCCACGAATCATCCCGATCCCGACCGCGCAGCCCGGCGATGCTTTCCACCATCCGTCCGGCAGAGCCAGCACCGCAAGCTCCCGCCACAGACCCCACCATCCGGGCGACGATATTGGCCGAGCCGACGTAGACCGACACATCGCCACCTCGGTCATCAGCCGAACCTGCGTGCTGCACCACCGCCGCCCCGACATCGGTGACGATCGCGCCGAAGGCACGGATCGGCGACCGTCGGTGGCCCATCACCTCGACCTTGATGTCCGGGTCGAAGATCGTGCGCAGCACTGGGACGAGGTCCGGGTCGTCACGCACGGGAATCCGCGCCCGAAACGCGGCTTCGGCCGCCTCCCACTCCGACTGATACCGGGTCGAGCTGAGCAATCGCAGCGGTGCCGGTAGCCGGTCAGCACCGAACTCCCGGGCGACATAGATGAATTCATCGGCGGTGAATCGCCAGTTCATCGAGCCTGCTCGCCGCGCTCGCGGGACTCGACGCTCCAGTCATCCTGAGTGGACTGGTCAGTAGAGAAGGCGGTGGGGCCGCTCGGTTCCTCCGCATCGTTGCGCCGCACGACCTCCCAGTCGCAGTCCTCGACCGGTCCCGCGTCGATGCCGAATACTGCCGGCGTCGTGGGTTCGCGAGGACCCAACAGCTCAGCGGTGTTGCGTTGGTTGATCATCCATTCCGGAACACCCTTGTGCTCGCCGTCCTGATCGCCCTGCCGTCGACCGGCCGCACCGCCCATTCCAGGGAATCCACCCATGCCCGGTGTCGACCGTGCACCCGCGCCAGCGCCAGGGCCGACACCGACCGCGCCTGGCCCGACAGGATTCCCCGGCACGCTACGACCCGCGACCGGCGCACCTGAACCTGGTTGAGCGCCGGATGCCCCGGATCCGACCGGTGTCCCGGTTCCACCAGGAACGCCCGAGCCTCCCGAACCGTGTGGCCCGCCAGGATTGTTCGGGGAACCGGAAGTCGGTGTCCCTGTCGGGGTTCCGGTATCGGTTCCCGCTGCGGTCGTACTGTCGTCGCCCTCGCTGGAAGGCGAAGTCTGCGTACCACCATCATCGCCGTTCGTGTCACCGTCGGATGAGTCGTCGCCAGGGATCGCAGCGTCGTTCTCGCTGTTCGGTTGATCATCCTGATTCGGCTGTTCCGGCGTGTCCGTGGACGGTTGCTCGACGACGCTCTGTGGTGAGTTGCCACCTGGAATCGAGTTTTCGGGTGTACCAGGCGTATTCCCGCCGTTCCCCGGCTCGGTCGGCGCTCCGAAGACCGGCACGCCCTGCCCGGCCGGCTGGTAGTTCGGAACATAGAGCCCCTAACAGGTTCGGTCAGGTAGCGGTGAGACCCACTGTCGTGCAGTATGTTTCGCCGTGGCGGCGCCGTGGATCGTGGATGATGAGTTG
>NZ_JBHZBX010000044.1:0-4006 GCF_042755165.1 Nocardia sp. NPDC059177 | reverse complement strand
CTGAACTGACGCGACTTCTTCTGTGCCACAACAACTCCGTTCAGTTACCCAAATTCTACTTTGGGCCACTGTCCGAAGAACTTCGGGCACCTCACTCGGCCGCCTCGACCGCGGCCACCACCGCCGCATCGGCGATCCGCTTGGCCGGCGGCGTCGTCGCCGCAGTCCGCCAAACCGTGCGCGACCTGGTCTCCCAAACCGTGGCCCGCCTGGCCGTGTGGGCTGCCGAGGCCGTGTTCTCCCTCGGTCTGGCCACCCCGGTGATCGCGGTCCAGGCCACCGCCTACATCGCCAAAACCACCGCGATGATCGCCAAGTTGTTCTCGAAACTGGCCAAGACGATGTCGAAACTGACGCCGCTGCTGAAGAAACTGAAATCAGCGTTCGGTGACATCGCGTCCGCGTTCAAGAAGACCAAGACCGGCGGCAAGAACACCGACACCACCCCCGCCTCGACCAAACCGAAAACCAAAGGCGACGACAGCGATTCCCCCGACACCACCCCCGCCGGAACCAAAGGCGACGACACCACCCCCGCCTCGACCCCGGACACTCCCAGTACTCCACGCGACCCCAGCGACACCAATTCCGGTGCCCCGAACCAGGCACGCAAAGGCGATTCCCCCGACACCCAGGACGCGAAAGGCACCTGCGGGCGGATCGAACCGGTCGACATGGCCACCGGCGAGTACTTCGTCCCGATCATCGATGTCGAACTCCCCGGAGTCCTGCCGGTAGTCCTGTGGCGACGCCACCGCTCCAACTACCGCTACGGACGCTGGTTCGGACCGTCCTGGACATGCGGGTCATCGTCGACCACGCCGGGGTCACCTTCATCGCCGAGGACGGCATGCTGCTGTCCTACCCCCACACCACCCCCGGCACCCCGGTCGTCCCGCGCCACGGTGATCACCCCTGGCCACTGACCCTGACCGACCACGGCTACCGCATCCACGACCCGGAACGCGAAATCACCTGGCATTTCGCCGCATTGGACCCCGAATCCGAAGCCCTCGGTGACTACCCGATCGCCGGCATCTCCGACCGCCACGACAACTGGATCCGCCACCACTACCACCCCAACCGCCACCCCAGCCACCTCACCTCCTCCGGCGGCTACCAGGTCACCTTCACCACCGCCGATAACCGGATCACCACCATCACCGTCGACGGCACCGACGAACACGGTGAACCCGTCTCCACCCCGCTCCGCGAATTCACCTACCAATCAGGCGATCCCGTCGCAGTCACCAACGGCGTCGGCGCCACAACCCACTACACCTACGACCACGCCCACCGCATGCTCACCTGGCGCGACCCCGACAACACCCACTTCGCCAACACCTACGACGAACAGGGACGCATCGTCCGCCAAGAAGGCACCGACGGCATCCTCAACGCCACCGTCTCCTACGAAACCTTGCCCAACAACTGGGGCACCCGCACCCACGTCACCAACTCCGTCGGCGCCTCCTGGACCTACGAATTCGACACCCAGAAACGCCTCTTGGTCGAAACCGACCCCTACGGCGCCGCCACCCGCACCGACTACGCCGACCCCGTCAACCGCCAACCCCACCGCATCATCGCCCCCGACCTCGCCACCACCGTCTACTACCGCAACGCCGACGACAACCTCGTCCGCATCCAACGCCCAGACGGCCACTTCATCACCATCGACTACCACTCCCGCAACCGCCCCAGCGCGATCACTAACGCCGACGGCACCGTCACACGATACGAGTACGACGAAGCAGGAAACGTCGCCGCGATCACCGACCCCGACGGGGTCGTCGTGCAGCAGACCTACCACGCAAACGGTGCAGTTGCGAGCAAGACCGAAGCTGGGGGTGTAACAACGTTCGAGGTCGACGCAGCGGGTGAAACGATCCGTCTCACTGATTCTCACGGCGCCGCCACCACGGTCACTCGCGATCACTTCGGGCGGCTGATTTCAGTCACTGATCCATACGGCCAGACAACCCGCTACACGTGGTCGTCCGAAGGGAAGCCCCTCACTCGGATCGACCCCGATGGACACGAGGAATCCTGGACGTGGAACGAACTCGGAAAACTTGCTGCCCACTCCGACCGCGCCGCCAACACCCAGTGCTACACGTACGGTCCCTTTGGACTAGTTAATAGCCGCACCGTGGCCGACGGTTCCACTACCCGATACACCTGGGACACCGAAGAGCGCCTTGTGTCTGTTGCGAATCCGGCCGGGCAGTCCTGGACATATGCCTATGACAAGGTTGGCAGAGTGGCGTCGGAAACCGACTACAACGACGCGACCACGACCTACCGCTATGAACGGACCGGTCGGATCGCGACCGTCACTTCTGCATCGGGCATTTCTCGCCACCATACCTACGATAATCTCGGACAAGTCACTGCCGTCCGCGCAGAATCCGGCGAGTATCTCACCTACGCGTACTCCCCGGCTGGGCAGCTGACCACAGCCATCAGCTCGGACGAAGTGGGCAAACATACCCTGCGCTTCACCCATACCCCCGCGGGCCGCCTCCTCGCTCAGCAAGTCGATGATCGCCTGCCCACCGTTTTAACCTATGACTGTCACGGCAGAACCGTCGCGCGCACCAACCCGTCCGGGAATACCACCGAATGGAGCTATCACCTCGGCAGTCGGATCGGCACGATAGAAACCGGCGGACACCAGATCGAACTGGGCTATGACCACAATGGGCGGAACACCAGCTGGTGGGTAGGTGACCTTGCCCATCATGAGTATTACAACACGGTTGGTCATCTAACTGCCCGTACCCTCAGCACAAGCACAGCAGCCGGGCTACGCAACGATGAATACTGCTGGCGCGCAGACGGTTACGTTACAGGTCACACCACTGCCACGACCACGAATGGTTCTCTATCTCGTACCTACGATCTCGACCCGCTTGGCCGTGTTACTTCCCTGATCAACTCTGATGGAACCCAGCAAAACTTCACATATGACCCTCTGAGCAATATTACCAATTCAACCACTGGGCCGTCCACGGTAATTGAGCCGTGCCTACCGGCCACTGAACCGGACTTGACCAGCTCCGCCAAATTCAAGTGCGCACCCCCACTCGGAGAAAGCCCTGTGGTCGAGCCGTCGCGGGAATACCGCCGCAATCTCCTCGTCCACAAAGGGCGATCACGATATCACTACGACGCCGATGGTCGTCTCGTTCGCAAAACCACCACGCGAATCTCCCGTAAACCCGACAACGTGCATTACCGCTACAACGCTTTCGGTCAACTCACTGATGTTTATACTGCCGACGGCAAATGGTGGCGCTATACCTACGACGCTCATGGTCGCCGCACCACCAAACGACTCCTGTCCCACGACCGGGTTGTCCTCGAAAGGTACGACTACACTTGGGACGTAACCAACCTCATCGAACAAGTCTCTGCCGTCGAAACGATATCTTGGGAGTACCTAGCAGGAAAGCCGACTCCGCTCGCCCAAAACGTCCACAACTCTGATCAGGCCGACGGCAACCTTCAGGTGATCATCACCGACTTGGTTGGCGCACCGACGGATCTAGCCGACCCCAACTCTGGCATGCTGACAGCAACTGCCGGAACTGACCTGTGGGGCAAGACGACCTGGTCTGGCACTGTGAGTACGCCCCTGCGCTTTCCTGGTCAGCAATACGACGCCGAAACCGGCCTCCACTACAATTATTACCGCTATTACGACCCTGAAACCGGCCGCTACCTTACCCAGGATCCGCTGGGTCTCGCTCCCGCGCCGAACCCTAATACTTATCCACATAATCCTGTCACCTGGGCGGACCCTTTAGGCCTAAGCTGTTCGGATGCGTCCGATGGCTCTGATGGTCACATGGTCGGTCAAGATGGCGCGAGAATCATCAGCAGTACGGTATGGCAGCATGGACGCTTTAGACCGTGTCTCACGTCGTGAGTTTCGTGATGTGATCGCTTGTGCTGCATAATCGTTGGCCGTGACCGACGCCTTGTCGAGGCGGCTGGTGCC
>NZ_JBHZBX010000043.1:0-4076 GCF_042755165.1 Nocardia sp. NPDC059177 | reverse complement strand
CCACATTTCTGTGCTAATTAACATGTCACCCGGGAACTGTCAATAATAAAAAATCCCGCCGGATATTTTTCCAGCGGGTTGTGTCTCGGGCGTGACTCTATTGTTACAGATAGAATAGAAGTCTTCCGCGGCTCCTATTCTACTTAATTTTAACAAATGTTAGTATATATTGTAAATTATTTCACCCTTAACCGTTGACCGACATAAATCTTATTCGCATCCGGGATACGATTAACTGTGGTCAATGTCTTAACGGACACACCGAATTTCTTACCAATTTTCGTCAGGTTGTCGCCCGCCTTTACGGTGTAGAATGTACCGCCGGATGGTGCGGCTCCTGATACCTTCAGGACTTGACCAACACGAATCATATTAACATCTTTAATACCGTTCACTTTCGCCAACTCCTTCACTGACGTATTATATTTCTTTGCAATTGCTGTCAATGTGTCACCCGCCTTAACGGTATATGTCGAGCCGGACGACTTGGCAGGTTTCGCCTTCACTGCGGCTTTGTTCCCGACCTTATCGTATTTCGTCAGCCCGTGGGCTTCGATTGTGGCGATAAGCTTCTTCGCATAGTTCGGGTCTGTCGCATATCCACCCTTTTGGATGGCGGCACAAGCTTGTACATAGTTCGTTTCCCCGACAACAGCCTTATAACGGTCAAGACGGTTATAGAGGTTCACAAGGTCTATGATAGAATCGCGAACAGACTTATACGCCCGGAACCCTGCTTTGATTGTTTTATCGACCCCGTTTAAAACCTCCCACGTGCCCATATGAACGGTTCCAGCGTTCCCGATACCTTTTATACCAAACAGGTTATTTGCACGCGTAGCAAGCCCGGATTTGCCCCAATTTGACTCATGTATGGCTTGTGCTGTGATAACTGAAGGTAAAACTCGACTTACACCGTATAATTTTTGTGCTTCACTTGCAACATTCTCCATGAAACTCATTCTTTTACACTCTCCCTCATTTGTTGTCTCATTTCATTTATTTGTTCGTCTGAAGCGGATTCAATCCATAGTTTTCTATCCTTCTGAAATTGCGCCCGCCAATATCCCGGCGGCTGTACGGTTGTCGCATTATCCGGTACGGAATCAGCCGGAACAATTTCAGGATAGTCGAAGATGAAATCCGAATCATATACGAATACTTGTATCATTTCCATTGCTCCAACCCTCCTAGTAAGGCACTGCCGCGTCTAATGACCAACTGGACACGGCGGACTGATTGTTTCCTGAAAAGCCGACAAACGCCAGTTTACCGTCAGTGTTGATATAAAATTTTGTGAAGCCTGTCGTTCCGTATGCTGTTGCCATGACCGCCTTTTTGTCTGACGGTGAATATGACGCGGGCAATTGTGCAAAGTCAACGCCGAGGTCACACGCCACGTCACCTTTTAGCATGAGGATGTTTCCCCAGCGGGTATACTGCGGTGTTCTTCCTGACGCCTTTGCTCCATTCAATAACGGAAGGTTATACCATGTGAGCGCCATAAAATCATTTTGTGTAAACAGCTGTCGCCAACCCCTGAATACATTGTCAGTGTGTATAACACCAATCCATGACGTATTATCATAGGAACGTGTCAGAACCAATTTCCGCAGACCGTTTGGCGCTGGTAGAATGTCGAGATAGTACCAAGAAGCGTCACCCGGTAACGGTAGTTGATTCCATCCTGTCCCATAATAAAAACCGGGTGGTGCGGTGAATATGCTGTCAGCTGAAGCCAACCGTTTCCGCATTCCTTCAGCATCCGTTAATGCATATTTCTGTGAGAAGTTTTGAACCCCGATAACATCCTGAAGCGATAGATTCGTTGTCTGTAAATCCTTTTGCAGCTGTGTCGCATCCGTAGCAGCTTGATTCCATTTCAAACGTTCAGAATCCGAGACGTGAGGTTTAGCATTTGCGATATGGTTCTTCAGGTTTGTTTCTGATGTCGTCACCCTGTCACTCATACCGTCCCACTTGGTACGGTCTTCAGACGATACGTGTTTGGTCGTGTCCTTTACATGAGCGTCCAAGACTCGGCCGAATGAATCAACGTCAGCCTTCATACTTTGAATTTGTTGGTCAGTTGCACCAGTTGACCCACCGTCCGCGGTATCCTCTAACGCTTGGACTTTTTGCTGAAGCGTCAGAATATCGTTCTTTATCTCATCTGACACGTCCATATGGTCAACGGTGTCCTGAAGCTTTGCCATCTTGTCTTTTAAATCTGAAATACTTGTTTTGACGCCTGTATCATCATAGGGCGGCGTCCGCCTTGACCCGAGTTCAATCAATTAGGACACCTCCACGATTGTGACGACTGTCTCAGTATCAGCGACTAGGTACACGTCAGGGCTTTGGCTATGAACCTTAAATGTTAGCGGGCTGTCGTTAGACGTGAGCGGCGCACCTGTAGTCGTCTCGACACCCTGCTTACCCCAATAAATGACACCCGAGTTAGGCGGGTAGATCGTCAACTCTCGGCGGTTTGTCAGTTTGCTAGAACCTGACTTTGCCATTACAGGCGTGACGCCTACACTCACCCCACCAACCCTAAAGTCATTCATTCCGGCTTCCCGAGTTGGTACAGGTTGTGTCGCCGGGATAGAAGACCCGCCGAGTGTGACAGGCTTATCTATCTCAACACTCCCAATATGCTTGTCGCCTGCCGCAAGCGGCGGTAACGCTGATATATCTACGGTTCCTGTCATCTGCCCAAGCTGAACGGTGTCAATGGACTGTGGTATAGATGACGCTGTAAATTTCTCAATCCAAGATTCGACCCGGACTTTTTCGGGCTGCACGATCGCGGCGTCAAGGTAGATTGTGTGATAGCCGAGCGGTCGCGCCAAAAGCTTTGTTGACCCCGGCGCTACGGCTAAAAGATAATTGTTAGGCGACACGCTCGGGCGCTCGTGTACGTACACGATCTGACTTGTGTTATTTGTTATGGCTGAATGGTTCGGCTTTGTGTCGTCAAAATAAACCGTTGTAATGTCGCCCGGTAGCATGGTGACGGTCTGTTCACGCCATGTACTCTTTTTATGGTCATCCCCCGGCTGTTTGACTAGTTCCGGCATTCTTGTTCACTCCTTTTGCTATTGTAGCGGCTTTCTTGATGTGGTTTGACGCGCTGCGTCCTTTCTTAATGGCTTTGGCTCCCTTAGAAACAGATTTGACAGCACGACCACCCGGAACAAAATCCATTGCGGTGGATGCTGTACCTTTCGCAACGTCTCCGACTGCTGGGAAGGCTTTCATAAAGAACACGATTGCAATGATAGCAAGCCCGAGAATAAGAGACCATCTGAACACGCCGAACATGATATTTGATAAATATGATTTGTCGTCAGTGCCTGAAGATGAAGAATCCCCACCTGTCGCCCCGGCTCCTGACGTTCCTTTGAATGTAATGTCCTTATCATCGTACTGGTGAAGGTTGTTACTGCTGATAATGCCGAGAAGCTTATTTACATAGTTAGGGTCTGTTGCATACCCTCCAGCTTTGATTCCCTTCGCATAGTCCTCAACGCTTTTTGCGTTCTTCAGCTTTGACGCATAACGCGGCTTGGATAATAGTTCCGCGTGGGCGCGTATGGAATCTTGATAGCTGTTGTACTTTGCAAAGCCATCCTTCACGTGATAGGTCTTACCGTTATATACTTCGGTCGTACCCATCGTGGCACTTCCTGCTGTACCTCTTCCCTTTATTCCAAATAGGTTCTTAGAGTAGTAGGCAAGCCCGGACAATCCGCCCGGGTTTGAACCGCCTGATTCTAACATGATTTGACCCAGTATGATGGATGCAGGGATGCCAGTTTCTTTCTGTATGGCTTGCGCGTCTTTGATAAACGGCTTTATATTTACGCCCATACTTCCACCTACTTTGTCAGGATTTTGATTTTCTGACCCGGTTTAATTTTGTTCGGGTCTTTGAGTTTGTTAAACTTGGCTGTTTCCATATACGCGGCTTTTGTACCACCCTTACCATATTTCTGCGTCAATTCTGACAACGTGTCACCTTTTTTCACCGTCACCGTTTTGTATTTTGGTGTAGACGTTTTTTTCTCTGT
>NZ_JBHZBX010000042.1:0-5509 GCF_042755165.1 Nocardia sp. NPDC059177 | reverse complement strand
GACGCCCAACGAAGTAGAGTCCGACTGGTTCGAGCGGAATCGAGCAGCCTGAGAAGTCAAAATCTCACTGTCCGAGAACTTCCCAGCCCCTCAGACGACTCCATCACGCGACGGCGACGCGCGCTTGCCCCCATCCAGATCCTCACCGATCTCGAGCGAACCAAATCCAGCCTGGACGGCGACTTCTGGGCAGACTACGACCTTTTCCGAATCGCGCTCGCTGTGATCGACCAGGTAGCGCTGGCGATGGGATTGTCGTCGGGGCGGACCTGGGATGAGACGGTGGCCTACGCCGCCGAGCAGGCGGCCAGGCAGTCGCCGGATGCGGACCCGGCGCAATGGGCGAAGGCGGCTGAGCGGGTTGTTGTTTCGCTTGTCACCGTCGATGTAGAGGTCGTTCAGCATCTTGTTCACACGGCGGAGGGGCCGACTTGGCGACAGCAGCGGTTTCGGCTGCTGTACTTGCACCCGGACAGCACCGATGGGATTGAACACCTTCGTGCGTCCGAACAGGCCATCAACATCTTCGTCGACGCCCTCGATCTCGACATCGAAGCCGCGCAGATCGCCAATGAAGCACAGATGGCGGCGTTGATCGCGCGCGGCGCGGTCGCGTCGGCGGTGCAGATCGCCCGCGTCGCGCGCTATCGGTCGATCGAGTATCAGGAGCGGATCAGGCGCGTTGTCGCCGACACCCTCATCGATCCAGACACCCATGATTGGCTTGGTGATGTCCCGGCGTATCTGGATGCCGCTCTCGATCACGTCCGGGGCAGGCTCGACGCCGAGACGGCGTTGCTGGAAACAGTCGCTGATCGGCGCACCGACATTTCGGATAGGGCGCGTCTGGAAGCGCTCAATCGGTTGCTCGAGATCCTTCGTGAATGCCGCTTTCGGCATAGCGAGTTGCATCGCCATCTCATTGGGGCGCGGGCAGCGTTGCGGCAGGCACTCGATGATCGTTTCGCGCGTCCGCCGCGTCGCACTCACCGCATCGACCTTGGCGCGGACTTGCTCGTGCCACTGCTTGCCGGCCCGACCGCAGGTGGCGCTCGAGCCGCCGACCGGTTGTTGGCAGTGGCCGGTGGGCTGCCGATTCGATGGTGGCCGTTGCTGACGACCATGACTGATGAACTGTGCACGCCGCCTCGAATCCCTGAGCTAGGCGTGGAATATGAACCGCCCGAAGTCGATTCGGACGAGGCGCCCGAGTGGTGGGATGCCTATGAGGCTGTCGCGGAATCGTTGTTCGACGGCCTCACCGAGCCAACTAGGTTGTCGCAACTGCTAGCTCGCGTAGACGATGCTCTGCGGACTGTTGCCGCTGAACCGGGCGGCGATAGCCACATCTTGGATGCTGGTGTTCTGGCTGCGACAGTGGTCCATGCTGCTCATCACGCATGGGCTCCGCATTTGGCTGGCAGATCGGCAGGTGACCAGGTCGTGGTCGCTGTCACGACCGGAGAGTCCTTGGATTCGGCGGTCATTCGCGCCGACGACCTGCTGTTGATTCCCGCCGAGGTGAGTACCGATATCGCCGCTTCCGCCCCGAGGACTCGGACCGGGATCGATTACGGGCAGGAGGCGCTCGAATGAGAGCCCCGAGCGAGTATGAGGATGTCGGCCGTTTCCTCGCCTGGGCTGCTCGCCCGAAGGAAACCCCCGCACGCAATGAGGAATTGCATCGGCTCGTGCGCAGATACTATGAGGATTCTGACTTCGCCGTCGCCGTCGACGGAGTATTCGCGGGTGCAGGGCTCGATGTCAGCGTTGACGAGCGAGATGGCATCATCGCGACCGCGCGTACACACTCTCCGTTACGTTTGACAGTGGCGGACGTGTCAAAACGGGCACCACAGGCACATCGCGCGCTGCTTGGCGCGGTGATTCTGGCAGTCGCACGAACCGTATACCCGGACCCGGCGATGCTCGATGATCCCGACCGAATCGCTGTTTTCACCACACAATCGGTGGTCGACACCTTGGATCGGGTAGCCCAGTCGCTCGTTGAGAACAGTGCCGACGATAGCGATATCGATGACGACCTGATCGAAGCGTGGCGGCGATGGAGTGACCTATCGCCCGCTCGTCCGAATGCTCGACGCAGGTCAACGGGAGATCGCCCGGGGATCGTTGTTCGAGTCTGCAAGATACTCGTCGAGGCAGGGTTTCTCACCGCCAAAGGTGACGCTGACGGAGGCGTCTGGGCGGCTAGGCCGCGATTTCGCTATGCGGTCGGCGCACTGTGCGATGACTCCGAACTGTTCCGGCTGGTAAATGGCCTGGCTGGCAGTTCCGGCAACGCCAGCGAAGAGGACACAGCGTGACCGACTCGCTCTTCGAAGTGAATCAGCAACCACCGCAGGAACTGCCAACGCCGCCGCTTCGTCTGCGGCGAGCCCGTCTGCACGGTGTGGGACCCGATGGCGCCCGGTTCGATCCGCTCGATCTGGATTTCAGCACCAGTGCCGGCGCGGCCGCACGAGTGCTGTTGTCCCTGACTAACACTGGAGGGAAATCGACGCTGATCACTCTGATCTGCAGTCTCATCGTGCCCGCCGCACGGGCGCAGGTGGGCGGCAAGATCCTCGGCGACTACGTGTTGACCGGCGACACATCGCACATTGTCTGTGAATGGGAGGACGCCGCGACGGGCTACCGCACGGTCACCGGGACGGTGATGGAGTGGAAAGACGGCCGCCGACAGCCAGCCCACAAGATGCGCTCGACCTCGAATATGCATCGCGCCTGGTACATGTTCCGAACCGGCCCCGACATGCCGGGGATCGACGATCTGCCGTTCATCGCCGATGGTCGGCGCGTGACTTTTCGGCACTTTCGGGCCGCCATCGACAACCTGATCGACGCGACGCCAGCGGCACACGGGATTCTCGTCGACAAGCAAACCGAGTGGACCTCCACGTTGGAGAAACACACAAGCATCGACCCGGTTCTGTTCGCCTACCAGATGCGCATGAACGACTCCGAGACCGGTGCGGAGCAGTTACTGCACTCGTTCGATTCGCCGGACAATGTCGTGCGGTTCTTCGTGACCGCCTTGAACGATCAGCGTGATTTGGAGATCTTCGCTGGGAAGTTGGGCGATTACGCTGTTCTGGCCGCCCAGCGGTCGTCGTTGGCGGAGCGGGCGAACTTCGGTGAGGTGGTCGTTCCGTTGATCGAGCGGGTAGCGGTGTTGGCCGAGGAACGCGCGACGGCCGAAGGCGAGCTGCTGCGGGCGTTCACCCTTGGCGGGGAACACGTTTCGTCGCTCATCAACCGTATCGAGCAGGACCGTCGGAATCTCACCGGCCTTGCCGATGCGGTCACCGCCACAAGTCTAGCTTTCGCGACGGCGCGCCGCGACTACGGTCAAGTCAGCGATGTCCGGCTGCAGCTGGTCCTCGAGCAGGCGCGCGCGGCCGTCGGGTCGGCGGCCCAACGCCTCGAAGTCAGCAAGGAGCGCGCGAACCTAGCTGAGATTGCCGCGAAAGCGTGGCGGGCGGTCAACGATGTCCTGGCGCTACGCGTCGCACGAGCGGCGGCCGACACCGCGCGCCAAGCCTACGAAAAAGCCGACGCGGACCTAGGCCCGCTGCGTGCTGATGTCGCCCACGCGGCCGCCGCGTTGGCGGGCAGACTCGACGGGTTGATCACGGAATCCGGAACCGCTGTGAAAAATGCCGATGACCGCGCCGCCGATGCGGTCGCGCTCAAGGAGCAGGCGGACGAGAAGAAGACAGCCGCCCTCGTCGCAATCGAGAAACTCTCCGATGAGCGGGCACGCGTGCGCGCGGACGTCGAGGCCGCGCGCCTAGCGCGAACGGACGCGGTGACAGCGGGTTGGCTGCATGAGCTCGAAAGCCTGGCCGATTGCGTACGCCGCTGGCGAGAAACCCAAACGAGCGCAGAACAGGCGGCTGAGACCGCCCGCACCCGAGGTGAATCCGCCGAACAGCGATTCGATGAGCTCGATAGGGCCATCGAGCAGCTGAACGCCAGCATGAACGGACTCCGCGAACAGCGACAGTCGACGGCAACCGACGTCAAGCGTTTTGTCGACGATTTCGCCGTGGCGACGGGGGATAGCGTTGTTCTCGAGTTGGCTGGCGGTGAGGTGACTGATACCGAAACGCTGCTCCGTACAGCCCATCTCGCCGCGGAGTCCGCGCGTGACGCCGATGCCCGATCGACAGAACATGGCTCGGAGGCCAAGGCCGCGTATCACCAACTTGGCCTGCTCGATCTGACCGGCACCGCGCCCGCCGCACAGGACGTGCTTGATGTACTCGATACGCTCTCCGCCGCCGGGATCGGCTCGGTCACCGGGCTGCAATGGATCGAGAACAACATCGTCGACGCGGACGCGCGCGAACCCTTCATCGCCGCTAATCCCGAACTAGCAGGCGGAGTCGTCGTCTCCGACCGGAACAGATTCGACGACGGCGTGCGGGTCCTCCAGGACAGCGAGTTGCCTACGAGGACGCCGGTCACCGTGACCACCCCGCCGACGACACTGCCGCCATTGACGCCGCCGATGTCCTTCTGTCACGTAGTCATTCCGCATCGCTCGACCTGGGACCGAGTCTGGGCCGCCGAACTGCGGCAGGAATTGGAAGTCTCGGCCCAACACCACGACGAACAGGCGCGACAGGCAACCGAAGCCGCCCAACAGTACCGCGCGAGCGAAGCGCGGTGTCGTGACTTCGCCAGACGATGGGGCGCGACCACGCTCGGCAACCTGGAAGCGGCCGCGCAAGACGCTGCGGAGGCACTGGCGACCGCCAACGCCAAGCTCGAAGGTTTGTCACAAGAGCAAACGGGTCAACGCACCCTCGCGGGAGACGCACGAATCGAAGAGCGCAAGCAGACGGTTCTCGCCACGAACGCAAAGGAACGCACGAGACTCGCCGTTGAGTTGGCAGACCAGTCGGCGCTCGCCGATCAGGCAGAAACGTCGATATTGGGGATCGATGGGAAGCTCAACCAGGCGAAGACCGCCCGCGACCAAGCCATCGCCAGCATCGAAGACGCGGAGGGCGTCTTCAAGGCAGCGACCCAACAGGCAGCCAACTACCGCAGCGACTGCGAATCGCACCGGCGGGAACGAGCAGACCTCGGCGTCGACATTTCGGGCACCGACCCTGGCGGCAATCCGGCGATCCTGCGCACACAATGGACGACTCTGCGCGAGGAATTGGCCAAAGCGGAGCACGGCATGGTCGAGGCAACCCGATTCGAGGATGCGAACAAGGCGGTGAGCCGTGCGTTGGCTGAAGTCAACCGGCTCGACCCTGATATCCATAGTCGAGCTGAAAGTCTGTGCGACACAATAGAAGCCAGCACTGATATCACCCGGGCTGACGCGCAGCGCCGATCGCAATCAGAGTTCGACGCCGCCCACCTCGCCCATCTTGAGGTGCCCGAAGTTCTTCGGACAGTGGCCCAAAGTAGAATTTGGGTAACTGAACGGAGTTGTTGTGGCACAGAAGAAGTCGCGTCAGTTCAG
>NZ_JBHZBX010000041.1:0-20598 GCF_042755165.1 Nocardia sp. NPDC059177 | reverse complement strand
CGGCCGGGTCGCCGGTTAGGCGCCGTTTCGTAGGCGACGAAGGAGCAAGAAACGGCGCCTAACCGGCGGCCCCCAGGGGCCGCGACCTCGAGCGCGCCAGCGCTCCAACAAACACTGTCAGCCGGGCCGTCTAAGCTGCCACCGTGCCCGAACTTCCTCCCGTCACCGACCTGCTCGCCACCGCCGTGCATGCCCTCGGTGGCAAGGAACGTGCCGGCCAGACCACGATGGCGAGTGCGGTCGACCATGCCATCGACACCAAGGAGCATCTGGCCGTACAGGCCGGGACCGGCACCGGTAAGTCCCTGGCCTACCTCGTGCCCAGCCTGCGGCACGCCGTTCGCACGGGCCGCACGGTGGTCGTCTCCACCGCGACGATCGCCCTGCAACGTCAGCTCGTCGACCGGGATCTGCCGCGCCTGGCCGAGGCGCTGAAGCAACCGCTGGGGCGGGCGCCGCAGTTCGCGATCCTCAAGGGCCGCAACAACTATCTGTGCCTGAACAAGATCAACAGCGTGATCCCGGAGGACACCGGCGGCGAGGCCGAACTGTTCGACGCGTTCGCCATCTCCCGGCTCGGCCGCGAGGTGCAGCGCCTCAACGAGTGGGCCTCCGACACCGAGACCGGCGACCGTGACGAGATCGCACCGGGTGTCACCGATCGGGCCTGGCGCCAGGTCAGTGTGTCCTCGCGCGAATGCCTGGGCAAGTCGCGCTGCCAGTTCGGCCAGGACTGCTTCGCCGAGAAGGCGCGCGCGGAATCGGCGCAGGCCGATGTGGTGGTGACCAATCACGCGCTGCTGGCCATCGATGCCATCAGCGGTATCCAGGTGCTGCCCGAACACGATGTGGTGGTGATCGACGAGGCGCACGAGCTGGTCGACCGGGTCACCGGGGTCGCCACCGCCGAGCTGGCGCCCACCGCGATCAGTGCCGCCGCCCGGCGCTGCACCAGGCTGATCGACGAGCGCGAGGTCGACCGGCTCGAGGGCGCCGCCGAGGCCTTCCACCAGGCCATCGAGGAGTTGCCCGCGGCCCGCTGGGACAGCCTGCCCGACGGTATCGCCCCGGTGCTCGCGCTGGTCCGTGACGCCGCCTGGAACGCGCGCACCGAACTCGCGCCGCAGGGCAGTGTCAAAGCGTCCGACGACCCCGACAACGCCGCCGCCCGCACCATGGCGGTGGCCGCGCTCGACGATGTCCACGATGCCGCCGTGCGCGCGCTGACCGCCTTCGAGGAGGCCGACCCGGCCGCCCGCCGTGATGTCATCTGGCTCTCCGCCGACGAGGTGCGCGGCGTCGCCCGGCGCACCCTGCGGATGGCGCCGCTGTCGGTGGGCGGGCTGCTGCGCAGCAGGTTGTTCGGCACCGCGACCGTCGTGCTCACCTCGGCGACCTTGCAGATCGGCGGGTCCTTCGACGGTCTGGCGATCACCTGGGGACTGCCCTCGCAGTCGGGCGGCGGCCGGGTCGATCCGGCGCTGGCCAACGGCGCCACCGCCCCCGCCGACACCGAGTCGGTGCGCTGGAGTTCCCTGGATGTGGGTTCACCGTTCGACCACGCCAAGTCCGGCATCCTCTATGTCGCCAAGCATCTGCCCGCGCCGGGCCGCGACGGCCTGTCCCCGTCCTATCTGGACGAGATCGAGCAGCTCATCACCGCCGCGGGCGGCCGCACGCTCGGCCTGTTCTCCTCGATGCGCGCCGCCAAGGCCGCCACCGAGGCGCTGCGGGAACGTCTCGACACGCCCGTGCTGTGCCAGGGCGACGATTCGATGGGCGCGCTGGTGCGTAAGTTCGCCGGCGACCCGGCCACTTCGCTGTTCGGCACCCTCACCCTCTGGCAGGGGGTGGATGTCCCCGGTCCGTCGCTGAGTCTGGTGATCCTGGACCGGATTCCGTTCCCGCGCCCCGACGATCCGCTGCTCACCGCACGGCAGCGGGCGGTGGAGTCGCATGGCGGCAACGGGTTCATGACTGTGGCCGCCAATCATGCCGCGCTGCTGCTGGCGCAGGGCACCGGGCGGCTGCTGCGCAGTGTCGACGATCGCGGCGTGGTCGCCATTCTGGATTCGCGTCTGGCCACCGCCCGCTACGGCAGCTATCTGCGCGCGTCGCTCCCGCCGTACTGGGAGACCACCGATCCCGAGGTGGTCGCCAAGGCATTGCGCAGGCTCACCGCCTCCTGAGTCACGGGGGATTGCACACCGAGTCTTGCGGTTCACCAGACGACAGCTTGAATTCGCTACCCGGCGAACGCAAGTCGTGAGAACGTGTGCTGATGATGCACCACGCTGACGGCGAGGTACTCGGCGAATTTCTGGTCAGCGCAAGATCTTTGGCCGAGTACCGCGCGATGTTCCAACTCTCCGACGACGACCTCGCCGGTCGCCGCATCCTCGATTGCCCCGGCGGTGCAGCGAGTTTCGCCGCCGAGGCCAGCGCCCTGGGCGCCGAGGTGACCGCGATCGATCCGATCTACGCCACCGCACCCGCCGAACTGGCCGCCCGCGCCACCCCGGAAACCGAACGGGCGGTGGCCTGGGCGCGCCAGCACGCCGACCGCTATCGCTGGGACTGGTACGGCGGCACCGACGAACACGCCGCCATCCGCCTCGGCGCGGCCGCCCGTTTCGCCGATGACGTGCGCACCGCGCCCGACCGCTACCTCGCCGGTTCGCTACCGTCGCTGCCCTGCCCGGACGATTCCTTCGACCTGGCGCTGAGCTCGCATCTGCTGTTCAGCTACGCCGACCGCCTCGACGCGGACTTCCATCTGGCCGCCCTGCTGGAACTCGCCCGCGTCGCCACCACCGAGACCCGCGTCTACCCCCTGCTCGACTACACCGGCGCGCCACTGGACGACCTGATCGATCATCTGCGGATGGAGTTGCACGACAAAGGAATTCAGACCTCGCTGCGAAAAACCCACTATGAGTTCCACCACGGCGCCGACACCATGCTGACGCTGCAGCCCGCGGCCTGATCGTCGCAGGTCGATGCCGGTCCGCTCGCGCGGACCGGCACTCGGGCCCGCCCCCGCGAGTTATAGATTCCGCCTACCGAAGGCGAGCCGCCGACCGGTACCACCCACCCGGCGTTGTACGTTCTTAGTCGTGCATACGATGCGAGCCGGCCGGTAGCACGGCCGTGGCGGAGAGATCTCGACGCGTGGAACTGCCGCGCACCACCCTGACGCTCATCCTGCTACTCGGTACCGCCGTCCTAGGCGTGACATTGCTGTTCACCACCATGGACCCCTGGATGGACAGCGGTGGCATTCTCGTCGGCGGGCTGGACGTCCACATCTACCGTGACGGCGGCTGGCGGTTGCTGCACGATCGCGCGCTCTATCTGGAGCCGACGCACTACGGCCTGCTCTACACCTACACACCGTTCTCGGCGGTGGTCTTCCTGCCGCTGCTGCTGGTGCCGTGGGGCGCGGTGACCACCACCTGGCTGGTGCTCAATCTTGCTGTGCTCTTCGGTGTCGTGCTGCAGAGCTGGCGGATGCTGGGCTACCGGATCACCGGGCACCTGGCCCTGATCAGCGCGCTGATCGCGCTGGCCTGCACCTTCGCCGAGCCGGTGCGCACCACGCTGTACTACGGGCAGATCAACCTGTGGCTGATGCTGCTGGTGCTGTGGGACTTCTCGCGCGGCGAGCACAGCCGGCTGCGCGGCATCGGCGTCGGTGTCGCCGCCGGCATCAAACTGACCCCGCTCTACTTCATCGCCCAGTACCTGGCCCAGCGGCAGTGGCGGGCCGCGGCCACGGCGGCGCTCACCTTTCTCGCCACGATCGCCGGGACCGCGCTGATCCTGCCGCGCGATTCCTTCCAGTACTGGACCTCGACGTTCTTCCACTCCGGGCGGATCGCCCCGGATGTGCACCCAGCCAACCAGTCACTGCGCGGCGCGATCGCCCATCTCACCCACGGGCCGGCGCCGATCTGGCTGTGGCTGTTGATCGCGGTGCCGATCGCGCTGGTGGCGCTGTGGCTGTCGGCGGAGCTGGCCCGCCGCGACGAGCCGCTGCTCTCGGTCACCGTGGGTGGACTCACCGCGTGCGCGGTGTCCCCGTATTCCTGGGGCCACCACTGGGTCTGGTTCGTGCCGCTGCTGGTCTACCTCATCCATCGCGCACAGACCCGGCCGCGCTGGTGGCTGGCCGCCGCGGTCCTCTACCCGGCGATCGCCGCCTGGACCTACAGTTACACGCCCACCTGGGTCAGCGTCGGCACCTTCCTGCTCCCGCCGTGGTGGCCGCTGGCGCAGGTGCTGATGAACATCTACGTGGTGCTCTACCTGGTCACACTGGTGAGCCTGGTCGTCGCCGTGCGCAGGCGGCCGCGGGGAATCGACCCGATCGTCATCGATCCCCCTGCGGCCGTACCGGATACGCGGGTCCTGGCCCCGGTCGCGCCGCTACCCGCACGCCCAGTCGAAAATGCCTGACTCCAGGTCGAGTTGGGCGTTGCCGCCGCCGAAGTTCATCCCGGCGATCTCCTCGATCTCGAGGTAGTACGCCGTCAGCCCCTCGGGCAGCGCCTGCACGGGGAAGGCGGTACCGCCGAGGTGGCAGCGGCCGAACAGCGGCTCGGCCCAGGGGTTCCAGCCGGAGTCCTCGGTGAGCGGGTCCTGATAGCGGGTGTCGGTCTCGTATTCGACCGGCGGGACACCGATATTGGGGTCGCCGGTGCGCTCGGCCAGCCAGATGCCGACGGTGGGGTGCACGTCGTCCCAGGCGTTGCAGCCCTCGTCGCTCGCGACAGGTGACCCCGGCGGGCGGATGTCGGCGGGCGGGGCCACCGGACCTGCCGCGAATTCCGCTTCGGTGAGCCAGATCAGGGCGAAGGCACCGCCGATCTCGTCGTGCAGGATCCGCAACTGCGGGTGCAGCCGGGTGCCGACGAGCTCGCGCGCCAGCGGGTCGTCGGCGGACGCGTCGGGCACCACCGGATCCTCCGCGTCGGCGAACTGCCCCTCCCCTTGGAAGAACGCGATCGCCGGAAACCCGGGCCCGCGACGCTGGTAGTCGGCGGGCAGCCGCAACGTGAACGCGTGCATCATCGGCAACCCGGTGACCGGCCCGCGCGGCCAGCTCGCCGCATCAATGCCCGGTCCCTCACTACCGATCCACCCGGAACGCACCGGAGCGTCCAGCGTCAGCGGTTCTCCACCGGGCACCTCGGCCAGCTTGTCCGCCGAATCCCCGAACCCCAGGTCGTACGCCTTCATCGCGACTCTCCTCTTCCCTGTGCGGACGCTGTGCCGAGCGCACCCTCACAGGCGGCCCGCCGACGAGGGTAATCGCTCGTGCCGACATCCGGCCGTCCTGCGCCGACCCGCAGATGACACGCCGATGAAAAGGCGGCGCGGCAACCGAAGTCGCCGCGCCGCCCGAATACCGAACTCAGCTCAGAGGACAGCCTTGAGCAGCAGGGTCAGCAGACCGGTGCCGATGCCGAGCGCGACGGCGGCACCACCCCAGACCAGGCCCTGCCGCGCCCACGGCCGCCCGTGGTCCAGGGAGAACCGGCCGGGGCCGGTGAACGCGAGCGTGACGGCCGGGATGGCGAACAGCAGTGCGGTCTCGTAGCCCTTGCCGGTGAGCAGGCCACCGTCGAAGGTGAGGTTGATGGCATTGACCATGGTGCCCAGCACCACGGCCGAGGCCAGCGGCGTCAGCACGCCGAGCAGCAGCGCCAGCCCGCCGGCGAACTCGGTGAGACCGGCCAGCGTGCCGAACACCTCGCCCGGGTTGTAGCCCATGGCGGTGAAGCCGTCGGCATTGGCGCGCCAGCCCTGGCCGCCCCACCAGCCGAACAGTTTCTGGGCGCCGTGCGCGGCGAACAGGCCGCCGAAGCCGACGCGGAGGACGAGCAGCCCGATATCGGTGGAGAGGATGGTGTCGGTGGTCGGGGTGGTGGTGTCGGGAGTGGTGCGGGTAGCGGTGTCGGTCATCGTGTCCTCGTCTGCGATTCGATACATGCCCGCAACCGGACTTCGGTCCGGTTGCCTTGTTCGGTCAACTCCGGGTCCGGCGCGGCTATTTCCCGTCCGGCCATCCGGATCTGTGACGGTGGTCACGAGGCCAGCAAAAAGGCCGCCCAGCGGGGCGGCCTCTGCTCGACATCGTGGTGCCGATCCTTACATCGTCGCGAAGCCGACGACCTCGGCGGTCGAACCGTTCAGCGCGGCCTGCAGTTTCGCCTGCAACTCACCGGTCGACGGAGTGGCCGGCGCGGCGATCGCGGCCGGCGCGGCGACGACAGCCGCGGTGACGGGCGCGAAAACAGTGGCGGCGGCCAGCGATACGGCGGCGAGTGCGCGCTTCATGAACTTCCCCTTCCAGATTGGCGAGGTAAGCCTAACCTATTCTACGAGGAAGAAGAAGTAGCCGAGGAACAGCACCATCAGCGCCCACATGGCCGGGTGCACGTCCTTGATCCGGCCCTTGGCGACCATCACCACCGGATACAGGATCATCCCCATGGCCAGTCCGTTGGCGATCGAATACGTCAGCGGCATCATGATCACGGTGATGAAGGCGGGCACCGAGTACTCGAGGTGCTGCCAGTCGATATCGCCCAGCGCGCGGGCCATCAGCACACCGACCACGATCAGCGCGGGCGCGGTGAGCTCACTGGATCCGGCGATCACCGAGAACACCGGATAGCAGAACATCGCGAGCAGGAACCAGCCCGCCGTGGTCACCGCGGTCAGCCCGGTCCGGCCGCCTGCGGAGACACCGGCCGTCGACTCCACGTACGCGGTGGTGGTGGAGGTACCGATGATCGCGCCCGCGGTGGTACCGACGGAGTCGGCGGCCATCGCACTGGCCGCGCGCGGCAGGGTGCCGTCCTTCTTCAGCAGCCCGGCCTGGTTCGCGACGCCGATGAGGGTGCCCGAGGCATCGAAGAAGTCGACGAACAGCATGGTGAGCACCACCACGATCATCTGCCCGGTGAACGCGTCGGGCAGATGGATGATGGCCTGACCGAAGGTCTGATCCAGGCCCTTGGGCAGTTCGGCGATCGCGTCCGGAATCCCGACGAGGCCGGTCACCATGCCCAGGATCGTGGTGGCGACGATGCCGTAGAGCACCGCGCCGTGCCAGCCGATCACCAGGAAGACCACGGTCACGACCAGCCCGAACAGCGCCAGCATGGTGGTGCCCTTGGTGAAGTCGCCGAGGGTCACCAGGGTGGCCTCGCTGTCGACCACGATGCCCGCGTTCTTCAGGCCGAGGAACGCCACGAACATGCCGATGCCCGCGCCGACGGCGAATTTCATCTGCAATGGGATGGCGTTGAGGATCCGTTCCCGGACCTTGGTGATCGCCAGGATGAAGAAGATGACACCCGAGAGCAAGGTGCCCGACAACGCCACCTGCCATGGGATGCCCATGCTGAGCACGACCGTGTAGGCGAAGAACGCGTTGAGGCCCATGCCCGGCGCGAGCGCGATCGGGTAGCGCGCCCAGATACCCATGACCAGCGTGCCGAAGACCGCCGCCACCGCCGTCGCGGTGAACACCGCCTGCATCGGGATGCCCTTGTCGCCGAGGGCGCCCTCGTCACCGAGGATCGACGGATTCACCGCCAGCACATAGGACATCGCCAGGAACGTGACCGTGCCCGCCATGGCCTCGCGCCGGAAGGTTGACCCACTCGACGAGACACCGAAGTATCCGTCGACGCGCCGTCGGGCGCGGGTGAGGACGTCGCTGGCCATGACTCTCCAGTCCGGGTGTTCAGAGAAGAAGGATGCCCAGGAACGGTAGCGGAAAGTTCACTGATCCCCGCAACCCGTCATCCGTGTCCCCGCTCACGATCAGCCGCCCGCGATCACCACCGCGCCCAGCTCGGCATCCGAAGCCAGCAGCGGGTGCCGCGGCAGTACGCGCACGGTGTAACCGACCGCGCCCGACAGCGGCACCGGCGTCTTGATGTCGTAGAGCTGCAACCCGTCGTCGGCGCCGGTGTGCAGCATCTCCACGGTGGTGGTGTCGGAGAGGTCGTCGGCCGGTGAGACCCGGCCCAGCACCGCCTGCACCACCACATCGGCCGGGCTGAGCCCGCCGAGGTCGACGCGCGCGTGCAGCCACAGTTCCGCGCCGATCACCGGCGTATCGGGCAGCCCGGAGCTGTCCACCTGGGTGACCCGCACCGACGGCCAGGCCGCCTCGACCCGGCGCCGGTACTCCGCGACCTGCGCGGCACCGGCGAAACCGTCGGCGGCGGCCCGCCCGAACGCGGCGGCGGCCGGTCCGTAGTACTGCTCGGCGTAGTCGCGCACCATCCGCGAGGCCAGCACCTGCGGGCTGGTGGTCTGCAAGGTGTGGCGCACCATCTCGGTCCAGCGGACCGGCACGCCCGCGCCGTCGCGGTCGTAGAAGCGGGGCGCGACGGTGCGTTCGACGAGTTCGTAGAGGGCGGTGGCCTCGAGGTCGTCGCGGCGGTGCTCGTCGCGCACGCCGTCGGCGGTGGGGATGGCCCAGCCGTTGTCGCCGTCGAACATCTCGTCCCACCAGCCGTCCCGGATGGACAGGTTGAGCCCGCCGTTGAGCGCGGATTTCATGCCGGAGGTGCCGCAGGCCTCGAGCGGGCGCAGCGGATTGTTCAGCCACACATCGCAACCCCAGTACAGGTAGCGGGCCATCGACATGTCGTAATCGGGCAGGAAGACGATGCGATGACGCACCTCGGGGTCGTCGGCGAAGCGCACGACCTGCTGGATGAGCGCCTTGCCGCCGTCGTCGGCGGGGTGGCTCTTGCCCGCGACGACCAGCTGCACCGGCCGCTCGGGGTCCAGCAGCAGTGCGCGCAGCCGTTCGGGGTCGCGCAGCATCAGCGTCAGGCGCTTGTAGGTGGGCACCCGGCGGGCGAAGCCGACGGTGAGCACGTCCGGGTCGAAGACGTCGTCGATCCAGCCCAGTTCGGCCTCGGCCGCCCCGCGCTGGCGCCACGAATCACGCAGTCTGCGGCGGACCTCGGCGATGAGCACGCCGCGCAGGGTGTTGCGGGTCGACCACAGCTGCCCGAGGTCGACATCGCTGAGCTTCTCCCAGCCGCGCGCCTCCTCGACCAGCTCGGGCCCGACCAGTTCCCTGGCCTTGTCGAGCCATTCGCGCGCGGCCCAGGTGGGCGCGTGCACGCCGTTGGTGACCGACCCGATCGGCACCTCGGCGGCGTCGAAACCCGGCCACAGCGCGGCGAACATCTCCCGGCTGACCTCACCGTGCAGCTTCGAGACGCCGTTGGCGCGCTGCGCCAGCCGCAGACCCATGTGGGCCATGTTGAACACCGACGGATCGGCCTCGCGCCCGAAGGCCAGGATCCGGTCCACCGACAGCCCGGGCAGCAGCGCGGAGTCGGATTCACCGTGCGCGCCACCGAAATACCTGCGCACCAACGGCATCGGGAACCGGTCGATCCCCGCGGGCACCGGAGTGTGCGTGGTGAACACGGTACCGGCCCGGACCGCCGCCAGCGCGGTGTCGAAATCCAATCCGCCCGCGACGAATTCGCGAATCCGCTCGACCCCGAGGAAGCCCGCGTGCCCCTCGTTCATGTGGAAGACGTCAGGATCGGGCAGACCGGTGGCGCGGGTGTAGGCGCGCACCGCCCGCACCCCGCCGATACCGGCCAGGATCTCCTGCTTGATCCGGTGGTCCTGATCGCCGCCGTAGAGCCGGTCGGTGACCGCGCGCAGTTCCGGATCGTTGTCCGCGATATCGGAATCCAGCAGCAGCAGCGGAATCCGGCCCACCTGCGCGATCCACACCCGCGCCCGCAGCACCCGGCCCTCCGGCATGCCGACGTGGATCAGCACCGGCGACCCGTCGCTGGTCAGCAGCTTCAGCGGCAGGCCCTGCGGGTCCAGCGCCGGGTAGTGCTCCAGCTGCCAGCCGTCGGCCGAGAGCGACTGCCGGAAGTAGCCCGAACGGTAGAGCAGCCCGACCCCGATCAGCGGCAGCCCGAGATCGGAGGCCGCCTTGAGATGGTCACCGGCGAGGATGCCCAACCCGCCCGAATAGTTCGGCAGCACCTCGGTGACGCCGAACTCCATCGAGAAGTAGGCGATGCCGGCGACCTGGGTGCCGGTCTGCTCCTGGAACCAGCGCGGCCGGGCCAGATAGTCGCGCAGACCCTGCGCCTGGGCCTCGACACGCGCGGTGTAGCCGGGGTCGGCCGCGAGCGCGTCGAGGCGCTCGGCGGGTACCTCCCCGAGCATGCGGACCGGATCCTGACCGACCGCGCGCCACAACCCCGGGTCGAGCTCGGCGAACAGATCCTGCGTCGGGCCGTGCCACGACCACCGCAGGTTCGTCGACAACTCACCCAGCGCGGCGAGCCGCTCCGGCAGATGGGCACGAACAGTGAACCGACGAAGTGCCTTCACCAGCGGAAGGCTATCCGATCGCGAGCACGCGCGCGCCGTCGCGCAGCCGAATACAGTAGGTTGGGGCAGGTGAGCGGCCGGATTGCCATCGACGACATCGCACCGTCCATCCCGGGCGGGCGACCGGCCAAAGCTGTCGTCGGGGAGGTTTTCCCGGTGCGCGCGGTGGTGTGGCGCGAGGGTCACGACGCGGTAGCGGCGACGCTGGCGGTGCGGGCACCGGGTTCATCGCGGATCATCCGGATCCGGATGGCTCCCGAGTACGAGCCCGATGTCTTCAATGCCGTGTTCACCCCCACCACGCCGGGCCTGTGGACCTTCCGGGTCGAGGGCTGGAGCGACCCGATCGCCACCTGGCGGTCCGCGGTCGAGGCCAAGCTCGGCGTCGGGCAGAGCGCCGCCGACCTCGCCAACGACCTCGAGCTGGGCGCGCGGCTGTTCGAGCGGGCGGCGCAGGCGGTGCCGAAGAAACAGTTCGAACGGTTGCGCGCCGCCGCCGCCGCGCTGCGCGGCGACGACCAGCTGCCCGCCCGGGTGGCACCCGCCTTCAGCGCGGAGGTCGCCGAGATCCTGCGGGCGACGCCGCTGCGCGAGATGGTCACCCGCGGCGCGCAGCACACCGTGCTGGCCGAACGCCGCCGCGCCCTCGTCGGTGCCTGGTACGAGTTCTTCCCGCGCTCCACCGGCGGCCGCGACGCCGACGGGCGTCCGGTGCACGGCACCTTCGCCACCGCGGCCCGCGATCTGCCCCGCATCGCGGGCATGGGTTTCGACGTGGTCTATCTGCCGCCGATCCACCCGGTCGGCGCGGTCAACCGCAAGGGCCGCAACAACGCGCTCACCACCGAACCCGGCGATGTCGGCTCCCCCTGGGCGATCGGTTCGGCCGACGGCGGCCACGACGCCGTGCACCCGGATCTCGGCACCGAGGCCGACTTCACCGCGTTCGTCACCACGGCGGCGGGTCTGGGCCTCGAAGTCGCCCTCGACCTGGCGTTGCAGTGCGCGCCCGACCACCCCTGGGTCGCCGCGCACCCGGAGTGGTTCACCACGCTGCCCGACGGCACCATCGCCTACGCGGAGAACCCGCCCAAGAAGTACCAGGACATCTACCCGGTCAATTTCGACAACGATCCCGACGGCATCTACGCCGAGGTCCTGCGGGTGGTCCGGCACTGGATCGCGCTGGGCGTCACCATCTTCCGGGTCGACAACCCGCACACCAAGCCCGCCGACTTCTGGGAGTGGCTGATCGCGCAGGTCCGCTGCACCGATCCCGAGGTGATTTTCCTGTCCGAGGCGTTCACCCGCCCGGCGCGGCTCTACGGTCTGGCGCGGCGCGGATTCAGCCAGTCGTACACGTATTTCACCTGGCGGGTCCACAAGTGGGAACTCACCGAGTTCGGTAACGAACTGGCCGCCAAGGCCGACGAGGCCCGCCCCAACCTGTTCGTCAACACCCCCGACATCCTGCACGAGAGCCTCCAGCACGGCGGGCCCGGCATGTTCGCCATCCGCGCCGTCCTCGCCGCGACCCTGGGCCCGACCTGGGGTGTGTACTCCGGATTCGAGCTGTTCGAACACGAGGCGGTCCGCCCCGGCAGCGAGGAATACCTCGACTCGGAGAAGTACGAACTGCGGCCCCGCGATTTCGCCGGCGCGCTGGAACGCGGTGAGTCGCTGGAACCGTGGCTGACCCGGCTCAACGAGATCCGCCGCAACCACCCCGCGCTGCAGCAGTTGCGCTGCATCCACTTCCACCACGTCGACAACGACGCGCTGCTGGCCTACTCCAAGATCGACCCGGCCACCGGCGACGCGGTCCTGGTGATCGTCAACCTGAACCCGTATGCCACCGAGTACGGCCATGTCTCACTCGACCTGCCCGCGATCGGCCGCGAATGGCACGACCACCCGGTGGTGTTCGACGAGGTCAGCGGCGAGGAATACCACTGGGGCCAGCGCAATTTCGTGCAGCTCGACCCGGCGAGGGCGGCCGCGCACGTCCTCGTGCTGCCCGCTGTCCCCGCCGAAGCCCGTGCGCCACTGGCCTATCGCCGGACTTTCTGATGCAGCGCCGCGACCTGATGCTGCTGGCGGCGGGCACCCATCCCGACCCGCACACCGTGCTCGGCGCGCATCCGCAGGCCGAGGGCACCGCGGTCCGGGTGCTGCGCCCGCACGCCGAGACGGTGACGGTGCTCGTCGGCGCGGACGAACATCGCCTGCGTTCACTCGGGCACGGCGTCTTCGCCGCGGTACTGCCGTACCCGCACATCGACGACTACCGGGTGCGCGCCGACTACCCCGGCGGCCCGACCGTCGTCAGCGCCGACGGCTACCGATTCCTGCCCACCGTCGGCGAATTCGACCTGCATCTCATCGGCGAGGGCCGCCACACCCGGCTCTGGGAGGTGCTCGGCGCGCACCCACGCCACTACACCACCCTCGACGGCGATGTCGACGGCACCTCGTTCGCCGTGTGGGCGCCGAATGCCCGCGGCGTCACCGTCTTCGGCGATTTCGATCATTGGAGCGGCACCTCGGCGCCGATGCGCGCGCTGGGCGGCTCCGGGGTGTGGGAGGTGTTCGTGCCGGGCGTCGGGCCGGGCACCCGCTACAAGTACCGGATCCACGGTGCCGACGGCCGCGTGGTCGATCACGCCGACCCGCTCGCCTTCGCCACCGAGGTACCGCCGGCCACCGCCTCGGTGGTGACCCGCGCCGACCACGTGTGGACCGACAGCGACTGGCTCGACCGGCGCGCCCGCACCGACGCCATCCGCGCACCGCTGAGCATCTACGAGGTACACCTCGGCTCGTGGCGTCCCGGCCTGGGCTATCGCGAATTGGCCGAGCAGCTGGCCGATCACGTGCGCGCCACCGGCTTCACCCACGTGGAGTTGCTGCCCGTCGCCGAGCACCCGTTCGGCGGATCCTGGGGCTACCAGGTCACCTCCTACTACGCCCCGACCTCCCGTTTCGGCAGCCCCGACGAGTTCCGCCACTTCGTCGACCACCTGCACAACGCGGGGATCGGCGTCCTGCTGGACTGGGTACCCGCGCACTTCCCGCGCGACGAATGGGCACTGGCCCGTTTCGACGGCACCCCGCTCTACGAACACCCCGATCCGCGCCGCGGCGAGCAACTCGACTGGGGCACCTACGTTTTCGATTTCGGCCGCAACGAGGTCCGAAACTTCCTGGTCGCCAATGCCGCGTTCTGGATCGAGGAGTTCCACCTCGACGGCCTGCGCGTCGACGCCGTCGCCTCGATGCTGTACCTGGACTACTCGCGCCCCGACGGCGGCTGGGAACCCAACATCTACGGCGGCCGGGAGAACCTCGAGGCCGTCGGCTTCCTGCAGGAACTCAACGACACCGTGCACCGCGCCTACCCGGGCGTGATCACCATCGCCGAGGAATCCACCACCTGGCCCGGCGTCACCCGCGGCACCGATGTCGGCGGCCTCGGTTTCACCATGAAGTGGAATATGGGCTGGATGCACGACACCCTCGGCTACCTGGGCCGCGACCCGATCCACCGGTCCTGGCACCACAACGAGATGACCTTCTCGCTGGTCTACGCCTGGAGCGAGAACTACGTGCTGCCGATCAGCCACGACGAGGTCGTGCACGGCAAGGGCACACTGTGGACGCGCATGCCCGGCGACGATTTCGCCAAGGCGAGCGGCGTGCGCGCCCTGCTCGCCTACATGTGGGCCCACCCCGGTAAGCAACTGCTGTTCATGGGCCAGGAGTTCGGCCAGTTCCGGGAATGGGACAACGACCGCGGCCCCGACTGGCACGAACTGGAAAATCCCCTGCACCAGGGCATTTCGGCCATGGTCGGCGACCTCAACCGCACCTACGCCGCGCATCCAGCCCTGTGGAGCCAGGACACCACCCCGGGCGGGCACTCCTGGATCGAGGCCGACGACAGTGCCGCCTCGGTCTTCGCCTTCCTGCGCTGGGGCTCCGACGGCAGTGCGGTGGCCTGCGTGTTCAACTTCTCCGGCGCGACCCGCGAGAACTACCGGATCGGCCTGCCGCACACCGGTTCCTGGCGCGAGGTGCTCAATACCGACGCCCAGGACTACGGCGGTTCCGGCGTGGGCAACCTCGGCGGTGTCCTCGCCGAGGACACCGCCTGGCACGGCCGCCCCGCCTCGGCGACGGTCACGCTGGCTCCCAACAGCGCGGTCTGGCTGGCCGCCGAGCGCTGAACTCAGTCCAGGTCGACCCGGATCGTCAGCAGGTCGGTGCCGAACGTGCGCACCCCCGCGCTGTTGGCGCGCGGGAGCTCCCGCAGCCGGGCGCGCGGATCGTCGTCGGGCACCAGGTGGGCACGGCCGGCGTACCAGCGCCCGCGCAGCCGTACCCGCACCCGGTTGTCGGCCATGATGTTGCGCACGTACTGCGAGCGCTCACCGAATTCGGAGACCAGCCAGAACTGGTCACCGACCCGGCGCCCACCAATGGGAGTGATCCGCGGCTGCCCGCTCACCCGGCCGGTGGTCTCGAGCAACTGCTGGCCGGGCAGTCTGCGCGCGACCCGGTTGAGCGGCCGCTGGAACGTGGTCACGACCCGATGCTGAATGTCGTTCTTGGAGCCCATGACCCGACGGTAGCTCAGGCCTTGTGCGCGACGTAGTAGGTGTTGAGCGGATCACCGTCGACATAGGCGGTGCGCACGTCGGTGAAGCCCGCGTCGGCCAGCATCGACAGTGCCCGCTCCTCGCCCCACACCGTGCCGAGCCCGTCGCCGCCCTGCCCCAGCGACACCGACATGCAGTGCATCGTGGAAATCGTGTACAGGAACGGGCCGAGCGGCAGGTCCAGGTTCTTCTCCAGTCTGCTCGAGGCGCGGATGTCGACCATCAGCAACACCCCACCCGGCCGCAGCGCCCGCGCCATGTTGGCGAGCACCTGCGCCGGATGCGCCTGATCGTGCACCGCGTCGAAAACCGTGATCAGATCACAGGATTCGGGTGCGTCCAGTTCCGCCACGTCCTGCACCTCGAACCGCGCGTTGCCCAGCCCCAGCGCCGCCGCCTCGGCCCGGCCCACCTCTACCGCGTCGGCGGAGAAGTCGTAACCGGTGAACCGGCTCGCCGGAAACGCGCGCGCCATCAGATTCACGGCATGTCCACTGCCACAGGCGATATCGGCGACATCGAGGCCGGCGCGCAACCGCTCCGGCAGCCCGGGTGCCAGCGGCAGGATCACCTCGAGCAGCGCGGCGTCGAACACCTCGGCGCTCTCCTCGGCCATCAGCGCGTGAAAACGCCCGTAGTCCTCGTAGGACAGGCCACCGCCGGTGCGGAACCGCTCCACGATCTTGGGTTCCACCTCACCGAGCTGGGCGATGAACTGCATGAACCTGGCCAGATTGTCCGGGCCCGCCGCCCTGGTCAGGCTCGCGGCGTGGGCGGGCGGCAGCGTGTAGGTGGCGGCGGCCGGGTCGTAGTCGACGACGCCCGCGGTGGTGACCGCGCCGAGCCATTCGCGCACGTACCGTTCGTTCAGGCCCGCCGCGGTGGCGAGTTCGGCGCTGGTCGCGCCCGATGTGGCGGCCATGGTGTCGAACAGCCCGACCTGGTGTCCCATGCTGATCATCAGGGCGGCGCCGGCGTGGTCGAGCATCTCGACCATCGATGCGGCGAAGGTGTCCACGGCGGTCTGGTCGACCGCGGCCGAGTGGTCGAGTGAAGTCATGTCGTACTCCTCGCGTTCGGCTCGCGGCCCCGTGCCGCGAATCTATGAGGAGATACGGCGGGGCCGTCCGGGCAGTTCAGCCCGGACGGCCCCGAAGAGTTGTCGGTGGTCAGTACAGCGCGGCGGCCAGCTTGCGGCGGGCCGCCACGACGAACGGTTCGGCCTGGTCGAACAGCTCGAACAGCTCGAGCAGCCGGGTGCGCGCCGCGGTGCGGTCATCGCCTGCGGTGCGCTTGACCAGCGCGATGATCCGGTCGAAGGCCGCCTCGGGACGCTGTTCGAGCAGCTCCACATCGGCGGCGTCGAGGCAGGCCGCCACGTCGGCCGGGTCGGCGTCGGCGGTGGCGACCACGGCCGGGTCGAGCTGCTGGGCCCTGGTCAGGAAGCGCAGCTGGCGCAGGGCCGCCTTGGCTTCCTCGTTGCCGGGTTCCTCGGCCAGGATGGCCTCGTAGGCCGCCTCGGCGCCGGCGATGTCGCCCTCGGACAGCTTGTCCTCGGCGGCGACGAAGCGCGGGTCCTCGACCTCGGGCTCGGGCCCGGTGCCGGTGCCCTCGAGCTTGCCCGCGGTCGCGTCGATCACGGCGTCGAGCCACTGGCGCACCTGCGCCTCGGGCTGCGCGCCCTCGAAGTCGGCCAGCGGCTGCCCACCGGCCACCGCGATCACCGTCGGAATGCCCTGCACGCGCAGCGCCTGGACGATGTTCATATTGGGTTCGGCTTCGATGGCGGCCAGATCCCAGGCGCCGCTGTCGTCGGCGACGAACCGTTCCAGCGTGCGCACCAGCTCGACGCTGCCCGGGCTGCGCTGCGAGTACAGCGCGACCACCACGGGCACCTGCATCGAGCGCCGGATCACCTTGGCCTCGAAATCGGCCTCGGTGACCGCATGGTTCCCCGGGGCGGCGGCCGCCCCGCCGGGGGCGGCGGGGGGCTGCTTCAGCGCGGACAGATCCACCGCGCCGGACATTGCGGCGGCGACGGCGGGCGAAGGACGACGGGCAGCGGGTCGAGTCACGGTTTCCAGTTTGTCACGAAGCGCTGGCCGAGGTCTTGCCCGCCTGCGCGCTGAGCTCACCCAGCTGACCGGTCCGCACCGCCCACACCTCGAAAAGGACGGTGAACAGCGGCGGAATGCTCGACGCGAGCGCCAGCAGCGTGGTGGTGACCGACCACTTCAGCTCCCGCGCCGTCAGCAGCGCCGTGATGACGAACAGCACGAAGATCGCACCGTGCACCGGCCCGAAGATCTTCACACCGATCTCGTTGCCCTCCGCGGGCAGATACTTGAACGCCATACCGGTCAGCAGACCGATCCAGGACAGCGCCTCGAGCACCGCGAAGAACCGGAAGCGACTGGCGGTGGACCGCAGATCGAAGAAACCCATACCAGCCATTGTGCAGCATGATCTACGACACCGAGTAGTTGGACCGCTCACACAAACGGGCCTCCGCGCTCGTCAGCGCGAAGGCCCGTCAGCCGTCGAAAATCAGGCGGGCACCCGAATGATCAGCGCGTCACCCTGACCACCACCGCCACACAGCGCCGCAGCACCCACCCCACCACCGCGACGCTTCAGCTCCAGCGCCAGGTGCAGCAGGATACGCGCGCCCGACATGCCGAGCGGGTGACCGATGGAGATGGCACCACCGTTGACATTGACCTTCTCCGGGTCGTACCCCAGCTTCTTGGTCGAGGACACCCCCACAGCCGCGAAAGCCTCGTTGATCTCGATCAGATCCAGCTCCGCCGGCGTGATGCCCTCCTTGGCGCAGGCGGCCAGGATGGCATTGGCGGGCTGATCCTGCAGCGTCGAGTCCGGACCAGCGACCTGACCGGCGGCGCCGATCTCGGCGATCCATTCCAGCCCGAGCTCGATGGCCTTGGCCTTGCTCATCACGACCACCGCGGCCGCGCCGTCGGAGATCTGCGAGGCGGTGCCCGCGGTGACGGTGCCGTCCTTGCGGAAGGCCGGGCGCAGCTTGCTCAGCGACTCGACGGTGGTGTCGGCCCGGATGCCCTCGTCCTCGGAGACGTAGATCGGGTCGCCCTTGCGCTGCGGCACGGCCACCGGCACGACCTCGTCGGCGAACAGCCCGTTCTTCCACGCGGCGGCGGCCCGCTGGTGCGAGGCCGCGGCCAGCGCGTCCTGCTCCGCGCGGCTGACCTTGTCCAGGTCGTTGCGGTCCTCGGTGAGCAGGCCCATCGCCTGGTCGGTGATCACGTCGTGCAGGCCGTCGTAGGCCATGTGGTCGACCAGGGTGGTGTCGCCGTACTTGTGGCCCTCGCGGCTCTTGGGCAGCAGGTGCGGGGTCTGGCTCATCGACTCCATGCCGCCGGCCACGACGATCTCGTGCTCACCGGCCCGGATCAGCTGATCGGCCAGCGCGATCGCGTTGATGCCGGACAGACAGACCTTGTTGATCAGCAGCGACGGCACATCCAGCGGGATGCCTGCGGCGATGGCCGCCTGGCGCGCGGGCAGCTGGCCGGCGCCGGCCTGCAGCACCTGGCCGAGGATCACATAGTCGACCTGCTCGGGCGCGACACCGCCCTTCGCCAGGGCGGCCTTGATCGCCACACCGGCCAGATCGGAGGCCTTGAAGTCCTTCAGACCGCCGAGCAGCCTGCCGACCGGGGTACGCGCACCGGACACGATGACAGAAGTCGTCACGAAAGCCTCGCATTCATAGAGTCGAACGTCGCCGTGATGCACACGAGCCGAACTCGCGGGCGCCAAGGGCTCCACTCAACGGTAACTTGTATCGCCGCGCGCCCCACACGCAGGTTGGCGCTACCTTCGAGTGGTGACCAACGTGAACTTCATCCCCGCCGACTACGTCATCGCCGTCGACCATGTGGGCATCGCCGTGCCCGACCTCGATGCCGCCGTCGCCTGGTACACCGACAATCTCGGCATGGTCGAGACCCACCGCGAGGTCAACGAGGCCCAGGGCGTGGTCGAGGCGATGCTGTCGTGCCCCGCCGCCGCCGACCGCGCGACCGCCCTGCAGTTGCTGTCGCCGTTGACGCCGGAGTCCACCATCGCCAAGTTCATCGATCGCAGTGGTCCCGGCCTGCAGCAGCTGGCCTACCGCGTCACCGACATCGAGGCGGTTTCGGGCTTCCTGCGCGAGCGCGGCATCCGTTTGCTGTACGACGCCCCCCGGCACGGAACCGCTGATTCCCGCATCAATTTCATCCATCCGAAGGATGCTGGCGGTGTGCTGGTCGAACTCGTGGAGCCCAACCCGAATGTTACGCACTAGTACAGAGACCGGGCCGGTAAATCTCGGCGAGATCACAATCACGGTCGAGTCTCCACACGGTCGCTCGAGGCTGTATTTTGTGTGCCATGTCGTCACCTGAGTCCGATCGCAATCGCTTCGTTGCGCTGCCCTTCACTGTTGTGCGCAAGGGTTATGCGCAAGACGAGGTGCGCAACTACTTCGACCGCTTCGACGCGGAGCTTCGCGTCACCGCCACCGACCGGGACGCTGCCGCCGCGCAGGCCCGGAATCTCGCCAGCCAGCTGGAAGACGCGCGGGACGAGATCGATGAGCTCCGCAAGGAGGTCGACCGGCTGTCCGTGCCGCCGACCACCGCCGAAGGTATGTCCGACCGCATCTCGCGCATGCTGCGCCTCGCCTCGGACGAAGCGTCCGAGGTCCGTGCGCTGGCGCAGGCCGAAGCCGCCGAGATGGTGTCGATCGCCGAGCAGCAGGCCACCGAGATGCGTGGCAAGTACGAGTCGCTGCTCGCGGAGACCAAGGAGAAGCGCGAGGCGCTCGAGATCGAATACGAGCAGACCCTCGCCAACGCGCGCACCGATTCCGCCAAGATCATCGAGGCCGCGCAGGCCGATGTCGAACGTCTGGGCAAGGAGGCCGACGCCAAGCGCAAGGCCACCCAGCAGGACTTCGAGGCCACCATGAACGATCGGCGCACCAAGCTGACCCGTGCCATGGAGGAGCTCGAGGCCACCAGCCGCGCCGAGGCCGCCCAGCGGATCAAGGACGCGACCGACGAGGCCAACCGTCTCATCAGCTCCGCCACCCAGACCTCCGAGCGCAAGATCGCGCACGCGAAGGAACTGGCCGAGGAGATGCGCGTGCTGCGCGGCCGGGTCCTGGCCCAGCTGCTCGGTATCCGTGGCCAGCTCGATTCGGTGCCCGCCATGCTCGCGGCGGTCAACCGGGAGAGCGAACTGCTCGACGGCGCCCCCGAGCGCAAGTCGATCGGCAACAACGGCAACAACAAGTCGGTGTCGGGCTCGCGCCAGACCAAGGCCATCCCCGAGGTCGCCGACGCCGACGAGGACATCGTCGACGAGGACCGCGAGAGCGCAGACGTCAGCAACTGACGTCGGACCTGCGACCTGAGTTTGGTCAGGTCACCAGAACTTTCGGACCTGTATCGCCTTGACCTGGTGTGATGGTCGCGTGAAGCGGCGGTTTCACGCACTAACGGCC
>NZ_JBHZBX010000040.1:0-21760 GCF_042755165.1 Nocardia sp. NPDC059177 | reverse complement strand
CAGTGTCTGGATCAACAAACCCGAATCTGATAGCGAGGAGCGTGTGGAAGCAGCCTGATCACTCCCACTGGTCCCGAACGGCTTGACAAGTTCCGTACCGACATCCACTACGGGTTCATGAATCTTGGTGCGGCACTGATCTGTTGGCGACGGCTCAGCAATCGAACTTGATAGGAGCTCATAGGCGTCACCCCAAGGTTAAAACTCAAGTTAGGGTGGCCAGGGCCCCCACCAGCACCGATTCGGTCAGAAATCTGCGAATGTCCACAACCGACGCCTGCGGATGAGAACGCATCACCTCGTACAGCGCGGCACATCGATCACGCATCTTTGTACACACGGCGGGATCCGAGCTCTGAGCGAAGCCGTGCAACAACATCGGCAGTACGGATCCGGACAACATGTCGATGACGCAGTGCTGGGTATCCGTACGGTGGAGTGATCGCGGCCAGGACTCACGGACGAAGGCATCTAATAAATCCCAAGCATGATCCAATGCCATCAGGAACAGACGCTGCTTCGTGCCGAACAACCGGATCACATACGCCTGGGAGACACCCGATCGGGCGGCCACCGTATCGGTGGTGGTGGCCACGTAGCCGTGCACCGCAAAAGTGTGCACCGCGACCGCTACTATCAGCTGCCGACGATCCGCTCCTGATATTCGGTCACCGGACAACGGACGCTCCGGGCTGTACCGCACGGCACCGTGGTCGACCGCACCACAGCGCCGCACCGGGACACTGGGGCCGGCACTTCGGGCCCCCAACCGCTACCACGCCAGGCCGGAACGCAGCAGATTGCGGCAGTCGTATTCGAGTTTGCACAGCGATCGGTATGCATTTATCGCGACGGGGGCCGGAGCCCCCGCAGTGAGCTGGTCGCTGAACACCTCAAGCGACAAGGGGCCGGAGTACCCATTTCTGATCGGGATGGACAGAAACGCTTCGAGGTCGAAGGACCCCTCCCCGGGAAGGCACCTGTGATGGCGACTCCACTGGATAATTTCAGCCTCCAGGTACGGCGCATCCGCCACCTGTATGAGGAATATGCGTTCTACGGGAACAGCATCTAGAAACGACAATTCTTCGTCGATGGCCAATGAATGGAATGTATCCAGGACGAGACCGAAATTGGGGTGGTCGACTCTCTCTACCAATGCCCAGGCATCGCGGGATCGGCTCGCAAACTTACCCCAGGAGAGGGCCTCATAGCCGATCCGGACCTCGGCATCCGCGCCGAGCCCGGCCAGCACCCGCAGATCAGCCGTACGAATATCGTCATCACCGACTGCATCCGGTACGACGGCGCTGCACACCAGCAACAGATCCGCGCCGAGGGTACGGGTCGTCTCGATCGCCGTCCGGGCCCGGTCCACATGATGGCCGAACTCGTGACGAGGCCTTCCCTCGAAGTCGCGAAACGGCTGGTATGCAAGTATACGGAGTCCGTAAGAGTCTGCGAGTTCCTTAACGTCGCGAGCCGTTCCGTCGAATCCATCGAGATCGCTGGATACCAGCTCCACGTACCGGAAACCCGCGGCGGCTATGGCATCCAGCTTCTCCGGGAGCGTACCACCCAGCGTTACTGTGGCTATCGATCGAATCATCGCGGCCACCTGAACTCGACCAACCGGATGGTCCCCGAATTTCTCGCAGAGTTCGATTCGATGACACCCGGGCAGATATGGGCCCGTGCGCGAATGTCAACAATGCCGCTTGCAGCAGTTCGAGCAATCATAATACAACTCAATTTCTTCATCAGTGCGCGTGAGGGCAACAATGGGATGCAGCCGGCGAGGTGGACATTCGTACTATCCGGTCGTGCGCAGCACCTCGTTTCCAGCCGGCGCGGAGGTCGGGGATGCAAGCGCCCTCGATTCCGTTCGCGTGCGACTAATCAGCATCGACGAAACGACACCGATCAGGAGAATTACACCGGGCAGATACATGGATTGACCGAGCGAAGCACTGAACTTGTCCAAGATCGATGCCGGCAGTGCGCCTGCTGTACCGACGGAATCGGAACCATTCAAACTTCCCAGTCCGTGCGACTCCATCCGGGCCGCGATCAGCGCGCTGATACCGGCGCTACCCAGAGCCGACGCGATCTGCCGGGTCGTGTTGTAAACGCCCGCACCTGCGCCGGCCAGCTGCAACGGCAGGTTTCGAGTAGCCACGCTGGCGAGCGGCGCCCACACTCCAGCACTGCCGATCCCCATGACCACACCGACCAGGGCCAGCAGGATGATCGGCGAGGTGGTGGTCATCAGCGCGGCGAAGGTGATGGTCGCGGCAGAATTCAGCGAGAATCCGGCGGTCGGGATCACCCAGGCCGGGACACGGTCGGCAAACTTTCCGGCGAGCGGGGCCAGTACTCCGGACACAATGGCCATTGGCGCGAACACGAACGCCGACTGCGTCGAGGAATAGCCGCGAACGGCCTCGAGGTAGAGGTACGCGGGCACCATGGAGGCGGTCACCGCCGCCCCCATCGACGCGATGGCCAGGTTCGACAGCGCGAAGCTGCGGTCCCGCAACAACCTCAATGGGACCAGTGGTTCACCGGTATTGCGGGCCTGGTTGACCACGAAGAGGATCAGCACCGCGATACCGGCCACGATCACGGTCCAGATTGCGGGATCCCAGTTGTAGGTGTTGCCTTCCTGGATACCGAACACCAACAAGAACATCCCGACCCCGGACAGGGCTACACCGACCAGGTCGAATTTGTGCTTGTGGGTAGGCAGCGACGGAACCAGCCACAACGCGAGCGCGAAGGCCAGGATGCCGATCGGGATGTTCACGCAGAAGATCCACCGCCAACCCTGCCAGTCGACCAGGACGCCGCCCAGGATTGGTCCGACCAGTGTGGCCAGCCCGGCCGCCCCGCCCCACAGGCCCATGGCCGCACCGCGCTTTTCCGGCGGGAAGGTACGGGTGATGACCGCCATCGTCTGCGGTGTCATCAACGCGGCACCGAGTCCCTGCACAGCACGGGCGGCGATCAGCATGTCGATGCTGTTCGACATAGTGCACCACAGTGAGGCCAGGGTGAACACCGCCAGGCCCGCGAGATAGATGTTTTTGGGTCCGAATCGATCACCGAGGCGACCGGTCACCAGCAGTGGCACCGCGTAGGCCAGAAGATATGCCGAAGTGACCCAGATGACTTGGGAAACATCAGCATTCAGGCTCTTCATGATGGCAGTGTTGGCCACCGCGACGATCGTCATATCCAGCAAGATCATGAAGAATCCGAATACCAGCGCATAGAGCGCGGGCCACGGATTACGTTGAGTGGACACGGAATATGAATCCCATCTTAACATGAGCGCTCGGCGCCGCAGTCGAGTCAAACGTCAGATCACCTGATCGGCACCACCGGCGAGGCGTTCACAAGTAGTTTCCACAGCCAGAGAGTCGACGAAATCGCCGATGACCCTTTGGAATTCGGTCGGCGCCTCCATGTACGGAAGATGACCTACACCCGGAAGAACAGCGGTGCGACAGTCTGGAATCAGTCGCTCCACCTCGGCCAGAGCGGACGGGTACCATTGGAAATCTGCCTCCCCGACCAGCATCTGGATCGGACACGACAATTCCTGCAGCAGCTGCGGCACGTCCGGAGCATCCAGACAGCTGAGCAAGTTCGCACGGGTCGGCTCGGATTCATGATCGGATACGAACGCGGCTCTCATTCCGGAGAACCCCGCACCACCGAGCCGTTCGACAGTTTCGTCAGACATGACGGTGCTGTAGAGCTGTTCGAATAATTGTGCAGGTCCGCCGGCCGCCAACAGCGCCAGCCAGGTCCGAACGGTTGCCTTGCGCCGGCGCCCACCGTAGGGCGAGAACGCCGGCCCGACGAACACCGCGCCCCGCGCGACATTCGGGTATCGACGAAGCAGATCGCGGCACAGCATCGTCGAGATCGAGCTACCCACCAGCACGACCGGCTCGCTGCCGACATCCTGGATCAAACCGTGCAGGTCAGCGAGGTGATCGTCCCAGCTAACACCGAGATCGATCGAACTGTTGCGCTGATTTCGCATATCGTAGGTGACTACCCGAAACCGCTCGGCAAGTTCCTCTGTTCGACTGCGCCAGCTGTCGACATTGGCGAAGAAATTGTTGACAAACAGCAGCACCGGACCCGACCCGCGCTCCTCCACGTGAATACTCAGATCGCCTGCCACGTGCAGCTTTCGAATGCCATCCACCGGCCGGGTCACTGCGCACTCGCCTCCGCACGCAACACTCGCTTCAGAATTTTTCCGGATGCGCTGCGTGGTAGATCCGGCACGATGCGAATCTCGCGCGGTCGCTTGTAGCTCGACATCGTGTCGACCACGTGCCGGACGAGCTCCGACTCGGAGGCAGTCGATTCACCACGCAGGACGACGAAGGCGACCGGCACCTCGCCCCAATCCAGGTCGGGAGCACCCACCACTGCCACACTGTCCACGGCCGGATGGTTACCCAGCACACGCTCAATTTCAGCGGGGTAGATGTTCTGACCGCCACGAATCACTACGTCTTTTATTCTGTCTCGAACATGCAAGAGCCCGGAATCGTCGATATAGCCGAGATCGCCGGTACACAGCCAGCCGTCGCGCACAGCTTCGTCGTAGGCGTCGGGTCGATCGAGATAACCGGTCATGATTCCGGCACCTGCGGCAATGATCTCCCCGAGCTCACAAGATGGCAGCAATCGGCCCTGCTGGTCTCGCACCGCAATCGAGAAGCCTACCGCCGCATGACCTGCGGCAATGTCGTCGACCCCGTCCAAATCGTGTGGATCCGGATGTTCCTCCGGTGCCAGAAGCGCGATCGGACCACCCGCCTCCGTCATTCCGTAATTCTGCCGAAATCCGACATCCAAGGCCGTGGCGGCCTCGCGATAGAGATCGATCGGCATTTGCGCGGCACCGTAGACGACTTCGCGCAGGCTGGCGAGATCAGCGCTCGCGAATCCTGGGCTCCGCAGAACGAACCGGAGCATCTCCGGCGTGAGCCACAGATGCGACGCCCGATATTTCGAAATCGCCTGGAGCGCACGTTTCGGAGTGAACCCCGGCATGACCACGATGCCGGCTCCAGCCGTCATGAACGCAAGGCCGAGAATCGCACTGGAGTGGAAGAGCGGGCAACAGCTCACCAGGACATCGTCCGACGAAACGGGCATCGAAGCCATGATGCCCAAACAGTGGTCCTTGAGCGATCGGTGGTCGAAGACAGCGCCCTTCGGACGCCCGGTGGTTGCCGAGGTGTGAATGATGGCAGCGGGGGATGACCATTCACCGAGTATCGGTGTTCCGACGAAACCCGTCTTCCCGAAATCTAATTCGCCGTCGTCCAGCAGCATCGTGCTGCCAGCGTCGAGTAGGCCGACAAAGGCCGCACGGTGCTTGGTCAGCAGCTCCGCTTCGCCGACCACCAGCCGCGGCTGCACCGTCTCCAGCAGATATCGAATCTCATCGGACGTGGCATTGTGGTTCATCGGAACGTAGACAGCAGAGATCCAGGAAAGCGCGAAGTACAGCTGAACGACCTCGACCCGATCATTGGACAGCACCAAGACCCGGTCACCGACCTCGACACGCCGAACAGTAAGTTCTCCGGCCAACCGCATTACGCTGGCTTCGAGCTCCGACCAGTTCAGCGATCGATTCAGGTCAGCAACAGCCAGACGATCGCCGTACAGGTTACTGTTCCGTTTCAGTACTTCACTCAACCACACTGGCTTCCCCCAATATCTCGGGCCTGGTAGGGTCCTTTCGGGCGATGACGGCATCGATCGCCTGCAACGTGATGGGACCGGGCAGATCATCCAGATCCAGTTCGATACCGAAGCTACGTTCGACCTGCGCGAGCAATCGAATCAAATCGCCGGAGTTCAACCCCGCATCCACGAGGTCCGAGTCGTCCCGCAATCCCTCGGATAGGATTGTGAGATCCGAAATGCTCGCGAGCACCGACCGTGCCGAGCCTTCTCCGACGCCTCCGTGTACGTGATTCCCCCCTTCGAATTTCGATCGGGACCGATGCGCGGGCAAGTCCTCCGGTCCATGGACCACTGTGGTCATCCGCAGCCTCCTGGCGCATCGGTGTCGTAGCACCCTGGCTCGGACAGCACCTCCGGCGGGAGATCGTCCAACCGAACCTCGACAGCCGGGGAACCGTCTCGCAGCGACGACACGAAATCGTCCACCCGGTCGTATCCCCAGAACCGCAACCAACCTGCCCTGAAGTAGGGGAATCCGAAGACATCGTCATCGTCGGCCTGCGCCAGGAGGCGCACGCCTTCGGCTCGGATCGCGCTGTCGCGCGCGGCCGCGACCACGAACTCCGGGTCGACGGATGCTTCTACCGCACACCGCGTGATGACCTCGGGATCGCAGATGTTCTCGCCGCGCAGCCATCGCGCGTTCGCGATCGCCCAGAACATCTCCGCGCCGCGGCCGTCACGATCTGCGGCGAGCCAGGCGAGATGCGGAAGTTCCCACCATGGATCGATGTCGACGGGCCATCGCATCGTGAGACCCAAACTCGAGGCGATCCGCTTCGTGTCCTGCAGGATGTAAAGGTGCTTCGCCTTCGACATCGGTTGATACGGAACGGCACCCCCGGCCTGTTCGAGCTGGTCCGCGAGATCATCGTCCGGTTCCCAACTGGGAATGAAGTCGATCAGATCGAAGGCGGCCGGTACCTTTCCGATTAATCGGTGAGCGGCCAGCCAGGTATACGGACTGCGGAAAGAGAAGTACAGCCGCGGCTTGGTGCGTGAACGTCGTGTCATTACGCGGTCTCCGTAGTCGCCATGTGTGCTGAGCCGGTCACGGATGTCGGAGCGGACTGCGATAACTCGCGTACCGCCTCGGCGACTACTTCGGGAAACGTCACGTGACCGAAGTGCCCGAATCTGGGCAATAGTCGAAGATTCGCCGCCGGCCAGGCGCTGGTGAACAGATTGCTGTCCCCACCCGCCAATCCCAGATCCTCCGGATCGGCGATGACGGTGCAGGATGCGGCGATCTGGTCCAGTGGTAGGTTGCCGCTCGCCGCGACCTGGTCGAAGAGCACATCGAATCCCGCGGGCCCGATTCTCTCCAACTGCTTGTCGACCATGGCCGCTCGCACATCGTCGTCGATCCGATGTGCCCGCGAACCCAGTCGTAGCCGGGTTCCGTCATCGATGACCTGACGCAGGTACTGCCGCGACTGCTCCCGTAAGCGGTCATCGGCGGGTACCGCGGCAGGTCGGTAGAACGGCGCGATCAGTACTGCGCTGCGCGTGATCGCAGCATCGTGGCAGAGCAGGTCGAGGATCACGTTGGCACCGAGTGAATGGCCGACGATCATATCGATCGGTTCCGGGATAAGCCTCAGAGCACGTTCGAGCCACGTCAGTGGCTCGAACGATCGGCGCCACTCGTAGGTGTTCCCGGCTCGCCAAGGCAGGTCGAGCAGATAGCACCGGTAAGTTGAGGCCAGCTGTCCGATGAGGCCGGACCACGACTGCCAGCCATCCTCCAGCCCGTGTGCGAGTACGCACACCGGCTGCGGACCGGATTCGTCGCCGACACGGTGGACCGCTACGTCGCCGACGCTGATCGTGTGCGTATTCATCATTGCTGGTCGGACACCAATCGCACCAGGGCCGCGGCGACGAGACCGTCCGTTGTCACACCGGTCAGCAAGCCGACGGCTCCGGCCGGAGCCTGTGCCAGGCGATCGAGCGTCACGGCAAGCTGAATCGCGCCGTGGGCCGCTCCGCACATCCCGACGAAGCGATCGATGGCAATCGTCTCGACCGCGCCGCCCGCGGATGCCGCGACCGCCGCTCGCTCCGCGGCAGCGTGCGTGGACTCATCGGTGAGCCCCGGAGTGTGCAGGTGGACCGCGTCCACGGGCAGTTGGGCCTCCGCAAGGACCTCGGCGATGCATCGAGCCAGGTCATCGGCCACGCTCTCGTCGCTCGCCGCGGACCGAACACGGACCGCGAGCACATCACCGAGCACTGGAAGATCGATGTCCGCGTGGCCGGGAAGCGACGCAACGAACATCGCCGCCGCCTCGCCGATGGCGAACCCGGGGGTGTCCCGGTCCTCGACGGGTTGGGTCCACGCCCGGTATGCGCTAGCCTCTTCCGCCGCGCCTACCAACATCACGTCGGCACGGTCCTGCCGCAGGGAATTGGCCGCGTACCTGAGTGCCTGGAAGGCTGCCACTCGGCCGCCGGCCACGGTCGCATTGACGCCTTCGAGCCCCCACCGAATGGCTGTCTGCCCTGCAGCACTGTTCATGATGGTATTGGGAAACTTGATGGGGTTGACCAGGTATGGCCGATCCTCCACGATGGTGTCCCGGCAATACTCGAACATCGCCGGCAGGCTGCCGGTCGTCGTGCCGACGACCATGCCCCCCACAAAGCCCTCGGGCACCGCACCCCCGATCGTGTCGAGTGCGAACTTCGCAGCGACGAGTGCCAGGGTCGTAGTGCGGTCGAGTGATCCGATACCTTTGCGGCCCAGGTGTTCACGCGGTTCGAAATCGGGGACTGTCCGGACTCCGATCGGCGGGTACAGGTCCGGCGTCGCCGATTCGCCCACCTGTGGGTCCCCCGAGCTCGACACCAGCTCGGACAACGGTTCGATGCCGGTTCCCGCCGGCGTGAGGATGCCGAAGCCGTGGATACGGACCGCGGGGACCACAGACGTGGTGACGATCTCGGTCACGACATGGCCCCCAGAACCACGATGGCGTTGTTCCCGCCGAAGGCAAATCCGTTATTCTGCACGACATTCACGGGTATTTCCCTTGCTTCGTTCGGAACGCAATCGACGAAGTCGATACCAGGATCGGGCTCGCTGAAATTGATTGTCGGCGGTATGAACCCGAATCGAATCGCCAACGCACTGGCGATGGCACCGAACCCGCTGGCAGCTCCCATCGCATGCCCCAGCATGGATTTGATCGAACTGGTGGGCGGCACGGAGTCTCCGAACACCATGCGCAGGGCAGCACTCTCGACCGCATCGTTCGTCGGTGTACCTGTGCCGTGTGCGCAGACATAGTCGACATCACCGGGCTTGACGCCGGCTTGCTCGTGCGCCTGCCGGATGCATTCGGCGATACTGCTCGCGTCCGGCGAGACCATATGGTTGGCATCGCAGTTGACGCCGTATCCCAGGACCTCGCAATAGATGTGCGCGCCTCGCGCTCTGGCGCTGGTCAGAGTTTCGAGGACGACGGCGGCTCCGCCCTCCGCACACAGGATGCCGCCGCGATCGCTGGAGAACGGCCGGCAGACCGTCTCCGCCAGCGCACCCAGCCGGAAGAATCCGGCGTGCGCCCAGCGGGCGACACTGTCGGCACCTCCGGCGAGCGCGATGTCCAACTGGCCGCTGGCGACCAGATCGTAGGCCAGGCCGATGGCGTAGTTGCTGGCCGAACACGCGGTAGTGACCGTTACCGCCTCACCTGAGACACCGAGCTCACGGTTGACCGCGATGGCCAATCGATGTGCCGGCAACTGAGTCGACAGATCCGCCACTTCCGTGTCGATCCCGTCCGCGACCCAATGCTCGGCCAACAGCTCGGCAACTTTGCCCTCGCCACTGGTCGTGCCGATGCAGGAACCGGTCCGAACCGCTCCGAGTTCCTCGTCCGTCAGCCCAGCGTCCTGTACCGCAAGCCGTGCCGCCGCGGCCGCGAAGAGGCTGGTACGCCCCCACTCCGAGGACGACAACCGGGAGAGGATGTCCTCCGGCCGGAAATTGTGCACCTCCCCGCCCATTCGATGCGGGAACCCCGAGGCGTCGAAGGAAGCAATCGGTGAAGTTCCGAGCCGACCGCCGCGGAGTCCGTTCAGGAAGGCATCCGCCCCGACACCGATACTCGATACCGGTCCCAGCCCGGTTATTACGACACGTTCCGGCATCTACTTGCCCCAGCCGGTGTATTCGCTGACTACACGGTAGACATCGGCGAGGTTCGCCATCTCGGCCAGGCGGCTCTGCGGCACCTCTACCTTGTAGGTCTTCTCGACCCGCGCCAGAATCTCGATCGCTTGCAGCGAGTCGGCTTCGAGGTCCTCCACGAAGGAGGTCGTCTCCGTGACTTCCTCAGGGTCGACATCGAGCACATTTGCGACGAGCTCCCGAAGCTCCTCTAGGTGAGTTTCGATGACCGCAATGCTCAGATCGGTGGGCATAGCTCCCTCTTTCTTGGAATGAATGGATATTCAGTTGGCGCGCAGTGCCGCGACAACAGATTCGATGGACATGACTTCGATACCGTCAACTGCGGATCGGCCCGAAAAGATCACGTTGTCGTCGAAGAGGCGGTCGATCGTCACCGTGTGGACGATCGTGTCGCCGGCGCGGACGGTTCCGGAGATTCGGCATCCACGCACACCACCGAGCAGCAGGGTCGCCGATTCGAGCTTTCCGCTCCGTTCGAGATGATCCAGCCAGAGGAGCGCACCGCTCTGCACCAGTGACTCGAGCACGAGTGTCGACGGATACAGCGGGTCGCACCCCTCCTCCAGACCGTCGAAGCATGGCTCCTCGGGACCGACCCGCTTCTCGGTCACTATCTCGCGACCAGGCGTGTGATCCAACGATTTGTCAACGAGAAGCATCGGGAATCCGTGCGGCAGTACCGCATTCGGATCTGGCAATTTCATGTGCGAACCCCCGGAGTCACCTGACATCACACAACAGAACAACTCGACCGGCCTCGGCACCGTCACCCCTGGTGCACGACGCTTTGACGACCAATTCGCCGCCGGCCGCATCGCCACGGCAGTCGATGCGCAGTTCGTCGTTTTCGATGATCGGCGCGCGAACCCGAAGCGACCGAACCTCCCGGATCGAAACACCTCGATCTGCAAATAAATGTTGAACGGTTTGCAGAACCGATTCGACCATAAATACTGCAGGATAGATCGGAAACCCCGGATAATGGCCGTCCATGTAAGGATCCGTCGCCCTTACAGTCTTGAATCCAACGGCATGCAATTCTTCGATTCGATCGACCTTGTCGACCGCAGACAGAGGTGCAACCCTCCCCGAAACCAGCATTGAACTCTCTCGAAATCGAAACCGGACGGTCACATGTCAGAGGACGATGCCACCGTCTACACGAAGGGTTTCCCCCGTAATATACCGCGCCCTGTCTCCGGCCAGGAAGACAATTGCGTCGGCAACCTCTTCCGCCGTACCTGCTCGCCCCATTGCGATCGAGTCCATGACCTTTTTCCGCGCCTTCTCGGGCAGCGCCGCGGTCATGTCGGTGGCGATCCAGCCCGGCGCCACCACATTGACGCGAACGTCGTAGCGTGCCAGCTCTTTGGCAAGCGTGCGCGACATTGCGTTGATTCCAGCCTTGGCCGCAGCATAGTTTGCCTGCGAAATGTTTCCGTCGATGCCGATGACCGACGAGACGTTGACAATCGAACCCGACGAGCGCTTGATCATCGTATAGGCGACACGGCGGCAGGTCAGGAAGGTGCCGCGAAGATTGGTTGCGATGACTGCATCCCATTCTTCGGGATCCATCAGCACCATGGCCCGATCACGGACTATGCCGGCCGAATTGACCAGTACATCGATGCTACCCAGCTCGGACTCCACCGCACTCACGAACGAGTCAACCTGCTTCTCGTCACTGACGTCGCAGACTGCATGATGGACCCTGACGCCATAGGACGCGATCTTGTCCGCCGTCTCCTCGGCCGCTTGCCCGTTCCCCCGATAGCAAAAAGCGATGTCGTAGCCCTCCTCGGCCATTCGATTCGCCACTGCGGCCCCGATCCCACGGGCGCCACCGGTGATCAAGGCAATACGCGGCGTACCCTCACGCACTATTCTTCCTCCCTCGTTAGACTGCAGTTCGTCCGGCTGCTTCGGCGCCGCGTCGAACGTTCAATCCTGCTCGGCCAGCGCGATGGCATCGTTCACGTCGTCGAGCCGGTCGAGTTCCTCGGCCTTGATGAATGCGTCGCGCCGCTTGCGGTCCAGGCTGTCCGCCAAATCACTGTCGTGTTGCGACATCCGGTCGAGGTCAGCATCGGCGCGATCCAGCACGCCCAGGTTCCGGTATGCCTCTTGCAGCTTCGTGCTCCAGAGTCCGATGTCCTTCAGACACGGGAGAATTCGGCTGAACAGCAGACCGTGAAAATCACTGACATATTGCGAGTTGTCGACCGCTGCGATTCCTTCATCGGTGCTGTATCCGAGGTGTTCGAACACCTCCCGGCCGCGAAGCCGGTTCGCCAGGGCATAGCAACCTTCGATGACAAATTCTTCTCGCTCGGCCAGCTCGGCCCGGGTGAGGCCAGCATAGTAGTCGCGAAGTGCCAGCCGACCGAAGGCAACGTGCCGAGCCTCGTCCTGCATGATATAGGCCAGCAATTGCTTCGGGAGCTCAGCACGAGTGTTATCGCGGAGAATGCCGAACATGGCCAGGGCCAATCCCTCGATCAAAACCTGCATGCCCAAGTACGGCATGTCCCATCGACCGTCGGACAGGGTGTTGTCGAGCAGGCTCTTGATGTGCGGATTGATCGGGTACAGGAACCCGACCTTCTCTTGGAGGAACTTGGCATAAATTTCCGCATGCCGCGCCTCATCCATGGCCTGAGTGGCCGCGAAAAACTTGGCGTCCATGTCCGGCACGGACTCGATGGTCCGAGCGCTGCAGATCATCGCCCCTTGTTCACCATGCAGGAACTGACTGAACTGCCAAGTCGCATAATGACCCTTCAGTTCACGCCGCCGCTCCAGGCTCAAGCGTTCCCAGAGCTTCGAACCATAGAACGGCAGTGCTCGCTCCGGAAGCTGCAAGGGGTCCTCAGGATCGACCTCGAGCGACCAATCGATCCGAGTAACCGCGTCCCACTGCCGGTCCTTACCTTTTTGATAGAGCCGCAGCATCGAATCGCGGTGGTCGTCATATTCCCACGTAAAGCGCGCATGTCCGCGTGCCTCGACATCCCAGGTCGACATCTCCGCAGGAAGCTCATAGAGATCAAAAGTCGACATCAGATTCCCCCAATAACAGTTCTAGATGACATTCAGACCCTAACCGGCGCAGTGCTAGAAGTCAATCGCGTCGGGGGTGTGCTCGCGGCGCCGGGCAGACGGAACAAGGTCGAGACCTGTTCCCCGCCCGCGGTGCGTCATCGCGTCACGCATGGCACACCTGTAGCCGCAGCCGGCCGCAGCGCATTGCCCGTCCGCAGGTCTTCTGGCGATCCATGTCTCGGAACCGACACGGCATCCTCCAGCGCCCCGCGTTGGCCGGTCTGGGCAGCAGCCCGCCGCCCGACCTCGGACTTCGTTCCACGCCACCCTTTACGGGCCGGCGTCAGCGCTCAACGCGCAGGGTCGCCACCGGACCGCGGTGGCCGGTACACCGCATCGGATATCTTGCCCGAGTCATGCATCGCGTAGTGGATGGTCGTCCGCTCTGCGAGCCGAGTTGCGCTCAGCGCGACGTCCGCGCCCAGCAGTGCCCAGTCATCCAGCACCGGGACGTCGTGCACGTCGTAAGTGAGCCGACAGCTCAGCAGCGCCGGCGCTCCCTCTAGCGTCCCGAGCAACCTGGCCTCGCGTTCACCGAGGACCGCGGCCACGATCGTTTCCTCGGCGCGACCGACCCGGATGCCGAAGTCTTCGTCCAGGACCTGATACAGGGACCGATCCCGCAGGGCATTCATACTGACCCGTCCTCCGTATTCTTCACGGAGGTACGAGGTTTGCAGAATGATGGGTACCAGCCCCCTGTCCTCGGCGTCGGCCGAGCGAAGTCGCTCGACCGCAACGACGAACTCCCCATCGATCCCGAGCCGGTCGGCAACCCGCGCGGGCGGCTGGACGCGCGCGATACCCAAGACATCGGTGCGCATGTGCTGACCACTGGCGATGAAGTCTTCCGACAGACTTCGCAACGGCCCCAACTGGTACTGAAATCTGCCCTGGGACACAACTGTCCCAGCCCCCTGGCGCACGTCCACCAACCCCTCGTCCTTGAGCATCCCCACCGCTTGACGGATAGTCATCAGAGTAACCTCGAAGCGCTGCGACAGCTCACGCTGGGACGGCAACGGGTCACCAGGCTTGTGCACTCCGTCTGCGATCTCGGTGGCGAGCGTTTGATAGATGGCGACATACTTCGGCTGTCGCACCTGCGCCTCGTCTCTAGCCGTTCTAGCGTTCATCGGTACTTCCTCTTCGGCCCCCGCTCCGCTGCCGGTTCTTGGGTGTGTGCCCCCGGAGAATGCCTTCGATCTCCAGGCCTTAGTCAAGCCTAACGGCGCCGATACCGCAGAAGAAAGCCAAGATAGTGGGGCTACTGCCGCCCCGAAGCGCACCCATCGGACAGCAATCACGGCCGGATCGAACCCATATCGGTGGAATTCCCTGCCCAGCAACATCTTCCGATCCATGCTGCCGCCCCGAAAACTGGCTGGTGGCGTGCCGACGCCACAGGTCGAACAGCGCCACATCTCATCGCGACACAGACGGCGTGCGAGCAGTTCCGGACGCCCGGTCGGGCGACGCCGTCCGCAGCGATCAGACGCCCGCCACGAAGGTCCGCGTGGTCAACACTCACGCACGAACGTGACAACAGTTCTAGAACTATGCCATGATCACCCCATGCTGGAGTTCGATCCCCTTCACACGCCCGCCGCCGGCGGCGGAACCGATTCCCAGAGCGGGTTCGGTATCGACGGCCGATTCGGCGAATTCGGCGGCAGATTCGTTCCCGAACTTCTCGTCCCCGCATGCATGGAACTGGAAGCTGCCTACCTCGCCGCGCAGCAGGACCCCGCCTTCGTACGCGAGCTGGACGAGCTTCTCGCAGTTCAGGCCGGACGACCCACCCCGATCACACCGCTCGAGCGGCTGTCCCAGGAACTCGGGATCGATCTGTGGCTCAAGCGCGAGGACCTCGCGCACACCGGGTCGCACAAGATCAACAACGTGCTGGGCCAAGCCCTTCTCGCGCGACGAATGGGAAAAATTCGACTGATCGCCGAGACCGGCGCCGGGCAACACGGAGTCGCCACTGCGACAGCGGCCGCCCTGATGGGCCTCGAAGCCCGGATCTTCATGGGGAGCAAGGACGTCGGCAGACAAGCCGCGAACGTCTTCCGAATGAAGATCCTCGGTGCGGAGGTGATCCCGGTGGACAGTGGCAGCCGAACCCTCAAGGACGCGTGCACCGAAGCGATGCGGCACTGGGTGGAGGTAACCGACGACTCGCACTACTGCGTCGGGTCGGTCATGGGACCGCATCCGTATCCGACCATGGTCCGCGATTTCCAGCGCGTAATCGGTGACGAAGCTCGCAAGCAGCTCGAACAGAAGCTGTCCGGAATACCGGACTTCGTTGTTGCCTGCGTCGGCGGGGGCTCCAATGCCGCAGGTACCTTTGCGGGTTTCCTCGATACCGATTCCACACTCATCGGAGTCGAGGCAGCCGGTGGCGCCGCGGCAAGCTATGGCACGCCGGGCGTTGTCCACGGCTTCCGTTCACTGATCCTCCAGGACAAGCACGGTCAGATCTGCGAGGCCGAGTCGATTGCAGCCGGATTGGACTACCCCGGCATCGGCCCGGAACACGCGGACCTGAAGATGACCGGCCGTGCGCAGTACGTCACTGTGACAGATGAACAGGCATTGGCCGCACTCATGCGGTTGGCTCGCACCGAGGGCATCCTCGCAGCCCTCGAATCATCACACGCGCTCGCATGGATCATCCAGGCTGCCGACTCCGGAGCGATCCCCGCCGGCGCGACCGTTCTCGCCACGCTGTCCGGCCGCGGTGACAAAGACATCGCAACACTGATGGAGACACTATGACCACGAGACTTCACCGGCATCTCCGCGAATCCGGGCGCAAAGCTCTCGTCCCGTATCTGACAGCGGGCGTTGTCGACAATTGGACCGAATACCTCCACTCGTACATCGCCGGCGGCGCGGACGCAATCGAGATCGGGCTACCGTTTTCCGATCCGATGATCGACGGACAGACGATCCAGCAGGCTTCGGACATTTCCCTCCGTCGCGGAACTACTGCCGATGCCGTCTTGGATCAGCTGGCCGCGATGCAGCTCACAGTGCCACTCGTGGTGATGACCTATTACAACCTGGTTGCCCATGCCACGGTTGACAGCTTCTTCGCAAAACTCCGGGCAGCGAACGTCGATGGGCTCATCATCCCGGACGCCCCGGTGGAAGAGCTCGCCCTGGTAGCGAAAATGGCAGCCGAGTACGAGATCGGCTTGGTCCTGATGGTCGGCCCGTCGAGCAGTTCCCAACGGCGCCGGATGATCGCCGAACACAGCACCGGCTTTGTGTATGTGGCCAGCCTGATGGGCACGACCGGCGAGCGGGCGGACCTGTCTGCCTCCGCTGCGCCCCTGGCTCGAGAAGTCAGGTCCTACTCCGCGACCCCGGCGCTGATCGGCATGGGTATTTCGACTCCGAGTCAGGCGGGTGCGGCGGCCGAGTCGGCGGACGGAGTCATCATCGGATCGGCCCTGATACGCCAGATTTTGGATGGCGCAAGCCCTTCGGAGGTCGTCTCCTGGCTCTCGTCGTTCCGCACCGTACTGGACGCGCATACCGGGTAGCGGCCCCCGCATTTGAGAAGCACCGATCATCACCAATTGAGAGCGCAGATGTCCCAAATCCGTTCAGCCGTCGCACCCGACCGACCTACAGCGCGCCCCGGCCGGCTCGCGTTGCTGGCGCCAGGCCAGGGCGCCCAGAAGCCCGGGATGCTCATACCCTGGTTGGTCGCCCCGGACGCAGAACACCAGCTTGCCGTATGGTCCGACCTATGCGGATTGGACCTGCTGCGGCTGGGAACCACCGCCGACGCCGATGAGCTCGTCGATACCGCCGTCACACAGCCGTTGATCGTCGCCGCCGGTCTTTTGGCCTTCCGAGCGCTGTGCGCCGACGGTCCGCTGCCCGTGGAGACTGTCGTTGCCGGACATTCGGTCGGCGAACTGACGGCCGCCGCAGTCGCCGGGGTAATTTCGGCGGACACTGCCATATTCCTCGCCGCTGCGCGCGGCAGTGCCATGGCGGACGCTTGCCGGTCCGAGTCGACCGGAATGTCCGCAGTCCTCGGCGGTGATACGAGCATCGTCATCGATGTATTGGACCGGCTCGGATTGTCTGCGGCGAACCGCAACGGAACAGGTCACGTCGTCGCGGCCGGAAGAATCGAAGCCCTGCAGCAACTGTCGGCAGTCCCGCCTGAGGGTGCCAAGGTCGTACCGCTCTCGGTAGCCGGCGCGTTCCATACGCCGTTCATGCGGTCCGCCGAGAGTGCCTTCGCGGCTGCGATCGATGGTGTCACCGTCAATGACCCCTGGTTCCGCCTGCTATCGAACTCGGACGGCAAGGAAGTCGACTCCGGTGCCGACACGATGGCCAAGCTGGTGTCCCAGCTCACCGGCCCCGTTCGCTGGGATCTGTGCGTCGAGAGCATCGGCGCTGCATCGGTCACGGCGGCAATCGAACTCCCGCCGGCCGGCACACTGTGCGGAATAGCAAGACGCGAGCTCCCGTCGATCGCGCGCCACCCGCTGAAACGACCGGCTGACCTGACGGCACTGCCCAGATAGGTCGATGGCCGCTGCGCTCGAGCCGGACCGACGGCAACGTCCACCGCAGCGAATCGAGAATGGAATCGTTCATGTTCACTCGGATCGCAATCGTCAACCGCGGCGAGGCCGCCCGGCGGCTGATCCACGCGGTGCGGGAGATCAACGCCACCCGCATGGGTGCGAAACCGATTCGGACGATCGCCCTGCACACCAGCGGTGAGCTGCAGGCGACGTTCGTCCGGGAGGCCGACCTCGGCCATGCGCCGGAGGTTGCTGACCAGGAATGGCCGCGCAGTTTCGATCGAGCCCGTTGAAATTCCACTGATCCGGACACATCGGTCACTCTCGCGACGATCTCAATGATCCATCGTGTAAACCAATACAATGCCCGAAAGGTTCGACTATGATTGTTCTAGGCTACAACGGATTTACTCGCGGTAGCGAGGTCCTGCTTTCATCCACTTCCGAAATAGATCGATACGTGACAATCGGCCACGATGCCGGTGCGGCTGTCATTATCGATGGGACAGTGGTTGCCGCGGTCGAGGAAGAGCGCCTCAACCGGGAAAAGAAGACCCACAATTTTCCCATCAACGCAATCAACTGGTGCCTCGAGCGGGCGGGTATCAAAATCGAAGATGTCGACTATTTCGCGCTGCCTTGGGCGTTCACCGAGGATACGATGCGCTTGATGAACAATGATATCGCCGACCACTCGCCCGATGCACAGTTCTCCGCCGCCGCGGTGGCGGCACTCAATGGGTTGTACCACAACATCCTGTGCCGCACGCAGGTGGTGGAGGAATTCCGGACACACACGGGATTCGATGTGCCGGACGAGAAATTTGTTCAGGTACCCCATCATCTCGCTCACCTGATGTGCGGCTACCAGGTTCGTGGCGGTGGAGATTCCGCGTTCCTGATCAGCGACGGCCGCGCCGAGCGCGACTCCTCGATTTCCGGAACGATCGAAGGCGGTGTCATCAGAATCTTCGATGATCTCACCGCAAACGGCGCCAACTCCGTCGGAGTTTTCTACTCCCTGGTGACCCGCTACCTCGGATTCTATCCGAACAACGACGAATACAAGGTGATGGGCCTGTCGGCATACTGCCCGACGCCGACAGCCGATCACATCATCGACTCGTTCGTCACACTCCTGGACGGCGGTCAGTTCAAATTCGCCGCGCCCGTCAATGGGCCGACAAGCCACTTGACCTACAGCCAGATGCTCGATGCGACCTTCGCCACAGCAGGTATCGATCGAAAGTCGCTCGAGTTCCAGGCGAGCGTTGCACGACTGGCGCAGGACATCGTCGAGCGGGTTACAGCACACCAGATCAGCGCCCTGTCGGAGCAGACGGATCTTTCCGATCTCATTTTCGAAGGTGGAGTCGCGCTCAACTGCGTGAACAACACCAAGCTGCTCGACTCGTCCACCTTTTCGAGCATGGACGTCAGTTACGGCGCCAGCGATTCAGGACTTCCCATCGGCGCGGCCGCATTTGTCGGCCGAACCTACGGGGACATCGAACCCACGCCATGCGGTACGTATACCGGCCCGGAGTTCACACCAGCGGATATTCGCAACGCGGTAGCAGACTTCGAAGAACGCATTACTGCCACAGAGATCAACGAAAACGCCCTCGCATCCACAGTGGCCGAGCTACTGACGGAGAAGGTAGTCATCGGCTGGTTCCAGGGTGCTGCCGAGTTCGGCCCCCGAGCTCTCGGCAGTCGCAGCATCCTCGCAAACCCGACGTTCAAGGACATCAAGGACATCATCAATATCCGAGTGAAGCATCGAGAGACTTTCCGTCCTTTCGCGCCGATCGTCCTCGAGTCCGGTGCGGGTACACTGTTCGAGATGGGAAAGCTTCCGAATTCTCCCTACATGACGTTCGTCGTGCCGGTACGGGAGGAATTTATGGATGTGATCCCGAGCGCATGTCACGTCGACAACACCTCGCGGGTTCAAACCGTCTCAGATGGCCAGAATCCGCTGATGGCCGATCTGCTTCGCGAAGTGGAAAAGCGGGTGGGAGTGGCCTGCCTGCTCAACACCTCCTTCAATGTCGCCGGCGAGCCCATCGTCGGTTCGCCCTGGGACGCCATCAACTGCTTCCTCGGCACCGAGATCGACTATCTCGTACTCGGCAACCTGATTATCAAGAAGGCAGCCGAATCTGTGTAATGCCCGTAGCGCGGCGACATCGCGATCCGTGTCGATGTCGCCGCATCGGCGGGCGGATGCCCGATTGCCACCAACGCTGACCGGCCTGGCCCGTACCGCCGCCGAGAGCCACGGATTCCGAAGCAGATCGGAGGCTCGACCGTCTAAGTGCGCCTATCGGGTTCGGTTGCTGAGTCGTCGCCAACAGATCAGTGCGGCACCGAGATTCAGGAACCCGTAATCGATGTCGGCGCGGCGTTCCCACCGGATCGCCAAGCGCCGGCACTGGTGGAGCAGGGCGAAGGTTTGCTCGACGATCCAACGGCCTGCAGTGACTTTGTCGCGGGTTCCGCGGCGCGGGATGTAGCCGGTGGTCCCGCGTTGTCGCAGCTCGGCGTACACGCTGGGATAGTCGTAGCCCTTGTCGGTGATCAGATTCTTGATCCGGCGTCGCGGTGGCCCCGGTCGTCCACGCAAGGGGCGAACCCGATCGAGCACGGGCGCGAGCATCAGGTGGTCGTTGACATTGGCCGCGGACAGCTCCACGACAAGCGGGAACCCGTTGCCGCAGGTCAACAGGTGATGTTTGGAACCGGTCTTGGCGCGGTCTACCGGGCTCGGTCCGGTCGCGGAGCCCCCTTTTTCGCCCGTACGTGCGAGCCGTCGATCATGGCCCGGTCGAAGTCGATCAACCCGGCGGCGTTGCTGCGGTCCAGGACCGCGTGGTGCATCGCGGTGAACACTCCGGCGGCTTGCCAGTCGCGTAGCCTGCGCCAACACGTCATCCCGGACCCGAACCCGAGTTCCTGGGGAAGGTCTTCCCACCCGATCCCGGTGAACAGCACGAACAGGATCCCCTGGAACACCAACCTCGGGTCGTGCTGAGCTGGGCCCGGTGTCCCGGCCGGCTTCACCGGTAGTAGCGGCTCGATAACCGCCCACAACTCATCATCCACGATCCACGGTGCCGCCACGGCGAAACATACTGCACAACAGTGGGTCTCACCGCTACCTGACCGAACCTGTTAGGGGCTCATAACAGCAGGTTGGGATGCACTGGATGTCTGCCCGTGATCAGCAATGAACGCCGGGAAGCCCTGAACCACAGCCCGTTACGGGATCGGTTCCCAGCCATTCCACGGCCGAAGCCCCAACCGACCGCGCAGGCAGTCGACGCGATGCTGAGCTTGAGCGGCGTGTTCCGGTTTCGCCCCAGCGGCCTGCGCAGCCATACATGTCATCCGCATTTCCCGGATATCGCGCAGGAGCGCGAACCCTGGCCATGACGTCACGTCGTAGCCGTATGCGCGCCAGAACACCTCATAGCGTTGCGCCGGAATCCAGCCGAACGAGCTGTGCTTGATCGCTGTCGAGGTCAGGTCCCACTCCGGTGGCCCGACTGCGGCTCGCTCGAGATCGAGAAACACCGTCACGCCGCCGTCGGTCGTGGTGACGACATTGCCCTCCCACGCGTCACCGTGGATCGGCCCCCAAGCCACGCCAGCTGGCAGTTCGTTCCAGGCTGCTCGCAGATCGGAGAGATGACCTCGCAACCACTGCCTGTCCAGAAAAGGAAGCGTGTGCGCTGCATCGATACGATCGTCGAGCCTGACGAACGGCTGCACGGCGGGGAGGAAGTCCGGCGCGGTGAGGCCGTGAAGCGCACGCAATGCTTCAGCGATCTCCTGCGCTGCACCTGGGCGGTGTGACGCAAACTCACGCCAGAATGTGACTGGTCGCCCGTCTACGATAGTGAAGTCGGCGGAGTTGCCGGCCGGCTCGACAGCGGGGATACCCTCGGCCTGGAGCCACCGGGCGATGTCGAGCTCCCGGCGCGCTGCGTCGGCTTGTCCCACCCGGAGTTTGTCAAGGTGAATGAGTCCAGCGGGAGTTATGCGGCGGTCTGAGCTCGGTCCTCCTCGATAGGCGGGTTGATCGATGCCGCGGTCG
>NZ_JBHZBX010000039.1:0-22324 GCF_042755165.1 Nocardia sp. NPDC059177 | reverse complement strand
ACCTCCATCTCGGCGAGCAGGTGACCGTAGTCGGGTTCGTCGACACCCATCATCTGCTGCATCGCCTTCGACGACAGCCCCACCTTGTGGCCGACCACCTTCGCGCCGGCGCGCAGCCTGCGCTGGATATTGAGCAGCTGGATCTCGTAGGCATCGACGACATCGATGTCGGGGAACCGATCGACCAGCGGCGACACGGCGACCCGCTCGTCTTCGGCGCGGGCGAGTTCATCGGCGAGTTGAGTTCGTACCGCGTCGGGCAGCACGCGGACCTCCTAGGCAGCACGGCAAGTACAGGTAGGCAGCACGGACGGACCAGGCCCACCCGGTCGGCGAGTCAAGCTCACACAACCAGCAGACCACAGCCCACCGAGCCGCAGGTTCAAACGGCAAAACTGTAACCGGTTTCGCCAGCAGGCGTCAGCCTTCCACCTGACAATACAACGCATCCGAAGGTGATTTCTATAACACGTTCCACCATATGGTGGGCAAACCTCCCGCACCGCTGGAACAAGTTCCAGTTTGGCCTGCCAAACCTGGGACGCCTTCTATAACGTGTTCTATATGACAGATCGGGAATACGATGTGGTGGTGGTCGGTAGCGGCGCCGCCGGGATGACCGCCGCCCTCGCCGCGGCGCACAAGGGACTGAGCGTTGTGCTGCTGGAGAAGGCAGCCCACTACGGCGGGTCGACAGCCCGATCCGGCGGTGGCGTGTGGATTCCGGGGAACAAGGCGCTGCTCGCCTCGGGCCGCCCCGACGACCGCGAGGACGCGCGCACCTACCTGCACAGCATCATCGGCGACGTGGTGCCCGCCGAGAAGATCGACACCTACCTCGATCGCGGCGCCGAGGCCTTCGACTTCGTTCTCGACCACACCCCCCTGAAGATGAACTGGGTGCCGGGCTACTCCGACTACTACCCCGAGGCGCCGGGCGGCCGCGGCGAGGGCCGTTCCTGCGAGCCCAAGCCGTTCAACGCCAAGGTGCTCGGTGCCGAGGTGGCCAATCTGGAACCGCCGTACGCCAAGGCGCCGCTCAATGTCGTGGTCACCCAGGCCGACTTCGTCCGGCTCAACCTGATCCGCCGCCATCCCAAGGGCGCGCTGCGGGCCATGCGGGTCGGCGCGCGCACCTACTGGGCCAAGGCCACCGGCAAGCACCTGCTCGGCATGGGTCAGGCGATCATCGCCGCCATGCGCAAGGGCCTGCTCGACGCGGGCGTCCCGGTGCTGCTGAACACCCCGCTCACCGACCTCGAGGTCACCGACGGCAAGGTCACCGGCGTCAAGGCCACCGTCGACGGCGAAACGGTGACCTTCACCGCCCGCTACGGCGTGGTGCTCGGCACCGGCGGCTTCGAGCACAACGCCGACATGCGCGCCAAATACCAGCGCCAGCCGATAACCACTGAGTGGACAACCGGCGCCGCGGCCAACACCGGCGATGGCATCGTCGCGGGCATGGCAGCGGGTGCGACGGTCGGATTCATGGAGGACGCCTGGTGGGGTCCGACCATCTTCAAGGGCGGCAAGCCCTGGTTCGCGCTGGCCGAGCGCAATCTGCCCGGCACCATCATGGTCAACGACCGGGGCGAACGGTTCGGCAACGAATCGGCGCCCTACGTCGAGGCCGTGCACACCATGTACGGCGGTGAGTACGGTCAGGGCGCCGGTCCGGGCGAGAACATCCCCGCCTGGCTGGTGTTCGACCAGCGCTACCGCAACCGCTACATCTTCGCCGGGCTGCAGCCGGGTCAGCGCTTCCCCAAGCGCTGGCTGGAGAACGACTTCATCGTCAAGGCCGACACCATCGCCGAGCTGGCCGAACGCATCGGGGTGCCGGTGGACAAGCTGACCGCCACGGTCGAGCGGTTCAACGGTTTCGCCACCGCGGGCAAGGACGAGGACTTCGGGCGCGGCAACAGCCACTACGACCGCTACTACGGTGACCCCACCGTCAAGCCCAACCCGTGCCTGGCCGAGCTCTCGCAGGGCCCGTTCTACGCGGCCAAGATGGTGCCGGGCGATCTGGGCACCAAGGGCGGTCTGGTCACCGACACCTCCGGTCGGGTACTGCGCGAAGACGATTCGGTGATCGAGGGCCTCTACGCCGCGGGCAACTCCAGCGCCCCGGTGATGGGCCACACCTACGCGGGTCCCGGCGCCACCATCGGCCCCGCGATCACCTTCGCCTATCTCGCGGTGCTCGATATCGTCGCCGCGAAGGCGGCCGAGGCCGCCCCGACCTCCTAGGAGAGAGCAATGCCGATCGACCTCCAGACCGCGCTCGGCGCGGAACTGCCGGTCCGCGAGTTCAGCTGGACGCCGACCGACGTCCAGCTCTACCACCTCGGGCTGGGCGCCGGCGCGCGCTTCACCGACCCGGCCGAGCTGCGCTACCTGACCGACGGCACGCCGCAGGTGCTGCCCACCTTCGCCGCGGTCGCGCCGACACTGGGTGAGACCGAGCCGCCGCGGGTGAGTTTCCCGGGTATCGAGATCGACCTGGCCAAGGTCGTACACGGGCACCAGGAGATCGAGGTGCACCGCACGATCCCGGCCGCGGGCAAGGCGACGATCTATCGCAAGATCAGCGAGATCTGGGACAAGGGCGCCAACGCGGTGGTCGTGCAGGAGCACCGCATCGTCGGCTCCGACGGCGACCCGCTGTGGACCGCGCGCTCGTCGATCTTCGCCCGCGGTGAGGGCGGTTTCGGCGGCGAGCGCGGGCCCAGCGCCAAGACCGCGCTGCCGGAGCGGGCACCCGACGCGGAGCTGCTCGCCCCGACGCTGCCGCAGCAGGCCCTGCTGTACCGGCTCTCCGGTGACCGCAACCCGCTGCATTCGGATCCCGAATTCGCCGCAGGCGCGGGCTTTCCGGCGCCGATCCTGCACGGGCTGTGCACCTACGGTGTGGTCTGCAAGGCGATCACCGACGCCCTGCTCGACAGCGACGCCACCCGCGTGGCCGGGTTCCGCGCCAAGTTCGCCGGCGTGCTGTACCCCGGCGAGACCCTGCGGATCAAGGTCTGGCGCGAGGGCGCGGAGTTCATCGGCGGCGTCACCGTCGTCGAACGCGAGGACGCGCCCGTGCTGACCGAGGTCAGCCTGCGCATCGCCTGAGGCGAACACTCGATCACCACGCTCTGACACCAGAGCGTGGTGATCTTGTCATTCCTGGGGTCGCGGGGTGAGGCTGCCGACGAGCAGGGCGTAGATCAAGACGATGAGAACGGGAGCCGCCAGTGGCGCCCAGGCCAGCTGGACCGGGACCAGGGCCGCGGTGGCCGCGGCGATGGTGAACAGGACCGCGCCGCCGACCGAGGGGATGGTCGTCGGGACGACGCCTTCAGGAGCGTGCAGGACCGCCGCGTTGAGCAGGTAGGTGGTGGCCACCAGACCGGTCGCGGCGGCGGCGATCACGCCGACATCGGCGAAGGCGAGCACGCCGATCACCACCAGGACCGCGCCGATCGAGGCAGGCCGCCACCACCAGCTCGCGATGACCAGCGCCAGCGCGGCCAGGCCGGCCGGTGGGGTGATCAGCGCGACGGCGGCGACCAGCAGCAGGCCGGCGAGCAGGGCGAGGAATCGGATCATCGGCGCACCCGGACTGTTCGGCGATGCTGGGGCAGCAGGCGCATGGCCTGATCGAGCCGGGTCTCCTCCGGCCAGGCGATGATGTCGACGCCGACGGTGCCCATGTCGCGATACATCGAGGCCCGCTCGAGCTGCCACATCTTGGCCATGGTCGGGTCGAGCCCCTCGGCGAAGGGGGTGCCGCGCAAGACGTCCACCGCGACCACCACGTGCCCGCGTTTGCGCAGGTCGATCAGGGCCAGCGCGAACTGGGTGTCGAGCAGGGTGGAGAAGGCGACCACGATCGCGCCGATCGGCACCGCGGCGTGCGGGGCCAGCGTGCCGGTGGTCTCGACGTGCTCGTCGCCGACGCCGAGGACGGTGTCGACGATGCGATAGAACTGCCTGCGGCCGATGTCGGGACGCAGCCAGCGTGGCGATTCGCCCAGGCAGACCACGGCGGTGCGGTCACCGGCTTGCAGCGTGGACTGCACCACCTGCGCCGCGCCGCGCACCGACAGTTCGAGCGAGGCGCTGGCCGGACCGGGCGCCTGCTGGGAGGTGTCGACCAGGACCACCACGTCCGCGGAGCGGTTGGTGAAGCGCTCGGTGACATAGAGCCTGCCGCGCCGCGCGCTCACCGGCCAGTTCACCGTGCGCAGCTGATCGCCCGGCGCGTAGGCGCGGATGTCGGCGTATTCCACACCCGGTCCGTGCTTGCGGGTCAGGTGGGTGCCGATGCGGTCCGGAAGTTCGGTGCGCGGCAAGCGCATTCGCTGCGGGTCGGCGATCGGGTACACGTACAGGTTCGCCGCGGGCAGCTCGGCGGTCGCGACCGCGAGCCCGGCCGGACTCAGCGCGGACACCTTGACCTGCACCGGATAACGCCCCCAGCGCCCGGCCGAGAGCGACAGGTCGAGGCCCGCGGGCGCGCCACCGGAGTCGTGCGCCTCCTCGACCTCGAGGCCGAGGCCGTCCAGCGGCACCGGCGTCATCCGCAGCAGCGCGTGCCCGCTCTCCACGAAAGCCGCCGCACTGCAACCGATCACCTCGTTCTCGAAGCAGCGCACCGTGCCGCTGCCGTCGACCTGGATGCGGGTGCGGCCGTGCTGCCACGGCGCGGTCGCGAGTACCCCGAGCATCGGCGCCGCGAACACGACCAGCTGCCACTGTCCGCGCAGCACCGCGACGACCAGTGCCACGGCGGCACAGCCGGCCAGGATGAACACCAGCGGCGCGGGCCGCCAGCGCAGGTCGACCTCGACCGTCCTGGATTCGTCGCGGTGCTTCATGTGCTGGTGGCGCGGGGCACCGGTAGCCGGCGAAGCAGTTCGGTGATGACGTCCTCACCGCGGATCCGGCGCACCCACATCTCCGGGCGCAGCGTGATCCGGTGCGCCATCGCGGGCACCGCGAGCGCCTTCACGTCCTCCGGGATGACATAGTCGCGCCCGAGCAGCAATGCCCTGGCCCGCGACATCTGCACCAGATCGAGTTCGGCGCGCGGACTGGCGCCGACCTCCACCTGCGGGTGGCTGCGGGTGGCCGAGGCCAGCGCGACCACGTAATTCACCACATCGGGATGCACCGTGACGAACTCGACCGACTGGCGCATCTCCATCAGCCCGTGCGCGTCGACCACCTGGCCGACCTGCGGTGGGGTGGAACCACGTTCGAGCCTGCGCCGGATCATCTGCGTCTCGTCCTGTTCGGACAGATAGCCGAGGCGCAGCTGGATCGCGAACCGGTCGAGCTGGGCCTCGGGCAGCGGGTAGGTGCCCTCGTACTCGATCGGGTTGTCGGTGGCCAGCACGATGAACGGCTGGGGCAGCAGGAAGGTTTCGCCGTCGATGCTGACCTGGCCCTCGGCCATGGCCTCCAGCAGCGCCGCCTGCGTCTTGGGCGGGGTGCGGTTGATCTCGTCGGCGAGCAGGACATTGGTGAAAACCGGACCGCGACGGAAGTTGAACCGGCCCGACGACATGTCGTAGATCGTCGAACCGAGCAGGTCGGCGGGCAGTAAATCGGGCGTGAACTGGACCCGCGTGAAATCCAGTCCGAGCGCGGCCGCGAACGACCGCGCGATCAGTGTCTTACCAAGGCCTGGGAGGTCCTCGATGAGGACGTGTCCTCCGGACAGCACGGCGATCATGATGAGCTGCAACTCATCTCGCTTGCCGACCACGACCCGTCCCAGCTCACGCAGCACGGCGTCGGAGCGCTGGACGGTCACGTTCAACGGCATTGTCATCGGTGGCCTCTAACCCCTCACATCGTCTGCAATCGGCGCAGGATCTCGTCCAGCGCCTCTCTACCCGGTGCGCGACCGGTCTGATCGCGCAATGCCGAGTTCGCCGGATCCACCCACAGCCACAGTTCAGGACCGAACTGCAACTGCCCGGCGGCTTCGGTGGCTCTGCGGTTCTTGGCGACGCGCAGGCCGGTGGACAGTTCGAACTCCTTGGCCAGCAGGGGGCGCAGGTGGCGATCCCAGTCGGCACGGGTGCCGTCGGCACGGGCGGTCAGCATCTCCGCGCGCGCGTGCCAGCGGCCGAGCATCTCGGCTGGACCGTTGTCGATGTATTCGGTCAGCGGTTCCTCGCGCAGCACCCGGTGCCGCATCGAGCGGACCAGTACGGCCAGCGCGACAGCTACCGGGAACGCCACCGCGAGCAGCACGAAATCGCGGTCGAGCCGCAGCAACGCGATCTCGATCAGCACCACGGCCACGACCGCGAAACCGATCACTGCTCCCCGGCCTGCGCCCTCGTTCGACTCCACCTCGGTCGTCACGCCGCCTCCCTCGGGCGCTGACTGTTCATGCTGTCTCCGTCGGGCATGAGCGGGCGCCCTGCGTGGTTACGCAAGCTACCGCCTCCGGGCGCTGACCGTTCATGCCGCCACCAGCCTTCGTTGCAGATCGGTGAGCACGATGCGCAGCAGTTGTTCGGCGCGCATGCGCTGCCATTCGAGCATGGAGTGCGGACTGAACCGCGCCTCTTCGAACAGGGCGACCAGCTCACGTGCCGAAGCATCGTGCAGCACACCGCTTTCGAACGCGCGCGCGAGCACCTCCATGGGGGTGTCGGAGGCTTTCGGGCGGGCGGCGAGGTCGCTGGACAGGCCGCGTTCCATCGCCACGTAGCAGGCGATGATGGCGGTGCGCGGGTCCTGGCCGGGCGCGTTCATCGCGGCCAGGCCCATCTCGGCGGCCCTGGTGAGCGAATCCACGTCGCTCGGTGTCGGTTCCGGCTCGGCGGGGGCCGCGGTCGTGGTCTCGCGACGGGCGGCCACCGCGACGACCACCAGACCGACTACCGCGACGGCGATCAGCACGACGGCCAGCACGGCCGCGATGAGCAGCGCGGTGCCGGTGAGCTCATGCGGGCCGGTGCCCGGATCTGGGGCGGGCGCGTCGGTGGGGGTCGGCACCGGACCGGAGCCCTCGGGCAGCGTCTCCGCGGCCGGGCGCATGGGCCGGGCGCCGGGCAGCAGGAACAGCGCGGTGACACCGCCGGCGAAGACCAGCGCGATCACAGCCACCGCGATCGGCGCCAGCACCACCATCCGCCGCCACTGGAAACGCGGCAGGGTTTCGCTCTCGTGTTGCGGCATGGCCAGCGGCAGACGATGCTGACTGGCGATCACTCCCGCCACGAGGATGACGATGGACACCAGCAGCAACACCGGCATCACCGCGACCAGCAGCGGATTGGGCGTGCCCGCCGACTCGGCGCCCGCCTCGGGCAGGTAGCCGTGCAGTGCGATGGTCGCCGCGGCTACCAGCACGATCACGACGATCGCCCGCGGTATGGGCTGATTCACCCCGATCACAGCTGTACCACCAAACCCCAGTGCCTGCACAAAACAGCCACATAGTTACATGCCGAGTGGTTCGCTCGGGAGGAAATCGCTTCTTTTGGATTACCTCCCTTTTATTGTGCCCCCGTATCAGTGGGCTTGTTGAGCGGAACAAACGATCAGCGGCAACTCGCCGAGGCGGCTCGTGGTCCGCGCCAACTCCGCGACACCCGGCACTCCCGAGGTCAATTCGGCCACCCGCTCGGCGGCGTGGATCGTGCACGGGATGTCGGCGTCGTAGAGCACGTCGATGAGATTGACCAGCCGCATGGCCCAATCCGGCGGCACGGTGCGCAGCGGCGGGACCTCACGCAGGGTCCAGTGCCGGAACCGGGTGAGCAGGGCGAGATAGTCGGCGGCGCCGGTCGGTGTGCCGCACAGCTGCCGGAAATCGAAGGTCACAGCATCGGCATCGACCGAGGTCGCGCGCACTGTACGCCCGTTTCCGAGGTCGATATCCACGCCGGCGCGAATCACCGGGCCCGAGGTGCCGTCCGGGTCGAGGACGTAGCCGCCCGCGCAGAAGCCGGTGTCGCGCCGGGTGGCGAGGGTGCGGTAGTCGAGTGGGCCGTCGAGGGTGATGACGTCGAGATGGTCGAGGATGCGGGTGATGGTGGGCACGAAGTGGTCGTGGAACAGCGGGTTCGGCAGCAGTTCGGCGGGTGCGTAGTTCGAGGTGACCACCAGCGTGCGGCGCTGGGCGAAGAGGGTGTCGAGCAGGCGGGTGACGAGCATGGCGTCGCCGATGTCGTTGACGTGGAATTCGTCGAAGCAGACCAGGTCGGCGTCGTCGAGCAGGGCGGCGACGGCCCGTTCAATCGAGCCGAGGTCGTGGGCCGCGGTGTGCAGCGCGGCGAAGAAGCCGTGGAAGTGGAAGCGGCGCTTGCGGTTCGAGGCCACCGTGGCGAAGAACCGGTCCATCACCATGGTCTTGCCGCGTCCCGGTCTGCCGTGCAGGTAGCGGCCACGCTGCCGCTTGCGGGGGCGGGCGTGCCGGTCGAGCAGGGCGGCGAGCGCGTCACCGGCGGCCAGCTGGGCGGGGTCGAGAATTATGTCGGGGTGCATGACAACCTCCTTGTCCTCTACAGTTGTAGAGGACCGAACCGCAGAGCGACCAGCGAAGGTGACGATGTCCACAGACCGGCGCAACCAGCTCGTGACGGGCGCGATCGACCTCATCGCGACCCGCGGCATCCGCGCACTCACCCACCGCGCGCTCGACACCGCGCTCGAGCTCCCACCCGGCTCCACGTCCTACTACTTCCGCACCAGGCACGCCCTGATCGCCGCGGTCGCCGACGGCATCACCGCCCGCTCCCGCGCCGACTTCGCCACGCTGCACGACATCACGCAATCAGGCGAATCCGCAGGTCAACGCACGGTCCGACCCGACCCCGCCGAGATCGCCCATGGCATCGCGGGCTGGCTCGCGCGGCCGCTCACCCACCGCCGCAACGAACTCATCGCCCGGCACGCACTGCTCATCGAGGTACTCGGCGACACCGAGCTACACGCCCGCCTGGCAGGCAGCCTGTTCTCCCTGGACCGCGCGACCGAACTGTTCGACACACTGGGCGCCACCGACCCCGCGGCTACCGCGGGCGATTTCCTCGCCCTGCTGGAAGGACTGGTCTTCGACCGCTTCGCCGGAGTCCGCGCCGGCCTGCCCGCAACCATCGAGCAGCTTTCCGGTCCAGTCTCACAGTTTCTACACAACGCTGGTCGTGACTATTCCCAACCCAATTCGGAATAGGTTTTGACGGAATTCAATGCGGTAATTCCGAGCGCGGAATATTCGATCAGGTTCGCGGGCAGATCATTCAGCGGAAACCACTGCAGTGCATAGCATTTGTCGGGTTCCCTATTGAAAGGCTCGCCGCGCCACCGCGCGACGCGAAAGAACAGCCCGATCCGCGCGTCACGCCCCGGCGCGGTCACATGGGCGACGTGGCACAGGTGCAGCGCGCCGGGCTCGATCTCGACACCGATCTCCTCGGCAGCTTCCCTGGCCGCCCCCGCCGTCGCGGACTCCCCCGCCTCGAGCTTGCCCGAGGGTAGATGCCAGCGGTTGTCGTACTCGTCACCACTGCGACGCAGGCTCAGCAGAATCTGCCCGTCCCGGACGAGCAGCAGATGGACATCGACGACGTGGCGTGTGATCACCCACCGAGCCTACGAACCCACCCGTCCACGACGGGCGACACCCAGCCACTCAGTTCGCGACGCCGCACTACAGGGCGCAGGGGTCGTCGATGGCTGCGGAGCCGTTCGTCGTCCGCATGATGACCCACATACGCGACCGATTGGCCACGACCCAACACCGGGCCGTCGGGTCGCCGCCCTCGTGATACCTGCGATGGGCCCGTCCACGATAGTCGCAAACTCAGTTATATTGTTGTGCAGCAGGTTAGACATCCTGGCGATGCGGGAGAACACATGTCGGAAGGTCCGGGAGCTGCTCAACTGGACGAGCAGCGCACGGGGGTGAATTGGCAGAGGGTTGGCGCCATCGCCGGCGTACTGGCGCTACCCTTCGCAGTCCTGGTGCCGCTGCTGACCTCCGGGGCGGAGACCCCGGAACCCCCAGTCGATTCAACGCCCCCGCCGACAGATGTCAGCCAGTTGGCGCCATCGAGCGCGGTTGTGCGAACGAGCGTAACGACCACACATCCCACTTCGACCTCAGCTGTCGAGCCTCCAGTGTTCAGCAGCGGCAGTCTCTCCGACTTCTATGGAACCGACGCGTCGCCGTGGGGAGTTCATATACGCACTTCGTCGGCGAGCTGGATCACGAATTCCACTGATGTCGCGACCGTCGTGATCGATCCGGAGATCGGCGTCTCTGCAAATAGCGGTGCGATGTTCGCGGATGTCCCTGACACAACCTATGCGACCTGCGCGGCGGGGCAGTATGATGTGCAGCTGCGGACATGGGAGCAGCTACCTTCCGGTACCACACTGTGCATCAAGACCGCTGACCGCAGGGTTGGGCGGATCCAATTCCTATGGAAGCCAGGCAGACTCGGTGCCACTGACATCAGGGTCGTCGGGCTGATATGGGAGCCCAGGCAGCCGTAGGTATTCAGGTGGCACTGTCTCCACCTGAAGCACGGCAGGTCGCTGACCGTGATCAAGCGCGGCGGGCCCTACCGGGTGGGCCACGCGCTATGTGGGCCGCTGAATTGTTCAACGTGGCGTGGGATCACCCACCGAACCTACGAACCCACCGGCCCCGGATAGGCGAGAATCGCTCGATGGCAAGCGATCCCCTCATGCTCATCCACGACACCGAACGTCTCGCCCAGGGCGAAGCGGTACTCGGTGCCGAGTTCTCCGCGATGCACCAGCGGGTACTGGCGGTCACCGCGCTGACCTCGCGGCTCAACATCACGCCCTTCGAGGACGAGGCGGCCAAGGCGGCGCTCTTCGAGCAGATCCTGGGCCGCCCACTGCCGGCGGGCGTCACCATCTACCCGCCCTTCTACACCGACCACGGACTGAACCTGGAGCTGGCGGAGAAGGTATTCGTCAACCAGGGGTGCACGTTCCTGGACTACGCGGGCATCCGGCTGGGGCGGGGCGTGATGATCGGCCCGAGGGCCTCGCTGATCACCATGAGCCACCCCGTCGACCCGGTGGCACGGCGCAAGTACCTCACCGGCGGACCGATCGACGTGGCGGACAACGTGTGGATCGGTGCGGGCGCGACGATCCTGCCCGGGGTCAGCATCGGACGCGACGCGGTGATCGCCGCGGGCGCCGTCGTGGCCGACGACGTCCCCGCGGCGAGCCTGGTGACCGGCTCCAAGGGCACGGTGCACCGTAGCTGGTAGCCCCGTCTAGGCGGTCAGGACCAGGCCCGAGGTGGGGACGCCGGTACCGGCGGTGACGAGGATGCGCTCGAGCTCGTCGACCTGGTTGACCGAGGTGCCACGGATCTGGCGCACCGCCTCGGCGATGCCGTTCATGCCGTGGATGTAGGCCTCGCCGAGCTGGCCGCCGTGGGTGTTGAGCGGCAGCCGTCCGCCGAGCTCGATGGCACCGTCGGCGATGAACTCCTTGGCCTCACCCCTGGCGCAGAAACCCAGCTCCTCGAGCTGCATGAGCACGAACGGGGTGAAGTGGTCGTAGAGGATCGCGGCCTGCATGTCGGCGGCGGTCAGGCCGCTCTGCGCCCACAGCTGGTCACCGACCAGGCCCATTTCCGGCAGGCCGGTCATGGCGTCGCGGTAGTAGCTGGTCATCACGTACTGGTCGGCGCCGCTGCCCTGCGCGGCGGCGGCGATGACCGCCGGGCGCTGCGGCAGATCCTTGGCGCGTTCGGCGCTGGTGACCACGATGGCCACACCACCGTCGGACTCCTGGCAGCAGTCCAGCAGGTGCAGTGGTTCGGCGATCCAGCGCGAATCCTGGTGCTGCTCCAGGGTGATCGGCTTGCCGTAGAAGAAGGCGTTCGGGTTCACCGCGGCATGCTTGCGATCGGCCACCGCGACGGCACCGAAATCGGCACTGGTCGCCCCGGTGACGTGCATGTACCGGCGCGCGACCATCGCGACCTGCGCGGCCGGCGTGCCCAGACCCTGCGGATAGGCCCAGCCCGCGTCGATCCCCGAGGACGTCGGCGCGGCGGCCAGCGCGGGCGAGAACTGCCCGAAGCGGGCGCCGGAACGCTCGTTGAACGCGCGATAGGCGACCACCACGTCGGCCACCCCGGTCGCGACGGCCATGGCCGCCTGCTGCACCGTCGCGCACGCCGCGCCGCCGCCGTACCCGATGTGGCTGAAGAACTTCAGGTGCGGGATGCCGACGGCCCTGGCCACGGCGGCCTGGGTGTTGGTGTCCATGGTGAAGGTGGTCAGGCCGTCGACGTCGGCGGGGGTGAGGCCCGCGTCAGCCAGTGCCGCACTGACCGCCTCGGCCGCCAGCCGCAATTCGCTGCGGCCGGAGTCCTTCGAGAAATCGGTGGCGCCGATGCCGACGATGGCAGCGTGCCCGGACAGGCCCGTCATGACTGCTCCAAAGAGGGTAGGTCGATCACCGCGGTCGCCGTGATGTGCTCGCCGAGGCTGTCGCGGCCGCGCACATCGATGCTGACCCGCGCGCCGTCGATCGCGGTGACGGTGCCCGAAAGGGTCAGCGTGTCACCGGAATACAGCGGCACACCCAGGCGCAGCGCGATGGACTTCACGACCGCGGCCGGCCCGGCCCAGTCGGTGACGAAGCGCTGCACCAGGCCGGTGTCGGTGAGGATATTGACGAAGATGTCGCTGGACCCGCGCTCGACCGCCTTGTCGCGGTCGTGGTGCACGTCCTGGAAGTCCCTGGTGGCCAGGGCGGTGCTGATCACGAAGGTGGGATCGGCGTGGATCACCAGCTCCGGTAACGCGGTGCCCACCGCTAGCGCGGTGAGATCGACGGTGGAGGTCATCGTGGCGTCCTTTCCGGACGGCGGCGCACAGCGCGCGAGACGGTGCGGCGAGCTACGGGCAGGCTGGTCGATCGCGGAAGCGGCCCCGGACAGCGGCGGCAGGCGGATAGCGGGCCTGCGTCCGCGCTCATGCGGGCGCCTGCCAGTACGGGAGCACCGTGCCGTCGGGCAGCCGCTCGAAGGCCGCCCGCACCGGTGTCCCGATGCTCACCTCGGCGGGATCGATACCGCGCAGCTCGCCGAGCATGCGCACACCCTCGTCGAGTTCGACCAGCGCGACCACGAAGGGCAGCTCGCGGCCGGGCACCTTGGGCGCGTGGTGCACGACGAAGCTGAACACCGTGCCGGTACCGGCGGCGACCACATAGTCGGTGGTCTCGGCCTTGTCCTGCCACAGGGCGGGCACCGGCGGATGCTGCAAGGTGCCATCGGGTCGGCGCTGGATGCGCAGCTCGCCGATTTCGGTTCCGGCCCAGAAGAATTCGGTGTCCTTGGAGATGACCGGTCCGACCCGGCCCTCGGGTGCGGGGGCGACATCGCCTGCCACCGCAGCCGCGTCCTCCTTGGCCGCGGGCGCGAATTTCAGGATGCGGAACAGCATTTCGGTGACCACCTCGTCACCGACGGACCAGGTGGTGGTGAAGGTGAGGAACCAGCCGTCACCGAGCCCGGTTCGCTTGGGGCCCTTGAACTCCGAGAGCCTGCTGGTGACGCGCACCTCCTCGCCCGGCCGCAGGTAACGGTGGTAGGTCTGCTCGCAGTTGGTGCCGACCACCGAGGTGTAGCCCGCGTCGTCGAGCAGCTGGGTCGCCAGGCCGAGCGGGTCGTCGGCGGTGCGCACCCCGTGCAGGCCGTTCATCGTCCATACCTGCGCCATGGCGGGCGGGGCGACGATGCCGGGATGCCCGGCGGCCTTGGCGGCGGACTCGTCGACGTAGATCGGGTTGGTGTCGCCGATCGCCTCGACCCAGTTGTTGATCATCGGCTGGTTCACCGGGTCGCGCCCGGCGCGCGGCGCCGACTCACCGGCCGCGGCCAGCTTCGCCAGCGCCTCGGGGACCTCTTCTGGGGTGATGCTTTCCGGCACGCCCGGCTCCTTGCTCATCGGGGGACGCGCGGCAGTTCCAGGCCGGCCGAGGCCACCAGTTCGCGCATGATCTCGTTGACGCCGCCGCCGAAGGTGACGACGATGTTCTGCTTGGTCCGCCGGTCCAGCCACAGCAGCAGTTCGGCGGTGTCCGGTTCGGCGGGATCGCCGTAGCGGCCGATGATCTCCTCGACGATCCGGCCCGCTTCCTGCAGCGATTCGGTGGAGAAGATCTTGGTGGCCGAGGCGTCGGCGATCACGGTGTTCTGCGCGGCGGCCGGGTCGGCGGCGGCGACCTGCCAGTTCAGCAACTCGTTGAGCCGCACCATGGTCCGCACCCGGCCCAGCGCACGCCGCACCTCGGGCTCATCGAGCAGCTCGTGCGCGGCCGACCAGCCGTGCAGCCGCTCGTAGAGCTGCTCGATCTTGCCCGACGGCCCGAGGCTGACCCGCTCGTGGTTGAGCTGGGTGGTGATCAGACGCCAGCCCTTGTTCTCCTCGCCGACCAGCATTTCCGCCGGTACCCGGACGCCGTCGAAGTAGGTGGCGTTGGTGTGGTGGGCGCCGTCGCTGGTGATGATCGGCGTCCAGGAGTATCCCGGGTCCTTGGTGTCCACGATCAGGATGGTGATCCCGCGATGACGGGACTCGACCGATCCGGTTCGGCACGCCACCCACACGTAGTCGGCTTCGTGCGCTCCGGTGGTGAAGGTCTTCTGCCCGTTGATGATCCAATCGCCGTCGCTGTCCCGCACCGCGGTGGTGCGCAGGGCGGCCAGATCGGTGCCCGCGTCCGGTTCGGAGTAGCCGATGGCGAAGTGGATGTCACCGGAGAGGATGCCGGGCAGGAACTTCTTCTTCTGTTCCTCGGTGCCGTACTTCTGCAACGTCGGGCCGACGGTCAGCAGGGTCACCAGCGGCAGCGGCACATCGGCGCGCACCGCTTCGTTGAAGAAGATCTGCTGTTCCATCGGGCCGAAACCCTGGCCGCCGAATTCCTTCGGCCAGCCGACACCGAGCCAGCCGTCGGCGCCCATCCGGCGGACCACCGCGCGGTAGGCGTCGCCGTGCCGGTTGATCGCCATCTCGGCGTGTTCGGCGGGGGTGACGAGATCGGCGAAATAGGAACGCAATTCTTCGCGCAACCGCCGCTGCTCGGCGGTCAGATCGATGAACATCTTGCTCCCAGAAGGTCGAGGCGCAGACCAGCGCCACCGAGCAGGCGGGCGAGGTCTTTGGCCTGTGAGTAGTACCGGTGCATCGGGTGGGTGATGTCCGCGCCGAGGCCACCGTGCAGGTGATGACAGTGCTGCATGGCGCGCGGAACCTCCGCGGCCGCCCAGTAGGCCAGCACATCGAGGTCCTCATCGATGCGCTGCTGCTGTTCGGGCGTCGGATTGTCCTGTGCCAGCGCCCAGCAGGCCGATTCCGCGGCCACGTGCAGGGTCCGCGAGACCACGTACAGATCGGCGATCTGCTGGGCCACCGCCTGGAACTGCGCCAGCGGCCTGCCGAACTGTTCCCTGGTGCGCACGTGCTCGGCGGTGAGCGTGAGCGCGCCTTTGAGCAGGCCGTCGGCGACCGCTCCGATGCTCGCCAGGGCGTAGCGGTGCAGGGTGGGCAGCGCGTCGGGCAGCAGCTGGTCGGCCGGGATCTCGACCTCGTCGAGGACCAGCGTCGCCTCGGGGATCCCGGCCGAGCCGGTGACCGGCAGGATCTGCAACCCGGGCGCCACCGCCTCGACCAGGGCGACCCCGGCGTCGGTGGGGACCAGGATCCAGCGGGCCTGTTCGGCGTAGAGCACGCCGACCTTGCGGCCGGTGATCCGCACGGTGTCGCCCGCGCGCACGGCCGTGGTGGCCGGCGCGGTGGTGAACGGCGCGCCCACCTCGTTGAGCGCGGCGGTGAGCACCGTGCCCTTGCCGACCTCGGCGAGCACGCGTTCGGCGAGCTCGTCGGAGAGCTGGCTCAGCAGCGGCAGCACACCGAACCCGAAGGTCGGCAGGGCCGGTACCGCCACGGCGTCGGTGGCCAGCTCCATGAGCAGCGCCGACACCTCCAGCAGGCCCATGCCGTCGCCGCCGAAGCGCTCGGGCACGGGGACCGCGAGCAGGCCGGAGTCGATCAGGCTCGGCCACAATTCCATATCGCGGGCCTGCTCGCGTTCGAGCAGGCTCACGACCACCTCGGCTACTGCGTCGGCGCTTTCGTCGCGGGTGAAATCCACGGCGTCCTCCCTCATCGAGCTAACTGTCCGCATCGCGCGGCAGGCCGAGAATCCGTTCGGCGGCCACGGTCAGCAGAATCTGCTCGGTCCCGCCGGCAATCGAGAGACACCGGGTGAGCAAGAATTCTTTCAGAGCGTCACTGTCCAGGGAACCTTCTTCGCCAGAAAGTTCGAGTGCGTATTCCGCCAGATCCTGACGGTGCCGGACACCGACGAGTTTGCGGACGCTGGCTTGGGCGCCCGCGTCGACTCCGGCCATCGTCGCCACCGCGATCCGCTGCTCCAGCAACGAACCAGCGATCGAGGAGGTGATCAGGGCGCCGAAACGGTCCTCACGCAGTTCTGTTCCCCATCCACCGACCGGGAAACGGTCCAGCAGCGCCTCGAGCGCGCCACCGATACCGCCGCCGCCCATGGCGACACGTTCGGCCGAGAGCGTGGTGCGCGCGATCTTCCAGCCGTTGTTCAGATCGCCGACCAGGCAGTCGTCGGGGACGAACACGTCATCGAGGAAGACCTCGCTGAACCGGTCCTCGCCGGTGATCTGCACCAGCGGGCGCACCTGCACCCCGGCCGCGCGCATGTCGACGAGGAAGTAGCTGATCCCGCGATGCTTGGCGGCGCCGGCGTCGGTGCGGGCCAGGCAGATGCCCCAGTTGGCCAGCGAACCCAGCGAGGTCCACACCTTCTGGCCGCGCAGCTTCCAGCCACCGTCCACGCGTTCCGCGGTGGTGCGCAGCGCGGCCAGGTCCGAGCCCGCGCCCGGTTCGCTGAACAGCTGGCACCAGGTCACCTCGCCGTGCAGGGTCGGCCAGACGAACCGCTCGATCTGCTCGGGGCTGCCGAAACGCAGCAGGGTCGGCACCGCCCAGCCCGCGACGGCCAGGTCGGGGGTCTCCAGTTCGGCGCGGCGCAGCTGTTCGGCGATCTGCAGGCAGGTCATCGGATCGGCGCCGCGGCCGTACGGTGCCGGCCAGTGCGGCATGACCATGCCCGCCTCGACCAGCGCGCGCGGCTGTTCGGCCGGGTCGAGGGCGGCGATGGCGGCGATCTCGGCGGCCAGCGCGGAGTCACCGGTGGCCGCGCCCAGCACCCGTTCGGCGCCGGTGGTGCGGCGCTGTCCGGCCCGGCTCAGCTCGGTGACGCGGGCACGCCAGCGCGCCGAACCGCCGAGCAGCTGGCGCAGGGCACTGGCCCGGCGCAGGTAGAAGTGCGCGTCGTGTTCCCAGGTGAAGCCGATCCCGCCGAGTACCTGGATGGCGTCCTTGGCGGTGTCGACCGCGGCGTCGAGCGCGGCACTGGCGGCCACGGCGGCGGCGATCGGCAGCTCGGCGCCGCCCTCGTCGATCGCGGCGGCGGCGTCGGCGGCGACGGCGCGGATCAGCTCGGTGCGGCACAGCATCCAGGCGCAGATGTGCTTGATCGACTGGAAGCTGCCGATCGGCTTGCCGAACTGCTCACGGACCTTGGCGTAGTCGACCGCGGTGCGCAGGCACCAGCCGGCCACGCCGGCGAGTTCGGCCACCGCGAGGGTGACGAACAGGTCGGTGACATCGGCCTCCGGCGCGAAACCGTGCTCGGCCGCGACGGCGACCTCGGTGGCCTCGACCCGGGCCAGCGCCACGGTGTGGTCGCCGTGCGCGAGCGGGGTGATCGTCACCGCCTCCGGCTCGATCAGCAGCCAGCGGGTGCCGTCAACGGTGTTGGCGGGCACCAGCACCCGGGTCCGGTCGTCGGCGCCGTAGACGAAATCCCAACTGCCGGTGACGATCCAGCCGTCGTCGTCGGTGCCGGTGGCCTTGGCGGCCTGCTCGTCGGCGGGCACCGCGACCGCGACCGGGGTGCCATCGGCGACGGCTCCGGCGGTGATCAGCCCCGCCAGCGCGGTGGCCAGTACCGGCCCGGCGACCAGATCGTCGCCGGTCTGTTCCAGCATCACGGCCAGGTCGGTGACAGTGCCGCCGAGGCCGCCGTCGGCCTCGTCGAGGGCGACCTCGAACAGGCCGAACTCGGTCAGCGCGGGCCAGTAGTCGCGCCAGGCGCCCGGCCCGCCGGCCCGCATTGTTGCAATCGGCGCGACCGAACTCGCCCAGCCCCGCAGCGACTCCGCGGCGGCTTTATGCTCGTCAGTGGTGGCGATGGTCACAAGAAAATCCGCCCTTCCGGCGTGGTTCCCACTCCTAGAACATGTTCTAATATCCGGGCCGGGTATAAGTCAAGAGACCTACACTCGGGGATGTTCCAGGCGCACCAGCGGCGTGCGGCACAGCCGACGAAAATGCACTCAGCGAAAGGGTTTCCACGATGGACAGTCCCGCACCCACGCCCACCGTGACGACTTTGTCCGAGGACGAGCTGAGTTCCAACGCCCAGCGTGAGCGCCGTAAGCGCATCCTCGACGCCACCCTCGCACTGGCCTCCAAGGGCGGCTACGACGCGGTCCAGATGCGCGCGGTCGCCGAGCGCGCCGACGTCGCCGTCGGCACCCTGTACCGCTATTTCCCGTCCAAGGTCCACCTGCTCGTTTCGGCCCTGGCCAGGGAGTTCGAGCAGTTCGAGGGCAAGCGCAGACCCCTACCCGGCGACGGCCCGTCCGAGCGCATGCACGGCCTGCTCACCCAGATCACCCGGATGATGCAGCGCGACCCGCTGCTCACCGAGGCGATGACCCGGGCGTTCATGTTCGCCGACGCCTCCGCCGCCGCCGAGGTCGACCGGGTCGGCAAGGTGATGGACCGCGTCTTCGCCCGCGCGATGAGCGACGGCGAGCCCGACGAGCGCCAGCTCGCGATCGCCCGCGTCATCTCCGATGTGTGGCTGTCGAACCTGGTGGCGTGGCTCACCCGCCGCGCCTCGGCCACCGATGTCACGGAACGGCTCGAGCTCACCGTCGACCTGTTGCTGGGCAATCGCGGATAGCGCGGCAACACCGTCACAAATCGCCCACTCCTGTTGACAGGGGTGGGCGGTGGCGTTTCCAGTGGGAAGATGCATAGCCGAGCCCGCATATGCAAAACAGCGCATCTACCGGCCTGCCGAGCCTCCCCCGGCCCGCCGCACCCCCGGTGAGCACGCGCTGGGCACCACTCGGCCCGCGCGACGAGCGGCCGGATTTGCGGGGTGATCGCGAGCCACCACCCCGCCACCCGAACACACAACCCGCCGCGCCGCTCGCGCGCCAGAATTGACGCAGTATTGTTTTTCGCGCCCCCTGATCAACTACTCCGATCACTAGGTTGGATGCGTGAGCGCACAGGATCTGCCCCTGGATGTCCGCCGTGCACTGGCGTCGGTTGCACGCGTGCCACGGCTCTTGGTTGCCTCGGACTACGACGGGACCATCGCCCCGATCGTGTCCGACCCGGCGAAGGCCTTCCCCCACCGCGAATCGGTGAGCGCGTTACGCGCGCTGGCAGGGCTGGCCAACACCACCGCGGCGGTGATCTCCGGCCGGGCACTACGCGATCTGGCGGCGTTGTCCCGCCTGCCGGTCGAGGTGCAGCTGATCGGTAGTCACGGCTCGGAGTTCGACGTGGGCTTCGTGCACGCGATCGACAACGACGCCAAGCAACTGCTCACCGAGATCCAGTCGGCCTTCGCCAAGATCGCCGCCGAGAACCCCGGCGTGACCGTCGAGTCCAAGCCGGCCAGCGCCGCCCTGCACGTGCGCAATGCCAGCCCCGAGATCGGCAGGCGCGCACTGACTTCCGTGCGACAGGGCCCGGCCTGCTGGGTGGGCGTGCAGGTCACCGAGGGCAAGGCGGTGATCGAACTCGCGGTCATCCCGACCGACAAGGGCACCGCCCTCGACACCATCCGGCATCAGGAAAGCGCCTCGGCCGCAGTGTTCTTCGGCGACGACGTCACCGACGAGAAGGCCTTCCGGGTGCTGTCCGGACCCGATGTCGGCATCAAGGTCGGCGAGGGCGAGAGCCTGGCCAAGCTGCGCGTGGACTGCACCGAGGACGTAGCGCGCGCGCTGGCGTTCCTGGTGGAGGAGCGCCGCACCTGGCTGGCCGGCGCCAGCGCCCCGCGCATCGAACGGCTGTCCATGCTGGCCAGCCCGCGCTCGGTCGCGCTACTCACCCCCGACGCCACCGTCACCTGGTTCTGTCATCCCGAACCTGACTCGGCCGCGGTGTTCGCCCACCTGCTCGGCGGCGCGGCCGCGGGCCATTTCACCGTGGCGCCGGAGCGGGCCGGGCTGCCGCTGTCGCAGCGCTATGTCGACGGCACCATGACCGTCGAAACCCGCTGGGCCAGTTTGCAGGTGATGGACTACCTGCCGCACGACGTGGCACCCAACCGCACCGATCTGACCCGGGTGATCACCGGTGACGCCAAGGCCGTGGTGACCTTCGCGCCCCGGCCGGAATTCGGTCAGGTGTCGGTGCGCATCGAGGCGGTGCCCGGCGGCCTGCGGGTCAGCGGCACCAACGACCCGATGGTGTTGCGTTCCACCGGCGTGCAGTGGGAGATCGTCTCCGACGGGATCTCCGAGACCGCGCGCGCCGTCGTCGACCCGTCCGAGGGTCGGATCGTGCTCGAACTGCGCTGCGGCACAGCCGATCTCGCGCCGTCGATGACACCGGAGGCGCAGCGGCGCGCGCTCGCCGAGGAGTACTGGTCGCAGTGGTCGGCGGGCTTGCAGCTGCCGCCGCTGAAACCGGATCTGATGAAGCGCTCGGCGCTGACCCTGCGCGGGCTGGTGCACCGCCCGTCGGGTTCGATCCTGGCCGCGGCGACCACCTCGCTGCCCGAGGACATCGGCGGCGTGCGCAACTGGGACTACCGTTACTGCTGGCTGCGCGACGCCTCGCTGACCGCGCAGGCCCTGGTCTCCCTCGGCTCGCTGACCGAGGCCGAGGAGTTCCTGGACTGGGTACACAAGGTGCTCGCCACCCTGCCCGGCCCCGAACGCCTGCACCCGCTGTACACGATCTACGGCGAGACCCTGCCGCCGGAAGCCGTCATCGACCTGCTGCCCGGCTACGCCGGTTCGCGGCCGGTGCGCGTCGGCAACGCGGCCAATATGCAGGTGCAGCTCGACGTGTTCGGCCCGATCGTCGACCTGATCACCACCATGGCCCACGAGCGCGAACGCCAGGGCATCATCGAGGCGAGCAAGGCCCTGCCCGACGCCGACTGGGAACTGGTGCACGCCATGGTCTCGGCCGTGCAGCGACGCTGGACCGAGCCCGACCACGGCATCTGGGAGATCCGCGGCAACCCGCGCCACCACGTGTACTCGAAGGTGATGGGCTGGCTGACCATCGATCGCGCGCTCACCCTCGCCGAGCGCTTCGACCGCAACCCCGACCCCGACTGGGCCGGCCTGCGCGACACCATCGCCGAGGAGGTGAAGGCGAAGGGCTGGAACGAACAGGTGCAGTCCTACACCGCCGCCTACGACGGCACCGACCTCGACGCCGCCACCCTGCACATCGGCCTCAGCGGCCTGATCGACCCCGCCGACCCCCGCTTCGCGGCCACCGTCGTCGCCACCGAAGCCGAGCTCCGCAGCGGTGCCACCGTCTACCGCTACCATCACGACGACGGCCTGCCAGGCGGCGAAGGCGGCTTCCACCTGTGCGCCGCCTGGCTGGTCGAGGCCTACCTGCTCATCGGCCGCCGCTCCGACGCCGAAGCCCTCTTCGCCCAGCTGGTCGCCGCCGCAGGCCCCACCGGCCTGCTCAGCGAGGAATACGACCCGGTAGCCGAACGCTCCCTCGGCAACCACCCCCAGGCCTACAGCCACCTGGGCCTCCTCCGCTGCGCCCAACTGCTCAGCCAGCCGGCGAACGTACTGGTCTAACCCCGGCCCGGCGGAGTAGCCGGACAAACAGACCCGCTACTCCGCCACCTCACGCATTCCCAGCCACATCTCACGGCTCGAGTCCGCCACCTCCGCACTCGCGCCACACCACGCGGCTCGAGTCCGCAGGCTCCCGCACTACCAGCCACACCTCACCACCAAAGACCGCAGCCTCCCGCACTACCAGCCCACACCTCGCCACTTAAGTCCGCCACCTCCCGCACTCCCAGCCCCGCACATCCCGACCTCGAGGAGGGATCGCCGCGAAGCGGCGGTCGCGGCCGGGTCGCCGGTTAGGCGCCGTTTCGTACGCGACGAAGGAGC
>NZ_JBHZBX010000038.1:0-31689 GCF_042755165.1 Nocardia sp. NPDC059177 | reverse complement strand
TTAGCTCAGACCATCCACCGGAAGCAAGTCCCGATACCATGACCCTGAACACAAGATCAGTCAGGCGCTCATCGTCCTACCTCGTTTCCCTGCCTTCCGGCCGGGTCGGTGTCCGTGTCGCTCTGACTCGAATTAAGTTACGCACCGCCGAACACGAAGTCAAATCACCTGGTCAGCGCATATTTCGTACGCCGTCCATGATCATCGGCCGGTCGTTCACGGCCGCCAGTCGCCGGCGAACCAGCCCGGCGCCGCCGCGGTGAAGCGCGCACGGTCCCATCCACCCGCTCCGGCGGGGATCGCGCCGAGCAGCCGGGTTCCGGTGACCCGGGGCAGGTCGTCGCGGTTGCACTGTGCGGCGAGGTCGGGCTCGGCCGGCCAGGAGCCGATGACCAATCCGGCGCAGGGCACGCCGGCGGCGGTGAGGGACCGGGTGGTGAGTTCGCTGTGATTGAGGGTGCCGAGTCCGGCGGCGGCCACGACGAGGACCGGTGCGCCGAGTTTCTGCGCGAGGTCGAGCAGGGTGAACTCCCCCATCCGGACCAGCAGTCCACCCGCGCCTTCGACGAGTACCAGGTCGGCGTCGCGCAGGGCGTCGACGGCGGCGACGGTGTCGCTCAGCGTCAGCAGGGGCTGGGCGGCGCGGCGGGCGGCGGTGTCGGGGGCCAGCGGATCGGGGTAGCGGGCGAGTTCGACGGCGCGGGTCACCCCGGACAGGCGGGTGACCTCGGCGAGGTCGCCGGGTTCGCCGGGCGCGATGCCGGTCTGCGCGGGCTTGCAGATCGCGACGGTGCGACCGGCGGCCCGCGCGGCAGCGGCGAGCGCGGCGGTGACGACGGTCTTGCCGACGTCGGTCGAGGTGCCGCTGATCAGCAGGATGCTCATGCTGTCTCCACTCGGCATGCTGGGGCGTCTTCCGTGGTCACGCGAGCCGCCAGGCGCTGACCGCTCATGCCGGGACCACTTCCCGGCCGCGCGCCTCGGCGAGAACCTCGCCGAGCACCTCGGCGATGGTGTCGAGTTCGGCGGGGGTCAGGTCGGCGCGGGCGGTCAGGCGCAGGCGCGAGGTGCCCTCGGGGACCGACGGCGGGCGGAAGCAGCCGACGTCGAGGCCGCGGGCACGGCAGGCCTGGGCGGCGTCGAAGGCGCGCTGGGCATCGCCGAGCACGACCGAGACGACGGCGGAGTCCGGTTCGGGGACACCGGCGATCCGGGCGATATCGGCCGCGCGGTCGAGCACGCGCGAGGCCATGACGGGATCGCGGCGCAGCAGCGACAGCGCCGCGCGGGCCGCGCCGACGGCGGCGGGGGCGAGTCCGGTGTCGAAGATGAAGGTGCGGGCGGTGTCGATGAGGTGGGCGCGGATCCGGGCGTCGCCCAAGACGACGCCACCCTGGGCGGCGAAGGCCTTCGACAGGGTGGCGGTGATGACGAGGTCGGGTTCGCCGGCCAGGCCGGTCTCGTGCACGAGTCCGCGGCCGCCGCGGCCGCGCACGCCGAGGCCGTGGGCTTCGTCGACGAGCAGGACCGCGCCGTTGGCCCGGGCGACGCGGTGCAGATCGCCGAGCGGGGCGAGGTCGCCGTCGGCGCTGAACACCGAGTCGGTGAGGACCAGCGCGCGTTCCTCGGTGCGCTCGGCGAGCAGCCGCTCGACGGCGTCGACATCGCGGTGCGGCGCGATCTCGATCCGGGCGCGGGAGAGCCGGCAGGCGTCGACAAGGGAGGCGTGGCTGCCCGCGTCGGAGACGACGAGGGTGCCGCGGCCGGCCAGTGCGGTGACCGCGCCGAGGTTGGCGGCGTAGCCGGAGGCGAAGACCAATCCCGCGTCGGCGCCGACGAATTCGGCCAGTTCGGCTTCCAGCTGGGCGTGCTCGGTGGTGGTTCCGGTGACAAGCCGTGACCCGGTGGACCCGGCGCCCCAGCGGCGCACGGCCGCGATCGCGCCCGCGACGACCTCGGGGTGGCGCACCAGGCCAAGGTAGTCGTTGGAAGCGAGGTCGATCGCGGGCGACTCGGCGGCACGCGGGCGCAGGTGCCTGCGCAATCCGGCGTCGACCCGTTCGGCCGCGCGCTTGTCCAACCAGCTCAACGGATCAGTCTGCACAGCTGAGCAGCATACTTGAACACCGTTCAGGGCGCCCGGGGTACTCATTTGGCCGATGCCTTGACCGCGGCGCGGACCGCGCCGGTGATGGTGGCGATATCGGCGGTGGAGCTGATGAACGGGGGCATGGTGTAGACGAGATCGCGGAACGGGCGCAGCCACGCGCCCGCATCGACCGCGGCGTCGGTGGCGGCGCGCATGTCGACCGGCGCGTCGAGCTGGACGACACCGATCGCGCCGAGCACCCGGACATCGGCCACCCCGGGCTGCCCGATGAGCGGGGCCAGGCCCTCGGTGAGTTCCGTTTCGATCCGGCGCACCTCGGCGCGCCAGTCCCGCGAGATCAGCAGTTCCAGCGAGGCGACCGCGATCGCGCAGGCCAGCGGGTTGCCCATGAAGGTCGGGCCGTGCATGAGGCCGCCGTGCGCGGCACTGATCGTCTCGGCGATCCGCGCGGTGCACAGGGTCGCGGCGAGGGTGAGATAGCCGCCGGTCAGCGCCTTGCCGACGCACAGGACATCGGGCGCGACACCGGCGTGGTCGGCGGCGAACAGTTCGCCGGTGCGGCCGAAGCCGGTGGCGATCTCGTCGAAGACGAGCAGGACGTCGTTGTCGTCGCAGAGGCGGCGCAGTTCGCGCAGATAGCGCGGATCGTGCCAGCGCATGCCGCCCGCACCCTGCACCACTGGTTCGACGATGATCGCGGCCAGTTCGTCGCGGTGTGCGAGGACGGCACGCTCGAGTTCGTCGACGTAGCCGGGGACGAACTCGCGCGGCGGCGCGGGGACGAAGACCTGTTCGGTGAGCACATCGGTCCACAGCGCGTGCATGCCGCCGTCGGGATCGCAGACGCTCATCGGGGTGAAGGTGTCGCCGTGGTAGCCGCCCCGCCAGGTGAGCAGCCGGTGCTTGCCCGGTTTGCCGAGGCTGCGCCAGTACTGCAAACACATCTTGGTGGCGACCTCGACCGACACCGAGCCGGAATCACAGAGGAAGACCTTGTCCAGGCCGGCAGGCGTCAGTTCGACGAGCAGCTGGGCCAACCGGGTCGCCGGTTCGTGGGTGAGCCCGCCGAACATCACGTGACTCATCCGCTGTGACTGCGCGAGCAGCGCCGCGTCCAGCACGGGGTGGCGGTAGCCATGGATCGCGGCCCACCAGGAACTCATGCCGTCGACCAGTTCACGCCCGTCGGCCAAGGTCAGGCGGGTGCCCGCCGCGCTCGCCACGACCAGCGGTTCGGTGGTCGCGGGGAAGCCGCCGTAGGGATGCCAGACATGCTCGGCATCGAGGGCGCTGATCTGCTCGGGAGTCAGGTTCACTGGTGTCCTCGTCGTCGTCCGGTGCCGCCGGTCCGACGGCCTTGAACACCGTTCAAGTTAGCATTCGCCGTCGCGGGCGCACGGGCCGTCGCGGTCAGGTCATGGATTCCTCTACTGTCGTAGCATGTCGAGCCCGAACGACCGATCCGGTGAGGTGACCGCACTGGGTGTGTGGCCGGGCACGGCATACCCGCTGGGCGCGACCTACGACGGCGCCGGCACCAACTTCTCGGTGTTCTCCGAGGTCGCCACCGCGGTCGAGTTGTGCCTGATCGCCAAGGACGGCGTGGAGACCCGGATCGATCTGGACGAGGTCGACGGGCACGTCTGGCACGCCTATCTGCCCACGGTCACCCCGGGCCAGCGCTACGGGTTCCGGATCCACGGTCCGTACGAGCCGGAACTCGGGCTGCGCTGCGATCCGGCCAAACTACTGCTCGATCCGTACGGGAAGGCCTTCGACGGCGAATTCGTCAACGATCCCGCGCTCTACACCCACGGCCTGGATTCGCTGGGCAAGACGATGACCGGGGTGGTGATCAACCCGTTCTTCGACTGGGGTGCCGACCGGCCGCCGAAGCGGCCCTACCACGAGACGGTGATCTACGAGGCGCACGTCAAAGGGATGACGATGACGCATCCGGACGTGCCCGCCGAACTGCGCGGTACCTACGCGGGCCTGGCGCATCCGGCGATCATCGGACATCTGAAGAGCCTGGGCGTCACCGCGATCGAGCTCATGCCGGTGCACCAGTTCTTCCACGATCACGTGCTGACCGATCAGGGCCTGCGCAACTACTGGGGCTACAACAGCATCGGCTATCTCGCGCCGCACAACCAGTATTCGGCCCGCCCGCGCGGCGACGCGGCGGTCACCGAGTTCAAGGCGATGGTGCGGGCGATGCACGCCGAGGGCATCGAGGTGATCCTCGATGTGGTCTACAACCACACCGGCGAGGGCAACCACCTCGGGCCAACGCTGAGCCTGCGCGGCATCGACAATGCCGCCTACTACCGCCTCGACGACACCGACCCCGAGCTCTACAAGGACTACACCGGCACCGGCAACAGCCTCAATGTCCGGCATCCGCACACGCTGCAGCTGATCATGGATTCGCTGCGCTACTGGATCCTGGACATGCGCGTCGACGGATTCCGCTTCGACCTGGCCGCCACCCTCGCCCGCGAATTACACGATGTGGACCGGCTGTCGGCATTCTTCGATCTGGTGCACCAGGACCCGGTGGTGAGTCAGGTGAAGCTCATCGCCGAACCGTGGGATGTCGGCGAAGGCGGCTATCAGGTCGGCAATTTCCCCGCGCTGTGGACGGAGTGGAACGGCAAGTACCGCGACACCGTGCGCGACTACTGGCGCGGAGAGCCCGCGACGCTGGGTGAGTTCGCCTATCGGCTCACCGGGTCGTCGGATCTGTACGAGTCCACCGGGCGGCGCCCGAGCGCGAGCATCAACTTCGTCACCGCGCACGACGGGTTCACGCTGCGGGATCTGGTGTCCTACAACGACAAACACAACGACGCCAACGGCGAGGGCAATCGCGACGGGGAAAGCTACAACCGGTCCTGGAACTGCGGAGTGGAGGGGCCCACCGACGATCCGGGGATCCTGGCGCTGCGGTCGCGTCAGCAGCGCAATCTGCTGGCCACGCTGATCCTGAGCCAGGGCACGCCGATGCTGGCGCACGGCGACGAGATCGGGCGCACGCAGCTCGGCAACAACAATGTGTACTGCCAGGATTCGCCGCTGGCCTGGATGGACTGGTCGAATGCCGACGCCGAGCTGCTCGCGTTCACCCGGTCGGTGATCGCGCTGCGGACCGCGCATCCGATCTTCCGGCGGCGCCGGTTCCTGGCCGCCGGCCCCGGTGACGGGCAGGGTCGCAGACGCGAGATCGGCTGGTTCACCCCGGCCGGGGCGGAGATGACCACCGGCGACTGGGAGAGCGGGTTCGCCAAATCGCTGGCCATGCTGCTCGACGGTGACGGCATCCCCGAACCGGGTCCGCGCGGGGAACGCATCGGCGACGACTCGTTCCTGCTGTGCTTCAATGCCCACGACGACGCGATCGATTTCGTGGTGCCGGGGTGGGAGTTCGGTGCCGAATGGACGCTCGCCCTGGATTGCTCGACCCCCACCGGTGCCGCCGACGCCGTCTACGCCGCGTCGGCGATACTTCCTGTCCCCAGCCGCTGCCTGCTGGTATTGCGCCGAACCGCCTAGCCGAGACGATGACCGAGACCTACGTGACCGACCCGCTGACCCTGCTGCACCGTGCGCCGATCCGGCCCAGCACGGTCCGCAGCACCTACCGGCTGCAACTGCGGCCGGACGCGCTGACCTTCGCCGACGCGCGGGCGATCGCCGAATACCTGCAACAACTGGGTATCTCGCATCTGTATCTGTCGCCGATCCTGACCGCGACGCACGGGTCGACGCACGGCTACGACGTCACCGATCCGACCACGGTATCGGCCGCGCTGGGCGGCCCGACCGGGCTCAAGGCGCTCTCCGACGAAGTGCGCAGTCGCGGGATGGGCCTCATCGTCGACCTGGTGCCCAATCATGTCGGCGTCGGCGATCCACGGCAGAACCCGTGGTGGTGGGACGTGCTGCGCAACGGCCAGAACTCCCCCTACGCCCGGTACTTCGACATCGACTGGAGTGCGGCCAACGGCGCGGGCGGGCGGCTGGCGCTGCCGGTGTTGCAGAGCGAGAACGATCCGGCGGCGCTGACCGTGGACCGGTCGGGCCCGGAACCGATGCTGGCACTGCACGATCTGCGCTTCCCCATCGCGCCGGGCACCGACGGCGACAACGCGCTGCGCATCCACGATCGCCAGTGTTACCGGCTGGTGAGCTGGAAGGCGGGGGTGTGCACTTATCGGCGGTTCTTCGCGGTGAACAGTCTGGCCGCGATCCGGCAGGAGGACTCCGAGGTCTTCGAGGCGACGCACCGGGAGCTGGCGGCGTGGTGTGAGCACGATCTGATCGACGGGGTGCGCGTCGATCATCCGGACGGGCTGGCGCATCCGAGCGCCTATCTGACGCGGTTGCGCCGGTTGATCGGCCCGCAGCGGTTGCTGCTGATCGAGAAGATCCTCGCCAATCGCGAACCGCTGGACGCGACGCTGCCGGTCGACGGCACCACCGGCTACGACGCGCTCGCCGACGTCGGCGGGGTGCTGCTCGATCCGGCCGGTGAGCCGCCGCTGACCGAGCTGTCCCAGCAGGTCGCCGGGCACGGTAGCGACCGGGCCTGGTTCGGGGAGACCGAGCACCGGATCAAGCGCGCGGTCGCCGAAACCATTCTGGCGCCGGAGATCCGGCGGCTGGTGGCCGCGATCAAACGCGACGGGAATGCGGCCAGTTTCGACACCCTGTCGGTGAGCAACGCGACCATCGAGGTGCTGGCGTTCATGCCGGTCTACCGGGTGGACTACGCGCCGCTGGCCGGGATCACCGCGGCGGTCGTCGCCGAGGTGGAGAAGCGCAATGCCGAGCTGACCGCGCCGCTGTCGGTGCTGGTGACCGCGCTCGCGGTCGGTGGGGAGGCGGCGACGCGGTTCTCCCAGGTGTGTGGCGCGATCACGGCGAAGTCCGTCGAGGACACCATGTTCTATCAGGGCGCGCGGCTGGTGTCGCTGCAGGAGGTCGGCGGCAATCCGGCACGATTCGGCCACTCGGTCAACGACTTCCATCTGTCCAACAGTGAACGCTCGCAGCGCTGGCCGGCCACCATGACGACGCTGTCGACCCACGACACCAAGCGCGGCGAGGATGTGCGGGCGCGGATCGGGGTGCTCTCGCAGGTGGCCGATGTGTGGTCGCTGCGGGTGCGTGGCTGGCTGGAGACCACGCCGGCGCCGGACGGGGCAACGGCACTGTTCCTGTTGCAGAACATGTTCGGGGTGTGGCCCGCCGACGGCCGGCCCGCGTCGTCGGTGCCGGGGCTGCGCGACCGGCTGCATCTGTTCGCGGAGAAGTCGATTCGCGAGGCGGGCACCAAGACCTCATGGGAGGAACCCGACGCGGTGTTCGAGGCGGCGGTACACGGCTGGCTGGACGCGGTGATCGACGGCCCGGTGGGCACCGGCATCGGCGATCTGGCGCACGAGCTGGCTCCGCACGCGTGGTCGGACGCGGTGGCGCAGAAGCTGTTGCAGCTGTGCGGGCCCGGTATCCCGGACATCTACCAGGGCACCGAACTGTGGGAGGACTCGCTCGTCGACCCCGACAACCGGCGGCCGGTGAACTTCGCGGTGCGGGCCGGGATGCTCCAATCCCTCACCGACACACCGACCCTGGACACCACCGGGGCGGCGAAGATGTGGGTGGTGGCCTACGCGCTGTGGTTGCGGCGCGAGCGGCCGGAGTGCTTCGTCGGCGGAATGTACCGGCCGCTGTACGCCGTCGGTGAGCACGCGCACCGGTTCGTCGCCTACGGACGCGGGCCCGCGGGTGAGGAACCGGAGGTGATCGTCGCGGCGACCCGGCATTCGGTCGGGCTGACAGCGACCGGCTGGCTCGACACCACCTTGCCGCTGCCGGAAGGCAATTGGACCGATCGACTGACCGGCAACACCTTCGCGGGTCAGGCACGGGTGGACAAGCTGTTCACCCGCTTGCCGGTCGCCCTGCTGGTGCGCTGACCAGCGCGCATCGCGGAGCCACCGCAGTGGCCCCACGTCCGGCGCAGTAGGTCAGCGGCGCAGGCCGAGGTACTGCAAGGCGGCGAAAGCACCGACGGTGATCGCCTGGAGCACCGTCCACACCGCGCCGGTCGTCGTCAGGCTCGAGGGTCAGGCGGTGGCGGGGACCTGGTCGAGGAAGCCGTAGACGCTGTCGACGCGGCCGTCGGCGAGGACGGCGACGTCGAAGCCGATGACCACGGGTTCGCCGTCGGCGGGGCCGAGGGCCCAGGTGAAGCGGACCTGATCGTGGTGGGCGTCGACCGGGCCGGCCAGGCGGAAGGTCCAGTCCGGGAACTGGGTCTGTACGCCGGCGATGGCGGCCTCGAGTTCGGCGTGGCCGGTGACCGCGACCAGCGGATCGGTGTAGCGGGCCTGCGGGGTGAACAGGCGGGTGACCGCGGAGCGGCGGGCGCCGGGCTCACGGGTGTTCCAGGCCTCCAGGTACTGCGCGACGACGGTGTTCATCTCGACCTCCGAAATAGGCTTCGATCTGGTGTTTCGCGGGTTGTTCCTGCGATGACACCTACGTTATGGCGCGGTGGGGGCCCGGCGAATCAGTCGCCTATAGGTACTTTCGCGGCACCACTACTGACGGTCGCGGCGACGGCGCTAGCGTGGAGCGCATGCTGCACGGACGCGAAGCCGAACGGGCCCGGATCGACGATCTGCTCGCCGGGGCGCGCGAGGGACGCAGCGGGGCGCTGGTCGTGCGGGGCGAGGCGGGGATCGGCAAGTCGGCACTGCTGGATTACGCGGCGGCGCAAGGTCTTCCGACGGTGCGCAGCGCGGGGATCGAGTCCGAGGCCGAACTGCCGTTCGCGGCACTGCATCTGCTGGTGCGCCCCGGCATGGAACTGGTGCGCGCGTTGCCGCCACGCCAGCGCGCCGCGCTCGAGGCCGCCTTCGGCCTCGGCGCGGACTCCCCCGCCGACCGGATGCTGATCGGGCTCGCGACGCTGACGCTGCTCGCCGAGGAAGCCGCCGACGGGCCGCTGCTGTGCTTGATCGACGATGCGCACTGGCTGGACCGGGCGAGCGCGGAGACGCTGTTGTTCGCCGCGCGCAGGCTCGACGCGGAGGGCGTGGTCATCGTCTTCGCCACCCGGACCGGTCCGGAAGATTTCCCCGCCCCCGGCCTGCCGGAGCTCGTGGTGCCCGGGCTGCGTCCCGAGGCCGCGGCGGCGCTGCTCGATGCAGGCCCGGCCCGGTTGTCACCGGCGAACCGGTATCGGCTGCTCAGCGAGTCCGGTGGCAATCCCCTTGCGCTGCTGGAACTTCCGTCGGTCATCGGCGAGGTCGAGCAGACCCGTCCGCTGCCGCTGACGCAACGCCTGCAGCTGGCGTTCCACGGGCGGGTCGCCCGGCTGCCCGCCGCCTCGCGCACCGTGCTGCTGGTCGCCGCGGCGGCGGGTGCCCCTGACCTGGCGCCGGTCCTGCGCGCCGCGGCGACGCTGGGCGCCGGGCTGCCCGAGCTACAGCCCGCCCAGGACGCCGGACTGGTCGAGACCGACGGGCGGACCATCACCTGGCGTCATCCCCTGCTGCGCGCCGCGGTCTATCAGGGATCCGCGCTCGCCCAGCGGCTGGCCGCCCACCGGGCCCTGGCCGCCGCGCTCGACGACACCGACACCGCCGATCTGCGGGCCTGGCATCTCGCCTGTGCCGCGACCGGGCCGGACGAGCCGACCGCGGCCCTGCTCGAGCACACCGCCGATCGGGCCAGGCGCCGCAACGGATTCCACGGCGCGGTCGCCGCCTACGACCGCGCGGCCGCGCTCAGCGTCACCGAGACCGCGCGCGCACGCCGCCTCCTGCTGGCCGCCGAGACCGCGACCGAGGCCGGACTCACCGAACAGGCGACCGGGCTGGCCGACCGCGCGGCGGCGCTGACCACCGACCGCGGCGTCGAACTGCGTCTGGACCTGGTTCGCGCGCAGGCCGACTTCGCTGCGGGCACACCGGGTTCCGCGCATCGGCGGCTCGTCGCCGCGGCCGTCGCCACGCGGGCGAGCGACCCGGGCGGCGCGGCCCGCATCCTCACCAGGGCCGTGCACGCCGCCTGGTATCTCGGTCCGGCCGAGCTCACCGAGGTGGCCGAGGTGCTCGAGACGCTACCGCTGACCGAGGCCGATCCGATCACCCCGATCGTGCGCTATCTGACCACCGCGGTGGCCGGACGGCGCACGGTCGACCTGCGCACCGCCGCCACGCTCGCCCGCGCCAATGGGGCGGACGGCCCCGCGGATCTGGTGCAGCTGTGCGGCAGCGGGCTGGTCGTCGGGCAGGACGAGCAGGTCGGCGAACTCGCCGACGAGCTCATCGGCGAATGCCGGGAGCAGGGACGGATCGGGGTGCTCGCGCCGCTGCTGTTCTTCCGGGCCGAGACCCATCTGTTCGCTGGGCGCCCCGGGACGAGCCGGGTCGACGCCGAGGAAGGATTGCGGATCGCCGGGGATCTCGGGCAGGCGCACTGGATCGGCCAGCTCAGCGCGTTCCTGGCGTATCTGGCCGCCCTGCACGGCGACGAAGTGTCTTGTCACGCGTATGCCGAGCGCGCGCAGGCCGAGGAGTTCGGCGGGACGCGGGCCGTCGGCGCGTCCTGGGCGCACGCCGCGCTGGGATTGCTCGCGCTCGGGCAGGGCAGCCTAGAACAGGCACGGGCGGAACTGGCGCACATGGCGGTCGAACCGGCCCGCCACCACGTCAGCGGGCTGCGGGCGCTCACCGATCGGATCGAGGTGGCCGTGCGGCTCGGCGCGACCGCAGAGGCAGGCACCGCGCTCGGCGAACTCGACGCCTGGGCCCAGCGGGCCGATCAGGCGTGGATCACGGCGCTCTCGGCCAGGGGGCGGGCCCTGCTGACCGAGGGTCCGGCCGCCGAGGAGCATTTCCGCGCCGCGCTCGTCGCCAACCGCCCGTTCGACGAGGGCCGCACCCGGCTGCTCTACGGCGAATGGCTGCGCCGGGACAAGCGCAAGCTCGACGCGCGCACCCAGCTCGAGCAGGCCATCGCGCTGTTCGACCGGCTCGATGCCCGGCCGTGGCGCGAACGGGCCCGCACCGAACTGAACGCGCTGGGCGTCGGGGCCGGGGCAGCGGCGAACGCGGGACCGCTCAGCGTGCTGACACCGCAGGAGTCACAGATCGTGCGGCTGGCGGCACAGGGGTTGTCGAATCGGGAGATCGCGGCGCGGCTGTTCCTGAGTCACCGCACGGTCGGCCATCACCTGTACAAGGCGTATCCGAAACTCGGGGTGCTCGCGCGCGGGGAGCTGAGCGCGCTCGACCTCACGGAGTGAGCTGGTGGTGGGGCTCAGGCGCGGACGGCGCCGACGGTCCAGCGCAGGGCGGCGACGGCGGCCGCGAGCAGCACCGCGGCCTGCGGCGAGCCGACAATCAACAGCAGCAGCGCACCAACGACGAACCCGGCGACCAGCGCTTCGAGCTTGTAGACCGGCCATGCGCTCCCCGCGATGTCGACGGTCGCGGACGCTGCCGATGATGGGGTGACCACTGCCATGCACACAGGATAGACGCACAGAAGATTTCGGGCCACCGAACTTTCTCCGCGGGCGTTGTCGGGAACATCACACGGCGGCCGATCGTTGTGCAGGTCATGCCACTGACAGGAGAGTACGCACCGAGCACTTCGGACTGGGCCCGTCAACAGGCCGAGACCTACGAGAACTCCGGCGGAGCCGACGGCACCTCGATGCAGGGCAAGCCCGTCATCCTGCTCACCACCAAGGGCGCCAAGACCAGCAAACTGCGCAAGACACCGCTGATGCGGGTCGAGCACGACGGCGAATACGCCGTGGTCGCCTCGCTGGGCGGCGCACCCAAGAACCCCGTCTGGTACCACAACATCAAGGCCAACCCCCAGGTCGAGCTGCGCGACGGCACGGTCAACAAGGACTACACCGCCCGCGAGGTCTTCGGCGAGGAGAAGGCGCAGTGGTGGGAACGGGCGGTGGCGGCCTGGCCCGACTACGCCGAGTACCAGACCAAGACCGATCGCCAGATCCCGGTCTTCGTCCTCACCCCCAGCTGAGCGTCCAGCCCGCCTCGGTAGCATTGCCCGGGTGTCCCCTATCGCTGACGTCGCCGAAGTATCCGTATCCCGTCCGCCGCTGACCGCGGACGAGATCGACGCCGCCGCCCAGCGAATTTCGGCGATCATCGAGCCGACCCCGCTGCAGTACAGCCCGCGGTTGTCGGCCGAGACCGGTGCCCGGATCTACCTCAAGCGCGAAGACCTCACCGCCGTGCGCTCCTACAAGCTGCGCGGCGCCTACAACCTGATGGTCCAGCTCACCGACGCCGAGCGCGCGGCGGGTGTCGTCGCGGCCAGCGCCGGTAACCACGCGCAGGGCGTGGCCTTCGCGTGTAAGGCGATGGGTGTGCGCGGGCGCATCTACGTACCGACCACCACCCCGAAACAGAAGCGTGACCGGATCCGCGTGCACGGCGGCGAGTTCGTCGAGCTGATCGCGGTCGGCGAGACCTACGACGCGGCCGCCGCGGCCGCCGCCGACGATGTCGCAGGCACCGGCGCGACCATGGTGCCGCCGTTCGACGACCCGCGCACCGCCGCCGGTCAGGGCACCATCGCCGCGGAGTTCCTCGAGCAGCTGGGCACCGCGCCCGATCTGGTGATCGTCCCGGTCGGCGGCGGCGGCTGCCTGGCCGGCATCGGCACCTACCTGCGCGAACGCGCGCCGCAGGCCGGTCTGCTCGGTGTCGAGCCCTCGGGCGCGGCCTCGATGACCGCCGCGCTGGTGGCGGGTGCGCCGGTGACGCTGCCCGAGATCGACCCGTTCGTCGACGGCGCGGCGGTGCGCCGCATCGGTGAGCTGCCCTATCGGGCCGCGGCCTCCTTCGGCGGTCGCGTGGTCTCGCACGCCTCGCTGCCGCTGCTCACCGCCGCGGGCGTGCCCAACGGCACCGCCTCGTTCCGGATGATGCAGGTCGACGAGGGGGCCATCTGCACCGCGATGCTCGAGCTGTACCAGAACGAGGGCATCATCGCCGAGCCCGCGGGCGCGCTGGCCACCGCGGCGCTGTCCGAGATCCGCATCGAACCGGACACCACCGTGGTGGTGCTGGTCTCCGGCGGCAACAACGATGTCTCGCGCTACGGCGAGATCATCGAACGTTCGCTGGTGCACCGCGGTCTCAAGCACTACTTCCTGGTCGACTTCCCCCAGGAGCCCGGTGCGCTGCGCCGTTTCCTCGACGATGTGCTCGGTCCCGACGACGACATCACCATGTTCGAGTACGTCAAGCGCAACAACCGGGAGACCGGGTCCGCGCTGGTGGGTATCGAGCTCGGCGCGACCGACGATCTGGCTTCGCTGCTGCATCGCATCGAGGAGTCCCCGATCCAGGCCGAACGCCTGGAACCGGGTTCCCCCGCCTACCGCTACCTGACCTAGCGCCTACGCGGCCGCGCGGTCGATCCCCGCCGCGCGGTCCCGGGTGCTCGCCCGCACACCGGCCATGACCAGCGGCAACAGCCAGGCCATGGCGATCTGGTCGTAGGCCAGCGTGGCCTGGTCCATGCGGTTGTGCACGAAACCGACCGAGATGCCCGAGGCCGGGTCGACCCAGCCGAAGGAACCACCGAGCCCGATGTGGCCGAACCCGGTGCGCGCGCCGACGACCGGGAACGAGTGGAAGCCCAGGTGCCACATCATCGGCAGATAGAACAGGGCGTGGTCGAGGCGGTAGGTCTGCACCCGCCGGATCGCGCGGTGGGTGTGCGCGCTCAGATACGGGCGGCCGTCGACGGTGACGCCGTCGGCCAGCGCCGCGTACATCCTGGCCAGGCCCGACGCCGTGCAGACGCCGTTGCCCGCGGGCATCTCGGTATTCAGGATCGGCGGGTCGTCGCCGTCGAGGATGCCGTCCAGGCCGGGCACGAACAGGCAGCGCGCTGCCGCGCCGAGCGGGCCGGGCACCCACTGCCCGACCCGATCCAGGACCCCGGCGGCGACCGGGTTGGCCGCGAAGCGCAGGTGCGCGCCCGCCAGCCGGGCGTACTCGGTCGACGATCCCGGCGCGGGACGGCCGAGATGGATGCCGTCGATGCCGAGCGGATCGGTGACCTCGGCGCGGATGAGTTCGCTCATGCTCCGGCCGGTGATCGACCTGGCCAGGCCCGCCAGCAGCCAGCCGTAGGTGAGCGCGTGATAGGTCGGCACGCCGAGCAGGCGGTCGGGGGCGGCCATGGCCAGCCGGTCCTCCATCAGCTCGTGATCGAGCGATTCGGTGGCGGTGGCGGCGACCGCGGGCAGCGAGGACAGCCCGGCGCGGTGGGTGAGCACGTCGGCGACGGTGATCGAGCCCTTGCCGTTGGCGGCGAAACGCGGCCAGTACTCGGCGATCGGCGCCCGGTAGTCGAGCAGGCCGCGGTCGGCGAGCCGGTGGATGACGGTGGCGGTGACGCCCTTGGTCGCCGAGAACACGATCGCGCCGGTGTCGGCGGTCCAGGGCTGGTCCCCCGCGCTGCCCGCCCACAGCTGGGCCAATGGTTCGCCGTGCCGGTAGATCGCGAGTGCGCCGCCCGCATCGCGGCGGTGGCCGATCACGGTGGCGAAGGCGCGCACCAGTGGGCCGAATCCGGCCGGGGCGTCACCGCCGACACCGGCCGGTAGGGCAGCACTGTCCTGCCCGTAAGCGTCGTTGCTCATCGTTCAACCGTACGGATCATGTCCCGACCGGGCAATAACCGGTTTCCGACCGTGGCCGAGCCGTGCCCGGCCGTCATCACTCGGTGACCACGGTGCCCGCGCCGTCCCGCTCCTCCAGTACGGCGAAGCTGTGGCCCGAGACGAGTGTCCCCGCACCGCTTTCCGTCGCGGGCGCCCAGGCCAGCAGCACCCGGCCGTGCACCGGGATCACCGCGTCGTCCTCGGCGAGATTGCACACCACCGAGATTCGCCCGCGACGCAGCACGAACCAGCGGTCGGCTTCGTCGTAATCGGCCCAGACCCGTTCCAGCCAGGGGTCACTGAACTCCGGGCGGGCCTTGCGCAGGGCCAGCAGCGCGCGATAGCAGGCCAGCAATCGCGCGTGCGGTTCCCGGCCGAGCTCGGTCCAGTCCAGCCGGGAGCGGGTGAAGGTGGCCGGGTCCTGCGGGTCGGGCACCTCCTCGGCGGCCCACCCGTGTGCGGCGAACTCCGCGCGGCGGCCGGTGGCGGTGGCCGCGGCGACGGCCGGGTCGGTGTGCGAGGTGAAGAACTGGAACGGGGTGCGCGCGCCCCATTCCTCGCCCATGAACAGCATCGGGGTGCTCGCCGCGAGCAGCACCAGCGCCGCCTTCACCGCCAGCTGGCCGGGGGTGAGGTATTCGCTGGGGCGGTCGCCGCGGGCCCGGTTGCCGATCTGGTCGTGGTTGCAGGTGTAGCCGAGCAGGGCGCTGCCGGGGACGAGCTCGCGCCGGATCGGGGTGCCGTGGGTGCGGCCGCGGAAGCTGGAATACGTTGCGGCGTGGAAGAACCCGTGGGTGAGGGTCTGTGCCAGGCAGGCCAGGGAACCGAAATCGGCGTAGTAGCCCTGGCGTTCGCCGGAGACGGCGGTGTGTACGGCGTGGTGCAGGTCGTCGTTCCACTGCCCGGCCAGGCCGTATCCGCCCGCGGCGCGCGGGGTGATCAGGCGGGGGTCGTTGAGGTCGCTCTCGGCGATGAGGGTGAGCGGGCGGCCCACCTGCGCCGACAGCGCGGTGGTTTCGATGGACAGTTCTTCGAGCAGGTGGGTGGCGGTGCGGTCGACCAGGGCGTGTACGGCGTCGAGGCGCAGCGCGTCGAGGTGGAATTCGCGCAGCCAGCGCAGGGCGTTGTCGATGATGTGGCGGCGCACGGCGTCCGAGCCGGGGCCGTCCAGGTTCAGGCTCTGCCCCCAGGTGTTGCGGCCGTCGGTGAGGTAGGGGCCGAAGCGGGGCAGATAGTTGCCGGAGGGGCCGAGGTGGTTGTAGACCACGTCGAGGCAGACCGCCAGGCCGCGGGCGTGGCAGGCATCGACGAAACGCTGCAAACCGTCGGGTCCGCCGTAGCTCTCCTGCACCGCGTACCAGAGGACGCCGTCGTAGCCCCAGTTGTGGGTGCCGTCGAAGGCGTTGACCGGCATGAGCTCGACCGTGGTGACACCGAGTGCGACCAGGTGGTCCAGGCGTTCGATCGCGGCATCGAAGGTGCCGCCGGGGGTGAAGGTGCCGATGTGCAGTTCGTAGAACACCGCGCCGGCCAGTTGCCTGCCGGTCCAGCCCTGATCGGTCCAGCCGGCCGGGTCGAGGTCGTGCACCGCCGAGAGCGCGTGCACGCCGTCGGGTTGCCGGGCCGAACGCGGGTCGGGCAGGACGGTGGGATCGTCGTCGATCAGGAACCCGTAGCGGGCGCCCTGACCTGCTTCGGCCCTGGTCGACCACCAGCCGCCGCCGTTGCGCCGCATCGGCCGCGGCTGTCCGTCCAGTTGCAGCCGCACCGCCCCCGCCTCCGGCGCCCACACCCGAAACTGCCTCATCGGCTCAGCATCGCATGCGCCGACGCGGCTCGCGCGGGCAACGATCGCCGGTGTTCACGAGGCGTAGGCGCTCACCCCGACCGGGCCCGCGCCCACACACAGTGACTGGTCCGGCTCGAGTGACCGGATCCGCAGTGCCGACCCGCCGCCCAGCAGCCGGACGTAGACGGTGTTGAGGCCGCTGCGCACCTCGGCGAAGGTCTCGGTGTCGCCGGCGAAGGACAGGGCGATGCGGCCGTCCCGTTCGGCGAAGTAGTTCAGCTGGGCGGTCCAGTCGCGGATCTGCATGGGTCCGTCCAGCGGCAGCAGGGTCGAGGTGGTGCCGGAGACGCGATGGCCGCACCCCGGGCCTGCGACGATGGCACGGTTCCACCACACGTTCGCGTCGACGATCGTGCCGGTGTCGGTGATCATCCGGAGTTCCGGGGTCCAGAGTGCGAAGGTGTCCGGGCCGGCGATCGGGGCGAAGACGCGGTCGGTCATGTTCTCGGGAAAGGCCAAGGGGTTCAGGACATTCCAGGGGACCTCCTGCGGGAGCAGGGGCACGTCGACGGCCGGGAGGGCGGCGCGCACGCCGGTGACGTAGGTGCGGGCGGGGCTGGGTTCCCAGGAGCGGGTGAAGGTGATCGTCGAGAACACGCTGCTCACGACGAACAGTGCGGTGACCGCGGCGGGGATCCGGCGCTGGTGCGCACCGGCATACGCGCGGATGCCGTGATGGGGGACGGGCGAGTCACCCCTTCGTGCGGCAACCCGCCGGACAGCCTGACCGTCGGCGCCCTGGCGACCGGCGTTGTGACCGCCGGACTCGCTGTCCCGGATCGGCTCCGGCGCACCCGATCCAATCGGCGCACCGGAGCCAATCGGCGCATTGGGGCAGGGCACTCCACCGCGGCCGGTCGGCGCACCCCGGCCAGTCGGCGCACCAGCCGGACCGAACGGTGCGAGGGCGATCAGCGCGAGGGCGATGGTGGCGACGACCGCGAAGTCGGCGAAGTAGCGCAGGGATTGGAGCAGCAGGCCCGCGGTGCCGGGGCCGTCGCGGAGCAGGACCACCGGGGCGATGGTGACGACGGCATAGGCAACGGTGCCGAGCCAGACCGGCGCCACGCGGCGACGGGTGCGGATCGTCCATGCGGCGAACAGGATCAGGGCGATCCAGGAGACGACGACCGCGAGCACCGGCGGGTCGGCCCACGGGGTCGCGGGCTGCCAGCGTTCCCAGCGCCACGGCCCGCCGAACAGTCCGGGCACCAGGCCGTCCGACAGGGCGCGGCGCACCAGGATTCCCGGATTCTCCGGCGCGGACAGGCCGCGCGGGCGCTGGATCACCAGCAGGAAGCAGGCCGCCCAGGCCAGCAGGACAGCTCCCGCGGCGGTCCACAGCGCGGCGCCGCGGCGCGCGGCCTCCCGCACGGACTCCCCCGATACGTGCGCTGCCAGCACCGCCACCGCGAACGCGACCGGCAGCACCACCACCGATTTCTCGAACGACAGCAGCGCCAGCGCGAACACCGCCGCCCCCGACCCCGCGTACCGGCGGCGCCCGGTACGCACCAGCAGCACAGCGTCGGCGCTCACCCAGGCCAGGGCGATCTGGAGGGGCAGCGCGTTCACCGCGGCCGCCCACCAGGCGAAGGCGGGCAGGGTGAGCGGGACGAACAGGAAGAACAGCAGTGGGCCGAGCAGTCGCACTCGCGGACCGAGCAGCACCACGAGCAACCGCAGGACCGCCAGCGAGGCGAGCACCTGGAGTGCGAGCAGCACGGCAACGGCCGCCGTCCAGTCCAGTGGAGCCACGGTGGTGACCAGCCAGGTCAGGGCCAGCGCCAGCGGCATGACGTGCCCGTCGTGGCTGGTGAACAGCAGTTCGGGCGACCAGAGTGAATGGCTGCCCGCCCGGCCGATCAGCAGGTAGTCGTCCCAGTAGAAGAAGCCCGAAGCCCCCACCCATCCGCGCAATACCAGCTGCGCGAGGACCGCGGTCACCGCGACGATCAGAACCGTCCGGCCGGTCGGGCTGGTCCGCGACGAGCGCGGCGAGTCCTCCGGACAGGGTGGCGAGTCGAGCAGCGGCGCGGACGTCACGCCTCTCGAGGCTAGACCGCTGTGCGCCAGGCGACCATCACCATCGGTCCCAGCGCGCCGGGACCAGGGCTGTGCTCGGTGACATCTGTGGCGTGTCGCTGGGCGAGATTGCCGGCGGGTGACGGTCTTGTCGACGCCCGCCCCGGGACGTAATCGTCCGGCGCCGATCCGATCACCCGAGAAAGCCGGACACCGCCCGCAGCCAACGGCGTGGCTGATCGATGTGAGCCATGTGCGCCGCGTGATCGAGGACGACTGCTCGTGCCCCCGGAATCCGCGCTGCCGTGTCGACGGCGAGCGCGGCCGGGAAGGTCAGATCGTGGCGGCCGTGCAGGAGCAGCAGCGGGATGCCGGTGGCGGACAGCTGTTCGATCGGGTGGGTGAGGCGCGGGGAACGCAGGGCGCCCGCGTCGCGAGCGCTCGCCCAGTCCCCGGAGAAGTGGATCCGGTCGAGGCGACGGCGCAGATTCCGCACGGCGGACGGCCGGGCGAGGTTCGCCCGCGCGCCCGCTCGGGCGGCGGCTGCGGTGCGGGCTGGACCGGTGCGCGAAAGATCCGACCACACAGCGTTTTCCGGCGCCCGCAGCTCCCGCAGGCGCGGTGTATCGGCGTAGGCGTCCGGCGGCACGGGCAGCACACTGCTCGATGCGATGATCAGCCTGCCGATCCGGTCGGGTGCCGTCACGGCGAGGCGCTGGGCGAGCAGGCCGCCGAAGGAGAACCCGAGCACGTCGGCGCGGTCGGTGTCGAAGGCGTCGAGGACCGTGAGCAGGTCACCGACGACGGCATCGGGGTCGAAGGCGGACGGTGGCAGTGCACGGACCGAGCGGCCGCAGCCGCGCAAGTCGGGGAACAGCAGCCGATGGCGACCGGCCAGGCGGACCAGCGGGCGACGCAGGTAAGTGTGGTCCCAGTCGGGGCCGCCGTGGATCACCAGCAGTGTGCGCTCGGCGGGTCCGGTGGACCAGGCGACGAACTGCTCGACCGCGCCGGGCAGGGTGCGGTCGAGCAGGCGCGGCGGGGTCAGCCGAGGCAGCCGGGGCCCAGGAGGGCTTTGAGGTCGCCCATCAGTGCTGACGACGGAGAGACTCGCCAGGCGTCGTCCAACTTCAGGAGGGTGGTTTTCTCGCGGGCGCCTACGTGGCGGACGTGGACGTCGGAGGTGCCGGGGTGGCGGGAGAGGACCTTTTTGAGTTCGCCGATCTTGTCGGGGGTGCACATGCGGGTGGTCATGACGACCGCGACCGGTTTGGCGACGCCGATGGCGGAGAGGTCGGGGACGACCAGGTCGTTGGCGATCAGGGAGATGCGGTCGTCGCGGACGGAGACGCGGGCTTTGACCAGGACTACCGCGTCCTCGACCACGTCCATGCCGTAGACCGAATACGACTGCGGGAAGAACAGCACTTCCACGCCACCGGTGAGGTCTTCGAGCTGGGCCGAGGCCCAGGCCAGGCCGTTCTTGTTGATGCGCCGGTTCACCGAGGCGAGGATGCCGCCGATGGTGACCTGCGCGCCGTCCTTGACATCGCCTTCCAGGATGGCCGGGATGGGCGTGTCGACCTGGGCGGCCAGCACGTGCTCGACACCGTTGAGCGGATGCCCGGAGACGTAGAGGCCGAGCATCTCGCGTTCGAGGGCGAGCTTGTGCTTGGTCTCCCATTCGTCCTCGGGCACGCGCACATTGAAGACCGAGGCGACGGAGTCGTCGCCGTCGTCCAAGCCGCCGAACAGGTCGAACTGGCCGATCGCCTCGGCCTTCTTGGTCGACATCACCGCGTCGATCGCATCGGAATGGATCAGCAGCAGGCCCTTGCGCGGATGTCCGAGGGAGTCGAAACCGCCTGCCTTGATGAGCGATTCGGTGACCTTCTTGGAGCAGGCGATGGCGTCGATCTTGTTCAGGTAGTCGGAGAAGTCGGTGAACTTCGACTTCTCCTTGCGGGCGGCGATGATCGAGGACACCACATTGGCGCCGACATTGCGGACCGCGCCCAGGCCGAAGCGGATGTCCTTGCCGACCGAGGCGAAGTTCTGTTCGGACTCGTTGACATCCGGTGGCAGCACCGTGATGCCCATTTTGCGGCAGTCCGACAGGTAGATGGCGGCCTTGTCCTTGTCGTCACCGACGGAGGTGAGCAGACCGGCCATGTACTCGGCGGGATAGTTGGCCTTGAGGTAGGCGGTCCAGAAGGACACCAGGCCGTAGCCGGCGGCGTGCGATTTGTTGAATGCGTAGCCGGCGAACGGGAGGATGGTGTCCCACAGTGCCTTGATGGCCGGTTCGGAGAAGTCGTTGGCGAGCATGCCCTCGCGGAAGCCGGCGTAGGCCTCTTCCAGCACCGAGAGCTTCTTCTTACCCATGGCGCGGCGCAGGATGTCGGCCTGGCCGAGGGAGTACCCGGCGACCTTCTGCGCGATCTGCATGATCTGTTCCTGATAGACGATCAGGCCGAAGGTGTCGGCGAGGATCTCTTTCAGTGGCTCTTCGAGCTCGGGGTGGATCGGCTTGACTTCTTGGCGGCCGTTCTTGCGGTCGGCGTAGTCGTTGTGGGCGTTCATGCCCATCGGGCCGGGGCGGTAGAGCGCGAGCACGGCGACGATGTCCTCGAAGCCGGTGGGCTGCATGCGGCGCAGCAGGTCGCGCATGGCGCTGCCGTCGAGCTGGAACACGCCGAGGGTGTCGCCGCGGGCGAGCAGTTCGTAGGTGGCTGGATCGTTGAGCGGCAGGTGATCCATGTCCAGGTCGATGCCGCGGTTGGCTTTGATGTTCTCCAGGGCGTCACCGATGACGGTGAGGTTGCGCAGACCCAGGAAGTCCATCTTCAACAGGCCGATGGCCTCACACGACGGATAATCCCAGCCGGTGATGATCGCGCCGTCCTGCGCGCGTTTCCACACCGGGATCGCGTCGGTCAACGGCTCCGAGGACATGATCACCGCACACGCGTGCACACCCGCGTTACGGATCAGCCCTTCCAGACCTTTGGCGGTCTCGTAGATCTTGGCGATATCGGGATTGGAACCGATCAGTTCGCGGACCTCGGCGGCTTCCTTGTACCGCTCGTGCTCCGGATCGGTGATGCCCGACACCGAGATGTCCTTGGCCATGATCGGCGGCGGCAGGGCCTTGGAGATCTGGTCGGCGATGGCGAAACCGGGCTGACCGAACAGCACCCGCGCGGAGTCCTTGATCGCGGCCTTGGTCTTGATGGTGCCGAAGGTGATCACCTGCGCGACGCGGTCGCTGCCCCACTTCTCGGTGGCGTAGCGGACCATCTCACCGCGGCGGCGATCGTCGAAGTCGATATCGATATCGGGCATCGACACACGCTCGGGGTTGAGGAACCGTTCGAACAGCAACCCGTGCGGGATGGGGTCGATATTGGTGATACCCATCGCGTAGGCGACCAGCGAACCCGCGGCCGAACCACGGCCCGGACCGACCCGGATACCGACATCGAGGGCATGGCGGATCAGGTCACCGACGACGAGGAAGTAGGCGGGGAAACCCATCTCGCAGATGACACCGAGCTCGTAATCGGCACGGGCCAGATAGTCCTGCGGCGGGCCGTCGGGGAAGCGGCGGTCCAGACCGTCGAGGACTTCCTTGCGCAGCCAGCTGGCCTGGGTGTGGCCCTCGGGCACCGGGAAGATCGGCATCCGGTCACGGTGTTCCCACACATCGTCGTAGGACTGCACGCGTTCACCGATTCGCTCGGTGTTGTCGCAGGCGCCGGGGACTTCGGCGTCCCAGATGGCACGCATCTCCGCCGCCGACTTCAGGTAGTAGCCGTCACCGTCGAACTTGAAACGGGTCGGGTCCGACAGCGTCTTACCGGTCTGGATGCACAGCAGCGCTTCGTGATTGGTCGACTGGTCCTTGGTGACGTAATGACAGTCGTTGGTCGCGATCGGCGGGATCTCGAGCTGGCGGCTGACATTGATCAGACCCTCACGGACCCGGCGCTCGATGGACAGCCCGTGGTCCATCACCTCCAGGAAGAAGTTCTCCTTACCGAAGATCTCCTGCCACTTCGCCGCGGCTTCCAGGGCCTCGCGTTCGTGACCGAGGCGCAGTCGGGTCTGCACCTCACCGGACGGGCAGCCGGTCGTGGCGATGATGCCCTCGGCGTGCTGGGCGATGATCTCTTCGTCCATGCGCGCCCACTTGCCCAGCTGACCCTCGATCGAGGCCAGACTCGACAGCTTGAACAGGTTCCGCAGACCCGTCGCGTTCTCGGCGACCATCGTCATATGCGTGTAGGCACCGGAACCGGAGACGTCATCGCTCTTCTGACCGGGATCACCCCACTGCACACGTTTGGTGTTGAACCGCGACTCCGGCGCGATATAGGCCTCGATACCGATGATCGGCTTGATCCCGGCCTTCTTCGCGCTGTTGTAGAACTCGCTGGCTCCGTACATGTTGCCGTGGTCGGTCATGCCGACAGCGGTCATCCCCAACCGCTCCGCCTCCGCGAACAGCGGCGAAATCTTCGCCGCACCATCGAGCATGGAGTACTCGGTGTGGTTGTGCAGGTGAACGAACGATCCGGACGGAGCCAAGACGGTCCTTCCTCCCATGGTGTCGACGGGGGTTGGCCCCAGCATTCTAGGCACGGGGGTACGACAGGTTCCGCCAGCCACGCGTCGGCCCCACCGCTCGCCTCGCCGTGCTCCAGCGTGTCGTGTCGAACATCACCGGCAAGTCTCGGGCACAACGCACCGCACCGAATCAAGAACGTCGTCTATCTCACGTATGTTCGCCACGATGAACGATCGAGGGGGTGGCACGAGCCAGTTCGACGGGTTCCTGTTCGCGGAACGCGTCCTAGCTGGTCAAACGACCAACCGGTTGACGGCGGCCGAACGCGAGGCGATCGAATCGTACGCACTCAACGGCTACGAACGGATCATCTCTGCCCTGCGTGGCCTTACTCCGATGACAGCCGGGCTCGCACACCACATCGCCAGTATTCGATCGGGCCTTCAGCGCTACCCGTTGCCGCAAACCGTGCGGGTCACCCGGGAAGTCGATGCGTCGGTGCTCGGCATCGACACCGACGACCATGCGTCGCTGGCAGCGGTCATCGGCGACTATTTCACCGAGCTCGGTTTTCTGTCGACCAGCGGCAGCGAGTTTCCACCGAAGTCGAGACGACATGTTCAGCCGGTGATTCTCGAACTACTCGTCCCGGAGGGAACGCCGGCGTTGCGCTTGGCCGAACTGGCAGAAGTCCAGGATGAGAAAGAAGTCCTGGTCATCGACATGCGGATGTTCCTCGTCGTGAATACCGCGATAGATGATCGGCGTAGTATGTGGCGCATCGAGGCGATCGTGGTTCAGGAGGAGCAGTGAGCGCACTGACCGATGAAACGATGCGGCCTATCCGCGCGACGCCGAGCCCGGAACAAGCCGAGAAGCTGCGTGAGCAGGCCGAGAAAATTCTCGGCCGCGAGCTCGCGCTGCCGCAGACCGAACGATCGAAGAAGTCGGCCTGATTCGAGCAGATGATCGGCTGTCGCCATGACCACCGTCGTACTGGTCGGCGCCGGGTTGGTCGCTGTGCTGGTGATCGCGCTGGTGATCTGGCGGCGGACTCAGCGGGTGGTGACCACGCCGGCGCAGCGGGCGGTGCATCAGGCGTTGCATACCGCGTCGCTGGCGGCGGTGCCACTGCGGCGGGGGTTGACCGAAGGGTCGGCGGAGGCGGCGGCGCCGCATCTGCGAGCGCTGGCGGGGGCCGAGGCGTTGGGGGTGGCGGATGCGGAGGCGCGGGTGCTGGCCTGGGACGGGCCTGCGACGGCGATGCTCGAGGTGTTCGAGGACGCGGCGCGGCGGGCGATCGCGGACGAGCGGGCGGTGCTGATCACCGGTGACGAGCACTGCTTGATCGCCCAGCCATTGCTGATCGTCACGGGTGCGGCGGTGGGGGCGCTCGGGATGGTGACAGCGGGCAAGCCCGGGCCGGGCATGCTCGGGGCGGCCGGTGAGGTGGCGCGCTATGCCTGCGGGCAACTGGAACTGGCGGAGCTGGATGCCTCGCGGGCCCGGGTGGACCGGGCCGAATTGCGGGCGCTGCGCGCGCAGATCAGCCCGCATTTCATCTACAACGCGCTCAATACGATCGCCTCGTTCGTGCGCACCGATCCGGATCGGGCCCGTGAACTGATCCTCGAATTCGCCGACTTCACCCGGTACTCCTTCCGTGCCGCAGGCGAATTCACCGTACTGGCCGACGAATTGCGCAATATCGAACGCTATCTCGCCCTCGAACAGGCCCGCTTCGGTGACGCGCTGGACGTGCGCCTGCGCATCGCCCCCGAAGTCCTCGGCGTCGTGCTGCCCTTCCTCGCCCTGCAACCCCTCGTCGAGAACGCGGTCCGCCACGGCCTGGCCGGTGGCGGGCGCGGCGGTCAGATCGGCATCGTCGCCATCGACGCGGGCACCGACTGCCTGATCAGCGTCGAGGACGACGGCATCGGCATGGACCCCGACCTGCTGCGCTCCGGGGCCCTCGACGCTGTCGACACCGATACCGGCCCCGCCCGCACCGGCGAGGCCGCCCACGTGGGCCTGGCCAATGTCGACGACCGCCTGCGCGCCGCCTTCGGCAACGACTACGGCCTCGTCGTGGAAACCGCCCCCGGCGCGGGCACGAAAGTCAGCATGCGCGTGCCGAAGTTCCGCCCCGGCATCCGCGCCTGACTGGCCGGTCGAGCCACCGGACGGGGTTCGCAGCGTCGTGCGCGGCGCGCGCGGTTACGATGGACAGGTTGTGACCTGGAACACCAATGAACCCTCGACCGCGCTGCGGGTGCTCGCCGTCGATGACGAGAAACCCGCGCTCGACGAATTGGTGTATCTGCTCAGCGCGCAGGGCGGGGTCGGGCAGATCCATCGGGCCGGGGAGGCGACGGCGGCGTTGCGGTTGTTGCGGGCGCATCCGATCGACGCGGTGTTTCTCGATATCGATATGCCGGGGCTGACGGGGATGGAGCTGGCGGGGATTCTGTCGGAGTTCGCGGAGCCGCCCGCGGTGGTGTTCGTGACCGCGCACGATGATCACGCGGTGGCGGCGTTCGATCTGGGGGCGGTGGACTATCTGCTCAAGCCCCTGCGGACCGAGCGGCTGGCCGAGGCGGTGCGGCGGATCATGGCGGCCCGGGCGGCGGCGCCCGCGGTGGCGGTGGCGGAACCGGCGCATCCGAGCGAGGTGATCCCGGTGGAGCTCGGCGGGGTGACGACGCTGGTGAACCGGGCCGATGTGGCCTGGGTCGAGGCCGACGGGGACTACGCGCGGCTGCACACCGGGACCGGGTCGCATCTGGTGCGGATTCCGCTCTCGGCCCTCGAATCGCGCTGGGAGGACGCCGGATTCCTGCGGGTGCACCGGTCGTATCTGGTGGCGTTGCGGCTGGTCACCGGGTTGCGCAGCGCCGGGACGGGCACAGTGGTGTGTCTGCGGGCCGAGGGTGCGGCCGGTGCGGTGGAGTTGCCGGTGAGCAGGCGGCAGGTGCGCGAACTCAAACAGCGGCTGGTGCACGGCCCGCGGCAGAATTGGTCGCAACGGTGACGGGCAATCGCCCGGCGCGCCGGGGCATACGACAGGTGCGTGCGCTCGGGCAGCGTTCGGCGCCCGCTCGACGGTATCGGGCTCCGCGGTGACGGGTCCGCAGCGGCCGGCGCGGGAACGGGTCGTGCTGGCGCAGCGGCGGGGGGCGCGGCAGGTCAGGACGCGGACCGAAGTGGTGGAGCAGACCGATCTCGGGGCGGCGCTGATCGGCGGGCTGATCCGGGCGCAATTGGGATTGGCGCTGCGCCTGAGTGTGGTGGTGGTCGCGGTGTTCGGCTCGCTACCGGTGCTGTTCGGGATCGACGCGATCGCCACGACGACCGTTTTCGGCATCCGGCTGCCCTGGATCGTGCTGGGCGTGCTCGCTTTCCCGGCGTTGTACGCGGTGGGCCGCCTGTATGTGCGTCTGGCACAACGCAACGAGGACGACTTCCTCGAGCTGGCCGGAGACTGAGCCGTGCGCCTCCGCCACCCCGGGTGCCACCGACGCCCGCGCACCACGGCCTGCGTGCCAGCCGGTCCGCCACCGGCCAACTCCTGCATGCCGGCCAGTCCGCCGGCGAGCACCGATAGCCTGATCCGCGCCTACCGGGCGGCCCATCCGAATCGGCGAGCAGCGCGATGACCCCCGCGCTCACGGTCGCCGCCGTCCTGCTCGCCGCGCTGGCCACCATCGCCATCGGCGTCTACGGAGTTCGCCTGTCGCGCACCACCTCCGATTTCCTGGTCGCGTCGCGCACGGTCGGGTCGCGGTGGAATGCCGCAGCGATCTCCGGTGAATACCTGTCCGCCGCGTCCTTTCTCGGCGTCGCCGGGCTGATCGCCAAATACGGTGCCGACGCGCTCTGGTACCCGGTGGGGTTCACCGCCGGATATCTGAGTCTGCTGATGTTCGTCGCCGCTCCCCTGCGCCGGTCCGGCGCCTACACCGTGCCGGACTTCGCCGAATTCCGGCTGGGCTCGATCCGGTTGCGGCGCATGGCCGCCGGGCTGGTGGTCGTGGTCTGCGCGGTGTATCTGATCCCGCAGTTCCAGGGTGCGGGACTGACGCTGCACATCCTGCTCGGGGTGCCCGCGTGGGTGGGCGCGGTGGCGGTCGGGGTGATCGTGCTGGTGAACGTGATCGGCGGCGGGATGCGCTCGGTGACGTTGGTGCAGGCGTTCCAGTACTGGCTGAAACTGACCGCGGTGGCCGTCCCCGCACTGGTGCTCGGGCTGCATTTCCTCGCCGACGAACCGCCGGTCGGCACCCCGGCCCCGCCGATGGTGGACGCGCGCACCACCGTCGACATCTCCACCGATGTCGTGGTGCACCTCGACATCGCGCAGCAGGTCACCATCACCGGCACGGTGGACGGCCGCACCGCCGACGGGCCCGTCGTGCTCACCCCCGGCGACCACACCCTCGCCGCGGGCACCGAGCTGATCCTGGACGCGGGCGCGGCGGTACCGGTGGTCGCCCGCGCGCCCGCCGACGGGGCGAGCTGGGTGGCGGCGGGCGGCGGTTTCGGCGGCGAACATCCGCAGTACCAGGTGTTCTCGCTGATCGTGGCGACCTTCCTCGGCACCATGGGTCTGCCACATGTCCTGGTGCGTTTCTACACCAATCGGGACGGGCCGTCGGCGCGGCGGACGGCGCTGGCGGTGATCGGGCTGGTCGGCGTGTTCTACCTGTTCCCGATCCTGCTGGGGGTGTTCGCGCGGCTGTACGTGCCACAGCTGCTGATCACCGGCGCTTCCGACGCCGCCGTGGTGCTGCTGCCGGGCGCGGTGCTCGGCGGGCTCGGCGGGCAGCTGGTGGCCGCGCTGGCCGCCGCCGGGGCGATCGCGGCCTTCCTGTCGACCTCGTCGGGGCTGCTGGTGAGCTTGGCCGGGGTGCTCGGCACCGATGTGCTGCGCGGGCGGATCCGCGACTTCCGCGCGGCCGCGCTGGTCGCCGGGCTGGTCCCGCTGACGCTGGCGCTCACCGTCGCCTCCCTCGACCTGTCCCGCACGGTCGCGCTGGCTTTCTCGGTGGCTGCCTCCACGCTGTGTCCGCTGCTGGTGCTCGGCATCTGGTGGCGTGGGCTGACCGCGGCGGGCACGGCGTGCGGGATGTTCGTCGGTGGCGTCACGGCCGGCGGGGCGACCGTGCTCGCGGTCCTGGGCGGGGTCTCCCCCACGCTGGCCGACGGCTGGGCGGCCGCGGTCGTCGACTACCCGGGCGCGGTGAGCGTACCGTTGGCGTTCGCGGTGACCGTGCTGGTGAGCCTGGCGACCAAGCGGCAGGATCCGCGCACCGTCGCCGACGTTTTCGTCCGCATGCACGCCCCGGAGCGGCTGGGTGTGAGCGCCGACCGGGAACCGCGCACCGGCCCGCGCCGCTGACCGTTCGTCGCGCCACAGCGACCGTTCACCGCACCAGCGCCCACCTTCACCGAGTGACCCACGCCACATCGAGACGGCGCTGTGGTCGGCGTCCTACCGTCATTTCACGCACGACCCCCCTCACGCTAGGACCACCGCCCATGACCGAAACCGACACCGAAGAAGCGCCCGACCGGCGCACACCGAGTGCCGACGAATGGCTCGAAGTACAAGCGAGCCCCCAGTTCCAGGATCTACGGAACCGGCTGCGCCGCTTCGTGTTCCCGATGACGGCACTGTTCCTGATCTGGTACCTGAGCTATGTCGTGCTCGGCGCGTACGCGCACGACTTCATGGCGACGAAGGTCTTCGGCAACATCAATGTGGGTTTGCTGCTCGGCCTCGGGCAGTTCGTCTCCACGTTCCTCATCACCGGGCTCTATGTCCGGTTCGCCAATCGTGAGCTGGACCCGCGTGCCGCGGCCATCCGCGAATCTCTCGAGGGAGCCCGCGCGTGAACATCCTCGCCGCGGATACGACGGTGGGCAGTCCCGTCGCCAATATCGCCATCTTCGCGCTGTTCGTCGCGATCACCATGGTCGTGGTGATCCGGGCCAGCCGCAACAACGCCAGTGCCGCCGACTATTTCACCGGCGGTCGTGGCTTCTCCGGCCCGCAGAACGGCATCGCGATCGCCGGTGACTACCTGTCGGCGGCGAGTTTCCTCGGTATCGCGGGCGCGATCGCCGTCTACGGCTACGACGGCTTCCTGTATTCGATCGGCTTCCTCGTGGCCTGGCTGGTCGCGCTGCTGCTGGTGGCCGAGATGCTGCGCAACACCGGCAAATTCACCATGGCCGACGTGCTCAGCTTCCGGTTGAAGGAGGGCCCGGTCCGCACCGCGGCCGCGCTGACCACGCTCACCGTGTCGCTGTTCTATCTGCTGGCGCAGATGGCGGGCGCGGGCGGTCTGGTGGCGCTGCTGCTCGACGTCTCCTCGCGCACCGGGCAGTCGGTGGTGATCGCGATCGTCGGCGTGCTGATGATCGTCTACGTCCTGATCGGTGGCATGAAGGGCACCACCTGGGTGCAGATCATCAAGGCGGTGCTGCTCATCGCCGGCGCCGCGCTGATGACGGTGATGGTGCTGGCCAAGTTCGGTTTCAACTTCTCCGACATCCTCGGCGCCGCACAGGAATCGGTGAGCGAGTCGGCGAACAAGGCGGTCGCCGCCCGCGACGTGCTCGCGCCGGGCGCCCAGTACGGCGGCAGCGACACCTCCAAGCTGAACTTCCTGTCGCTGGGTCTGGCGCTTGTGCTGGGCACCGCGGGTCTGCCGCACGTGCTGATGCGCTTCTACACCGTCCCGACCGCGAAAGAGGCTCGGCGCTCGGTGGTCTGGGCGATCAGCTTGATCGGCGCGTTCTACCTGTTCACCCTGGTGCTCGGGTACGGCGCGGCGGCCATCGTCGGCCCGGACAAGATCCTCGCCGCGGCCGGTGGCCAGAACTCGGCGGCGCCGCTGCTGGCCTTCGAGCTCGGTGGCGTGATCCTGCTCGGGGTGATCTCCGCGGTCGCGTTCGCGACGATCCTGGCGGTGGTGGCGGGTCTGACGATCACCGCGTCGGCCTCGTTCGCCCACGACATCTACGCCAGCGTGATCAAGAAGGGCAAGGTCGAGGAGGCCAAGCAGGTGCGGGTCTCGCGGATCACCGCCGTGGTGATCGGGGTGCTCGCGATCGGCCTCGGCATCCTGGCCAACGGCCAGAACATCGCGTTCCTGGTGGCGCTGGCGTTCGCGGTGGCGGCGGCGGCGAACCTGCCGACGATCCTGTACTCGCTGTTCTGGAAGCGGTTCAACACCACCGGCGCGCTGTGGTCGATGTACGGCGGCCTGATCTCGACCATCGTGCTCATCGTGTTCTCGCCCGCGGTGTCGGGCAGCAAGACCGCGATGATCAAGGGCGTCGATTTCCACTGGTTCCCGCTGTCGAACCCCGGCATCGTGTCCATTCCGCTGGCGTTCGCGCTCGGCGTGGTCGGCACCCTGGTCGGTGGCCGCGGTAAGCCGGAAGATCCGGTCAAGGCCGCGGAGATGGAGGTCCGTTCGCTCACCGGTGTCGGTGCGGAGAAGGCGATCTCGCACTAGTACCCCCTTGCCCGTGCCGGTGGTCCGCCACCGGCACGGGCCGTATCCCCCCGTTCGTCGAAGGAGAATTCTTGTGACCAGCTACGCCCCCGACGCGGAGTTCGCCGCCCAGGCGAATGCCGATGCCGCGCTCTACGAGCGGGGTGAGACCGACCGCGACGGCTTCTGGGCCGAGCAGGCGAACCGGCTGCACTGGCACAAGCCCTTCACCCAGGTCCTGGACTGGACCGACGCCCCCGTCGCGCGCTGGTTCGCCGACGGCGAGCTCAATGTGGCCTACAACTGCGTCGACCGCCACGTCATCGACGGGCACGGCGACCAGGTCGCCATCCACTGGGAAGGCGAGCCGGGCGATTCGCGGGCGATCACCTATCGCGAGTTGCTCGACGAAGTGTGCCGTGCGGCGAACACTTTCACCGCGCTCGGGTTGGTCGCCGGTGACCGGGTGGCGATCTACATGCCGATGGTGCCCGAGGCGATCGTGTCGATGCTCGCCTGCGCGCGCCTCGGCCTCACCCATTCGGTGGTGTTCGCCGGATTCTCCCCGAGCGCGCTGCGGCAACGCGTGGACGACGCTGAAGCGCGCCTGATCATCACCACCGACGGGCAGTGGCGGCGCGGCAAGCCCGCTCCCCTCAAGTACGCCGTCGACGAAGCGCTCGGCACCGATCCGACGAGTGTCGAACACGTCCTGGTGGTGCGCCGCACCGGTCTCGAGGTGCCGTGGACCGAGGTCCGTGACCTGTGGTGGGACGAAACCGTCGCTGTCGCTTCACCTGAACACGAAGCCCAGCCCTTCCCCGCCGAACACCCCCTCTTCATCCTCTACACCTCCGGCACCACCGGAAAACCCAAAGGCATCCTGCACAC
>NZ_JBHZBX010000037.1:0-34006 GCF_042755165.1 Nocardia sp. NPDC059177 | reverse complement strand
CCCCTGTGGGCCGCCGGTTAGGCGCCGTTTCTTGCTCCTTCGTCGCGTACGAAACGGCGCCTAACCGGCGACCCGGCCGCGACGCCGCTGCGCGGCGATCCCTCCTCGAGGTCGGGATGTGCGGGGCTGGGAGTGCGGGAGGTGGCGGACCTAAGCGGTGAGATGTGGCGGGGATTGCGGGAGGCTGGGGGCTGTGCGATGTGCAACCAACGCTACCCACTGATCTCGTACGAACATGGGTAACTCCCCCAGCACCTCCGACTCACGAGTCGCTGAGCGTGAGTCCGACTGCCAACGGTCGAGCTACCGGACGGCCCGCTGAATACTCGGGGAGGCGGTACCGGCGGCGGCTCGGTTGACGGCGGAGACGACGGCGCGGAGGGAGGCGGTGGTGATGGAGGTGGCTATGCCTACGCCCCAGACGACCTTGTCGCCGATGGCTACCTCGACGTAGGCGGCGGCTTGGGCGTCGTCGCCGGCGGACATGGCGTGCTCGCTGTAGTCCAGGACGCGCACGTCGAAGCCGACGTTGGCGATGGCGTCGACGAACGCGGCCAGCGGGCCGTTGCCGGAGCCGGTGATCTCCTGCTCGACGCCGTCGACCATGACGGTCGCCACGATCGAGTCGACGCCGCCGTCGGTCTCGGCGGCGGTGACGATCTGCTTGATCCGCTCCAGCGGCAGGATCGGGTTCAGGTACTCGGTGGCGAAGACGTCCCACATCTCCTTGGGCGTCACCTCGCCGCCCTCACCGTCGGTGATCGCCTGGATCGCCTGTGAGAACTCGATCTGCAGGCGGCGCGGCAGCACCAGGCCGTGATCGGTCTTCATGATGTAGGCGACGCCGCCCTTGCCGGACTGCGAGTTCACCCGGATGACGGCCTCGTAGGTGCGGCCGACGTCCTTCGGGTCGATCGGCAGGTACGGGACCTCCCAGACGATGTCGGCCACGTCGGCGTTCTGCGCGTCGGCGGTGGCTTTCATCGCGTCCAGGCCCTTGTTGATGGCGTCCTGGTGGCTGCCGGAGAACGCGGTGTAGACCAGGTCGCCGCCGTAGGGGTGGCGTTCGGCGACGGCCAGCTGGTTGCAGTACTCCACCGTGCGACGGATCTCGTCGATGTCGGAGAAGTTGATCTGCGGGTCGATGCCGCGGGAGAACATGTTCATGCCCAGGGTCACCAGGCAGACATTGCCGGTGCGCTCGCCGTTGCCGAACAGGCAGCCCTCGATGCGGTCGGCGCCGGCCTGGTAACCCAGTTCGGCGGCGGCCACGGCGGTGCCGCGGTCGTTGTGCGGGTGCAGCGACAGCACGATCGCATCGCGGCGGGCCAGGTTGCGGTGCATCCACTCGATCGAGTCGGCGTAGACGTTCGGGGTCGCCATCTCGACGGTCGCGGGCAGGTTGATGATCAGCGGCTTCTCGGGCGTCGGCGCGATGATCGCCGAGACCGCGTCGCAGACCTCACGGGCGTAGTCCAGCTCGGTACCGGTGTAGGACTCGGGGCTGTACTCGTAGCGCCACTCGGTGTCGGGGTAGTTCTTCTCGATCTCCAGGCACAGCGCGGCCGCGTCGGTGGCGATCTTCTTCACCGCGTCGCGCTCGGCGCGGAACACCACGCGACGCTGCAGGATCGAGGTGGAGTTGTAGAAGTGCACGATCACGTTCGGGGCGCCGTTGCAGGCCTCGAAGGTGCGCTCGATCAGCTCGGGGCGGCACTGGGTGAGCACCTGGATGGTGACGTCGGCGGGGATGGCGCCGTCCTCGATGATCTCGCGGACGAAGTCGAAATCGGTCTGGCTCGCGGCCGGGAAGCCGACCTCGATCTCCTTGTAACCCATCCGCACCAGCAGGTCGAACATGCGGCGCTTGCGGGCGGGGCTCATCGGGTCGATCAGCGCCTGGTTGCCGTCGCGCAAGTCGACGGCACACCACGCGGGGGCACGGTCGATGATCTTGTCGGGCCAGGTGCGGTCGGGCACCGAGATGGGCTCGACCTCTTCGGCGAAGGGCCGGTACCGGAAGGCCGGCATCGAGGAGTTCTTCTGGTTGTTCCAGGCGGGCTGGTCGGCCGGAGCGGGTTTGCCGGGGGCCGTGATGGTGCGCGAAGCGGATACGAATGCGTCAGCCGAGGACATGCAAGTTTCTCCGTGGATGTGAGTGGATTCCCAGGTGGGAGCGGGTCGACCGGCGCGTTGGAACCCCGCGACGGGAGCCGGTCCGAATCAGGACCCGTCGCGGCGGCCGAGAAGAAGTACCCGCTGCATGATCCTTCGAGGATACCGCGTGCACTGCCGGGCTGGTAAGCGGCCTGGAGAAACCGGCCGGTAGTGAGCGAGCGGTACGGTTTCAGGCGAAACGCACGCTTGTACGGACCATGCGTCCGACGAGACGGCACAAAGGAACTCGCATGACTTGGTTGGAACAACTGCTGGTGCTGGTCGCCGGCGTCGCGGCCGGTGGCATCAATACGATCGTCGGCTCGGGCACCCTGATCACCTTCCCCACTCTGCTCGCCTTCGGTCTGCCCCCGGTGACGGCGAATGTGTCGAACACGATCGGCCTGGTTCCCGGCTCGGTGAGCGGGGTCATCGGCTACCGGCGTGAACTGGACGGGCAGCGCTCGCGTCTGCTGCAACTGGGCACCGCCTCGCTGCTGGGCGGCATCACCGGCGCGGTGCTGCTGCTGGTGCTGCCCGCCGAAGCGTTCAAGGCGATCGTGCCGGTGCTGATCATCGCGGCGCTGATCCTGGTGGTGGTGCAGCCCCGGCTGGCGGCCTGGGTCAAGAAGCAGCGCGGCGAAGGCGCGCCCGCACCCGCGCACGGCGGGCCGATCCTGCTGGTCGCGGTGTATTTCACCGGCATCTACGGCGGCTACTTCGGCGCCGCCCAGGGTGTGCTGCTGCTCGGGCTGCTCGGGGTGTTCGTGCACGAGGACATCCAGCGGCTCAACGCGGTGAAGAACGTGCTCGCGCTGATCGTCAACGCGGTCTCGGCGGTCATCTTCATCGTGATCGCCGAAGTGAACTGGCAGGCGGTCGCGCTGATCGCGATCGGCTCGATCATCGGCGGTCAGCTGGGCGCGCGCGTCGGGCGCAAACTGCCGCCGAACGTGCTGCGCGCGGTGATCGTGGTGGTGGGCACGATCGCGGTGATCCGCCTGCTGACCAGCTGAACGGACAAGCCCGCACCCCCGCTTGGTGATGTTGTACAAATGTCCGTGCTAGCGGGGGAAGTTCGGTTGTTACGCGGTATTCTGCGCTCGGCCATTGCGTGATGAGGGAGGTGGCCTGGTGCACAGACGTGCCTTCTTCAAGGCGGCGGGGTTGGCGACGATCGCCGGTGCCGTGGGAACGACGCTGACGTTGCCGAGCGCATCGGCCGATCCACGTGAGGCGATGTTCCAGTCGTGGGTGCCGGAGATCTTCGCCCCGCTCCCGGACGCGCCCGCGCATTCGCCCGCCATCGTGATCGGTTCGGGCTTCGGTGCGTCGGTCACCGCGCTGCGGCTGGCCGAGGCCGGGATCGTCACCACCGTGCTCGAACGCGGTTCGCGCTGGCCCAACGATCCGTGGCGGGAGATCTTCACCGGCGACGACCTGCCCGACGGTCGTGGCTTCTGGCATCGCACCAGCTTCACCGGCGTCACCAAGGTGCCGATGAGCTTCGGTTCGTTCGGCGGCGTCCTCGACGTCACCGAGTTCGCCGGCATCGACGTCTGGCGCGCGGCGGCGGTCGGCGGCGGCTCGGTGGTGTTCACCGGCGCGATGGTGGCGCCCGAGCGCAGGCTCTTCGATCAGGTCTTCGGCGGCATCGTCGACTACGGCGAGCTCGAGAGCGTCTACTACCCGCGGGTGCGTCAGATGCTGCGGCTGGACACCATGCCCGCCGACATCTACAACTCCGCGCCGTTCACGCATTCGCGCGCCTGGGACGACCAGGTCCGCGCGGCCGGCTATCAGCCGATCCCCAACGACTCCGTCTTCACCTGGGACGTGCTGCGCGCCGAACTGGCGGGCAACTCGCGCCCCTCGGCGACCGTCGGCCGCTCCAACCTGGGCAACTCCAACGGCGCCAAGTTCGACCTCAACCAGAACTATCTGCGCTACGCCGCCGACACCGGCAAGTCCCAGGTGTACCCGGGCCATCGCGTCGACAGCATCGCCCAGGACGGCTCCGGCAAGTTCGTGGTCACCGTGACGAAACTGGCCCCGACCGGACAGCACCTCGGCACCCGCACCCTGACCTGCGACAAGCTGTTCCTCGGCGCCGGCTCGGTGGGCACCTCCGAGCTGCTGGTCCGCGCCCAGGCCACCGGCGCACTGCCCAACCTCAACGAGCACATCGGCGACGGCTTCGGCACCAACGGCGACGTGGTGCTGGCCCGCGGCGCGAGCGCGGTCGCCGGTCAAGGCCAAGGTGTGCCCAGCGCCAGCCGGATCTATGACGAGTCCGGGGTCCCACTGACCCTGGAGAACTGGTACATCCCCGGCATCCCGTTCGAGACCGGCGCGCTGGCTTCGCTCGGCATGGTGCTGGACTCGACCCGTTCCCGGTTCGGTTATCACGCGGCCTCCGGCGGTGTCGGCCTGAACTGGTCGGGTGCCGCCCAGAACGCCGTGGTCGACGCGGCCCGCGCGGTCGACCACCGGATCGCCGACAAGGCCGGCGCGCTCGCCGAGTACGGCGCGCTCGGCTACGACGCGAACGCCCAGTTCACCGCGCATCCGCTGGGTGGCGCGGTGCTCGGCAAGGCCACCGACGGCTACGGTCGCGTGCACGGTCATCCCGGCCTGTACGTGATGGACGGCGCGGCGATTCCCGGCAGCACCGGGACGGTCAACCCGTCACTGACCATCACCGCGCTGGCCGAACGAAATATCGCGGCGATTCTGCGCGGCTGACCCGGCGAACCAATTAGCGTGGCAACGGCAGAGCCGCGAGGCCACGACACCGCGGCCGCGGCCGCACGAGCCAGCAGGAGCACGGGTGGTCTCACCGGGAATCGAGCGGGTCGAGGCCCTGCCGGATGTGCGATCCAAGACCCCGTCGCTGCGCACCGACATCGTGATGCTGGTCCTGGCGATCATCTCGGTGGTGCTGGTCGTGTGGATCACCTTCTTCCCGGTCGCCGGCTCGACCTATCACGCGATCGTCGTCGTCGACTGGACCATCTGCGGGATCTTCCTGCTCGAATTCCTGTGGCGCTGGCGCCGGGCGGGCTGGCCGTGGAGCTTCCCGTTCGTCTACTGGTACGAGGTCCTGGGCATGATCCCGGTGACCAGCCCGATCTTCCGCGGGTTCCGGCTGTTGCGGATCGTGGTGATCCTGATCCGGCTGGGCCGTGTCGCCGATCGGGCACTGGGGGAGCGGGTTACCGCGACGCTGGTCAACCGGTTCGTCGGCACCATCGTCGATGTGATCAAGCGCCCGATGACGATCGCGATCCTCGACGAGGTCTCCAAGGTGCTGCGCACCGGCCACTACACCAAGAACATCGCCGCGGCGCTGGAGGAGAACCACGCCGAGGTCGACCAGATGATCGTCGACCTGATCAAGAACGACCCGCAGACCGGCAAACTCCGCTACGTCCCCTTCCACGACGACATCATCCGGCTCGTCGCCGACACGGTGTACCGCATGCTGCGTCAGCTGCTCGACGACCCGCGCACCGACGAACTCGTCGCCGACATGCTTCGCGAAAACCTCGACCAGATCAACGACGCGGTGCGCGCCGGGGTCAAGGTGCCGCCCTCGCACCGCGGCGCGACCCCCACCGAGCACGGCGTACGCCACCACCTCGGCCAGATCAAGCGTGTCTGATCTCGTCGCGTGGGCGTGCGTAGCGCACGGTCTCCCAGATCACCAGCCCGGCCAGCAGCGCGCACAGGATGACCAGCGAGGCCAGCGCGGGCAGGTTCGCCGCGACCGGGATCAGCGCGCACAGTAGGACCGCGACCACGATGCGCCCGATCGAAACGGTCTTGGCCGCAGCGTATTTCGCGACGACGACACCGAGCAGGAACAGCGCGGGCCCGCCGAGCAGCGCGGGCCCGCCGAGCAGCGCGGCCAGCGGAATGCCGTAGAGCGCGTCGGTCAGCGTGTGGTGCGAGGAATCGCCGACGTAGTACAGCACCTTCTTCAGCCCGAGCGAGAGCGCGATGACGCCGACGATCATCGGGAAATGCCCGTAGGTATAGCTGTTCTGCGCGATCTTGATCTGCTGGGCGCCCTTGGCGTGGGCGAAGGCGTGTTCGATGGACAGCGCGGCCACATCGAAATACAGCCACCACAGCAGCCCCGACACCGCCAGCCCGAGCATCGAGCCCAGTGCGATCGGCCAGGAGATCGGCAGCCCAGCCACCCCGATGCCGATCGAGACGATCGATTCGCCGAGCGCGACGATGACGATCAGCCCGTACCGCTCGGCGAAGTGCTTGGCCGAGTTGATCCGCCAGTCGGTGCCGGCGACCCAGGTCCAGAGCATGTCACCGGCGATGGCGGCGATCCACAGCACGATCTGGACGAGACCATCGGTCATCGCCGCGATGACCAGCAGCGCGGTGCCGACGGTGATCGAGCCGAACGCCCAGCGCAGCAGCTGTCCGCGCAGCTGGGAATCCTCGGCGCTGATCATCCAGAAGATCGCCACGTGCACCAGCCGCACGATCAGGTAGGCGATGGCGAACACCAGCGGCCCGAACCAGCCGCCCGGCAGATCGTGGAACGCCTCGGGAATGGTGAGCGCGGCCAGGAACGCGCCGCCCATGGCGACGAACATGCCGATCCTGGCCAGGCCCTCGTCGGCGCGCACGACATTGCCCAGCCAGGAGTAGGCGATCCACAGCCACCACATCAGCGCCAGCACCAGCACCGCGCGCAGCGCGTTCGCGGCGGTGGTCTCGTGCGCGGCCAGGTCGGTGACCATGGTGAAGGCGAACACGATCACCAGGTCGAAGAACAGTTCGAGCTGGGTCACCGAGGCGCCCTCGGTGACCGGCCGGAACCGGGTCCGTCGTGTACCGATCATGACGCTCGTCGTCGCACCGATGACCGGTGACCGCGCGGAATGCGCGGGTGGTGGCTCAGCCGACGGCGAAGCCCTGGTTCTCGGGGAAGCGTTCGGCGAAGTCGATGAAGTTGTTGACGGCTTCGTCGTGCACCTTGCGCAGGGTCCGGTTGAACAGGATGCCCGGAATCGGCAGCGGTAGCTGCAACTCGACGTGATAGTCGACTTCGGTGCCGCCGTCGGGGCTGTCGAGCAGGTCGAACCAGCCGTGGCCCTTGGAGCCGCGGCTGCTGTCGGCCACATCCCAGGTGACCCGGTGTGGTTCCCAGCTGTACTCGAGGACCTGGGAGTCGGAGTTGCCCATGAAGTGGGCGGTGACGAAGACGCGCCGCGGCCTGCCGTCGGCGTCGCGGGGCCCGACGCGGACATCGCTGTAGGAGGTCGACCATTCCGCCATCTGATCCACGGCTAGGAGCGCGTCCATGACCTGGTCGATGTCAGCGTCAACGGTGAAGCGGATGTCGATCTTCGAGCGCATCTTGTGTCTGTCCTCCGAACCCCCGCTGCTTTCGCGCCCGATTGTGCACAGGTGTACCAGTGATCGTCAACACGTCTATGGTCTGGACAAATGACCGGGTCAGCTGGGTATCGCCCGCTCCACGGCGGTTTTTATCAGTGCCAGGCTCTGTCGCTCGTCGAAGATCCCGGGCAATGTGAGATGTTCGACAATGAGCCAGTTCAGCGCCAGATAGAGCAGCAGCACCGAGTCGGCATCCCCCGGCATCTCCGATGCCAGATGGTTGCGCACGTTGAAATCGAGATCGGCGCGCACCCGCTCGGTGAGGACCGCGCGCAGTTCCGGTCGCCGGGTCGCCTCCAGGCGCAGCTCGAGCAGCGCCAGGTAGGCGGTGCGATGCGATTCCAGCCGCCCGACCACCTCTTTCATCAGTGTGGTGATGTGTTCCTTGGTCTTGGGTCCGTTGCTGACCAGCGCCATCGTCTCCTCGGTCGGCTGGATGACCTCGTAGAAGCGGATGCCGGCCTGGGTCAGCAACTCGTCGCGATTGGCGAAATAGTTCGAGGCTGTGCCTGCCGGTACGCCTGCCTGTTTGTCCACCGCGCGGAAGGTCAGTCCGCGCGCGCCCTCGGCGGCCAGCACCTCGATGGCCGCGTCCAACAGGGCTTGACGTCGTTCGGGATTGGTCCGCACTTGACACCACTCCATTCGTAGTACTACGTTGAAACCACTTCATTCAGAGTACAACAACTTAGGCGGTACCCATGCGAAAGCTTGTCTACTACATCGGCGTCTCGATCGACGGCTACATCGCGGGCCCCGGCGGCGAGGCCGATTTCTACCCGGTCACCGACACCTACGCGGCGGAACTGGGAGCCGAATTCCCCGAAGCCATCCCGACCCATGTCCGCGCGAGCATCGGCATGGATGTCGATACGCCGAACAAGAACTGGGACACCATCCTCATGGGCCGCGGCACCTACGCGCCCGCCTACGACGCGGGCATCCTGAGCCCGTTCGCCCATATGAAGCAGTACGTCTTCTCCTCGACGCTCGCCCCGGTCGACGATCCGAATGTCGAGATCGTCGCCGGCGACCCGGTCGAACTGGTGCGCGAACTCAAGCGCCAGGACGGGCTCGACATCTACCTGTGCGGTGGTGGCAACCTCGCGGCCCAGCTCATCGACGAAATCGACCAGCTGATCATCAAGAGCTACCCGGTCGTGGCCGGCGACGGCATCGCGGCGTTCACCAGTGTCTTCAAACCGACATCTTTCACGGCGGTGCGGCGCAAGGAATTCGACAACGGGGCGCAGGTCACCTGGTTCGACCGGGCCTGAATCCGGTGGTCAGCCACAGGTGACAAGCCTGTGTCGTTTTCCACAGGCGGGGTAGGTAGCGGCGAATCCGGTGGACGGCGGCCGGTACTCTTGGTCGCTGATAGCAGCTCGATTCCCGATCGTGAAGGACCATTGCCGTGGCTCTCGTTGTTCAGAAGTACGGAGGATCCTCGGTGGCCACCGCCGAGCGGATCCGGCGCGTCGCTGAACGGATCGTGGAGACCAAGAAGCAGGGCCACGACGTCGTCGTGGTCTGCTCGGCCATGGGCGACACCACCGACGAGCTGCTCGACCTCGCCGAACAGGTGGCCCCCGCCCCGCCCGCGCGCGAAATGGACATGCTGCTGACCTCCGGTGAGCGCATCTCGAACGCGCTGGTGGCCATGGCGATTCACTCGCTCGGCGCCGAGGCGCGCTCGTTCACCGGTTCGCAGGCCGGTGTCATCACCACCGGCGCGCACGGCAACGCCAAGATCATCGACGTCACCCCTGGCCGGCTGCAGGAAGCACTGGACGAGGGGCAGATCGTGCTGGTCGCCGGGTTCCAGGGCGTCAGCCAGGACAGCAAGGACGTCACCACGCTGGGCCGCGGCGGGTCCGACACCACCGCCGTCGCCCTGGCTGCCGCGCTCAAAGCCGATGTCTGCGAGATCTACACCGACGTCGACGGCATCTTCAGCGCCGACCCGCGCATCGTCGGCGACGCGCAGAAGCTCGACAACATCTCCTACGAGGAGATGCTCGAGATGGCCGCCTGTGGCTCGAAGGTGCTCATGCTGCGCTGCGTGGAGTACGCGCGCCGCTACAACGTTCCCGTTCATGTTCGGTCGTCCTACACCGACAAGATCGGCACCACTGTTTTCGGATCGATGGAGGACATTCCCGTGGAGCAGGCAATCCTGACCGGCGTCGCGCACGACCGCAGCGAGGCCAAGGTGACCGTCGTCGCCCTGCCGGACGAGCCGGGCTACGCGGCCAAGGTGTTCCGCGCGGTCGCCGACGCCGAGATCAATATCGACATGGTGCTGCAGAACATCTCCAAGGTCGACACCGGCAAGACCGACATCACCTTCACCCTGCCCAAGACCGACGGCGCCCGCGCGGTCGAGATGCTGACCAAGCGCCAGGACGAGATCGGCTTCGCACAGGTCCTCTACGACGACCACATCGGCAAGGTCTCCCTGGTCGGCGCGGGCATGAAGTCGCATCCGGGCGTCACCGCCACCTTCTGTGAGGCGCTGGCCAACGCGGGCGTCAACATCGACCTGATCTCCACCTCGGAGATCCGGATCTCGGTGCTGGTGCGCGACACCGAACTCGACGAGGCCGTGCAGGTGCTGCACAAGGCCTTCGATCTCGGCGGCGAAGAGGCCGCCGTCGTCCACGGCGGAACGGGGCGTTAAGCAATGGGTGTACGTGTAGGCGTCGTCGGCGCGACCGGTCAGGTCGGCGCTGTCATGCGCAAGCTGCTCGAGGAGCGCGACTTCCCGGCCGACGAGGTGCGTTTCTTCGCCTCGGCGCGTTCGGCCGGTAAGACGCTGCCGTGGCGCGGCGGCGAGATCGTCGTCGAGGACACCGAGACCGCCGATCCGTCGGGGCTCGACATCGCGCTGTTCTCGGCCGGTGCCACCATGTCGCGCGTGCAGGCCCCGCGTTTCGCGGCGGCCGGCGTGACCGTCATCGACAACTCCTCGGCCTGGCGCAAGGATCCCGAGGTGCCGCTGGTCGTCTCGGAGGTCAACCCCGAGGCCACCCGCAACCTGCCCAAGGGCATCATCGCGAACCCGAACTGCACCACCATGGCCGCGATGCCGGTGCTCAAGCCGCTCCACGACGTGGCCGGTTTGCAGCGTCTGATCGTGTCGTCCTACCAGGCCGTCTCCGGTTCCGGGCTGGCCGGTGTCGAGGAGCTCGCCTCGCAGATCCGCGCGGTCGCCGCCGACGCCGAAAAGCTGGTGCACGACGGCAGCGCTGTGGATTTCCCGGCGCCGAACAAGTACGTCGCGCCGATCGCTTTCGACGTGATCCCGCTCGCTGGTTCGCTCGTCGACGACGGCTCGTTCGAGACCGACGAGGACCAGAAGCTGCGCAACGAGAGCCGCAAGATTCTCGGTCTGCCCGACCTACTGGTCAGCGGCACCTGTGTGCGCGTGCCGGTCTTCACCGGTCATTCGCTGTCGATCAATGCCGAGTTCGCCGAACCGATCTCGGTCGAGCAGGCGCGCGAGCTGCTGGGCAAGGCACCGGGTGTGCGCCTGGTCGATGTGCCGACCCCGTTGGCCGCCGCAGGCCAGGACGAGTCGCTGGTCGGCCGTATCCGCCAGGATCCGGGCGTCCCGAGCGGTCGTGGCCTCGCGCTGTTCATCTCCGGCGACAACCTGCGTAAGGGCGCCGCGCTCAACACCATTCAGATCGCGGAAGTGCTGCTGAACAACCGCTGATTTCGGCCGAACGGGCCGGTCCACTTCTGGTGGGCCGGCCCGTTCGTCGTCAGCGAATGCCCGGGGTGCGCGGATCGTTGCCGACGCAGACCAGCACCGCGCAGCCCGGCGGAATACTCGAAAACGGCGTGGCCAGTGGCTGATTCAGGCAGGCGAACACGGTGCAGCCAGGGTAGGCGAGGGGGCCGACGCCGAAGACCGCGAGCAGGATCTCGGAATCGATGAGTTTGGCCGCGTCGAATTCGAGCGGCGGCTCGACATACGGTTCGGCCGCCGGCACCGGGGTATCGGTGAAGGCGGCGAAGAGGCGGCGGAAGAACTCGTGCGGCAGCTCCTCGGGGTGTGCGATCACTCCGCTCGCGCCGTAGGCGGACTGGTTGCCGAAGGTGCCGGTCCACATCACCGTCAGATCCAGGCTCGGGATGAAGAAGACGTTCTGCAGCGCGAGGCCGGACATGAAGAAGGTGTCCGGCGGCAGGAAGGCGGGCGACTCGGCGCAGCCGGGGCCGATCCAGAACAGGTAGCCGTAGCAGTGGTTCGCCGCCGACGGAGTGCGGGCTTTGCGCAGGTAGTCCGCGGAGATCACCCGGGTGGCGCCCCATCGGCCGTCGTTGGCGACCAGCAGGCCGATCTTGGCGAGGTTGTTGGGCGGCAGCATCAGATGCGCGTACCCGTAGGTGTGGCCGGAACGGTCGCGCGCCCAGTAGTAGTCGCTGCGGGCGATGCCGAGCGGGTCGAACAGTTCCCGTTGCGCGAAGTCCTGCAACGGTTCACCCACGGCCAGTTCGATCACATACGACAGCAGGTCGACATTGCGCTGGCTGTAGCTGAATGTGGTGCCGGGCGGGTTGATCAGGTCCACTGCCAGCGCCTGGACCGCGGAGTTCGGGTCGACCGGGATCACCGCGGTGATGCCCTCGGTGAGCACCCCGACCTTCATGCCGGAGGTCTCGGTGAGCAGGTTCTCCACGGTGATCGACCGATGCTCGGCATCGCCGAGGCCCGGCGGGAGGTAGCGGTCGATCGGTGCGGAGATGTCGAGTGCGCCCTGGTCGGCGGCGATTCCGGCGAGCAGCGACACCACCGATTTGGTGACGCTCCAGATGTTCCACGCCACATTGCCGGTCTCGTGGTTGCGCAGACCCTCGCCGACCAGGCAGTTGTGCCGGAACACTTGGACATTGAGGCGGTTGCGGGTGGCCGCGAACTGCAACGCCTGATCGAGCTTGCCCTGGTCCAGCCCGACCTGTTCGGGTCGCGCGCGTTCGAGTTCACGCTCGGAGGTCACCGCACAGGTCTTCGGTGCGCTGGGGGCGGCCATCGCGGGGGTGGCGAGCAGACTCGCCGAGGCCACCACCGACACGACTGTTCCCACGAGAAATCCCCTGCGCTGCCCCATGCGGGCGAGCGTAGACCCCGCTACCTGCCGTAACCCGTAAAGCGGGGCCGCGTCATCCCCGAATCCGGTACACCGCCGCCCCGACGCCGAGCACCGCGAGCCCGGCGAGCACCGACCCGAGCGGCAACGAGAACCCGACCACCACACAGCCCACCGCCCCGGCGACCGGAATCCAGCGCGCAGGCCGGCCCTCGGCCGCGGTGAGCGTGGCCGCCGACAGATTGGCGATCAGATAGTAGGTGAGCACCGCGAACGAGGAGAACCCGATCGCCGCGCGCAGATCCACCGTCGCCACCAGCACCGCGACAACGACGCCGACCGCGAGTTCCGCGTGCTGGGGCACCGCGAACCGCGGATGCACCGTGGCCAGAGCGCGCGGCAGATGACCGTCGCGCGCCATGGCCAGCGCGGTCCGCGAGACCCCCAGCAGCAACGCCATCAGCGCCCCGGCCGCGGCCACCACCGCACCCACCCGCACCACCGGCGCCAACCACCCGGCACCCGCCACCGCCACCACGCGCGCGAGCGGATCCTGCGCCGCCGCGAGGCCACCCGACCCCAAGGTGAGCAGCGCCGCCACCGCGACCAGCGCGTACACCACCAGCGCGATCCCCAACGCCAGCATGATCGCCCGCGGAATCGTCCGCTCCGGTTCGCGCACTTCCTCACCCAAGGTGGCGATCCGCGCGTAGCCCGCGAACGCGAAGAACAACAACCCCGCCGCCTGCAACACCCCGTACAGCCCGACCTCCCGCACCAGCACCGCCGCCCCCGCATGATCCCCACCGATCCCCACCACGACGACCGCCGCCAGCACCGCCAGCACCACCCCCACGATCACCCGGCTCACCAGCGCCGACTTCTGCACCCCCACACAATTGACCCCCGTCACCACCACCACGACCCCCACCGCCACCACCTGCGCCCGCTCCGGCCACGCGTAACTCCCCACCGTCAACGCCATCGCCGCACACGAGGCCGTCTTCCCCACCACGAACCCCCACCCCGCCAGATACCCCCAGAACGCCCCCAACCGTTCCCGCCCGTACACATACGTCCCACCCGACACCGGATACACCGCCGCCAACCGCGCCGACGACATCGCATTGCAGTACGCGATCACCGCCGCGATCCCCAACGCCACCAGCAACCACGACCCAGCCACCCCCGCCGCGGCCCCCACCGCCACGAACACCCCGGCCCCCACCATCGCCCCCAACCCGACAACCACCGAATCCCCGAGCCCCAACCCCCGCCGCAACCGCCCACCGCTCATACCCCAATCCTCGAGCACCGGCGGTGTTCGCGCGACCCGGACACAGCAAACGCCGCCAGGTCGATGAGGGTGACCTGGCGGCGTTCGGAGTGGGTGTCGACGCCCCACAAGCGCCTCTCGGCGAGTGGTCGCTCGAAGCGACAGATGGGGTGAGGCCCGGGGCTGTTCGGACGCCGACAGGGGGTTCAACGAGGGTGCCCGGCGAATAATTCCGGCGCCCGGATGTGACGCCCGCTACCTGGACAAGCGTGAGGCAGGTCCGCTCGGGAGCGGCCCTGCCTCGAAGGGTGTCGGGCTCAGAAGTTGCTGAACCAATAGAGCAGGCTCGCCAGCAACCAGACGATCATCGTGTCCATCGTCGTTCTCCCTCTTGTCGGTAGTTCCATCATCGCTCGAGATCGGGCGCGTGCCGACAAGTTGTTCTTAAGAACCTCTAGAGACCACCGTCGCATTCTGTTTTCAGACACCGGAACACACCCGGGTCCGACCGGTCTCGAGGGGTGAACGGTCGGGCCCGGCGGTGCAGACCAGAAGGTGGCTCTTCCAGACGCTGAAGACGCACTGCCGACGGTAACCACGCCGACGGACTGGGCCAGGGATGTTCCGTATGTCGATGAGTACGCCGACCGGGCCGGTCCGACGAGGGGTGAGCGGCCCGGTCGTCAGCGTTGGCGCACCGCCTCACCACGGCGCAGGCTCTCCGGAGAGCACTTCTCAACACAGCCCGAACATGCAGGGAACCTCAGCCGATACACCCGCTGGGCAGGATTCGGAAGCGAGGAGGGCAACCCATGACCACTTCCGCCATCGCGCTACTCGTCCTGGCCCTGATCGCGATCATCGCCATCACCATCTACTGGCCGAACCCGCTCGATCGGGACGTGACATACGAGGAACCCCTGGTCGACCGCACTTTCAGCGAGAGCCACTCCCCCCGCAGCGACGGCGTTTGAGCCCGGAAATACGAGGAGCCCCTGACCAGTGAACTGATCAGGGGCTCCTCTGTGTCTCAACCAACACGTCGGGGTGACAGGATTTGAACCTGCGACCTCTTCGTCCCGAACGAAGCGCGCTACCAAGCTGCGCCACACCCCGTGAGGCGAACCTGAAGTAGCTTACAACGCGGTGGACGGAAACGTTAAATTGGCTGGTCAGGTACGGGGCTAGAGGGCGCGGATGGAGCTGAAGATGCGCTTGGCGGTGGCGGCGTCGATGGCGTCGGGGACGCCGGTGTCGGCGACCATGACCATGACGAAGCTGCCGTCGCGGCTGCCCTTGAAGGCGTAGGTGTAGATGGAGTAGGTGCTCGCGCAGCCGGCCTTGGGGTTGGGGACGGTGCCGGTGGTCTCGGTGAACATGCCCTGGGTCCGGCCGTCCATCGACGTCAGTGGCTCGGCGGGGCCCGGGGTGCCGGTGGAGCCGTTGTAGGCCAGCGGCGCGGTCTTCCTTCCGAGTTCGGCGCCTGCCGCGGCGTGGTCGGACAGGTCGGAGCCGGTGAGCAGGGAGACGGTGCGGGTGGAGCCGGGGCAGTAATCACGGCCGTCGGAGGCGTAGCCCTTGCCGATGACGGACTCGCCCGGCGGCTCGCCGAACCCGCCGATGGTCGACTCGGTGGCGACCTTCCAGCTCGGCGGCACGTCGTAGGCGGCGCCGCGGTCGGGGGAGGCGACGACCTGGTAGCCCTCGATGAGCGGCTGCTGCCCCGCCGCCGCGCCGGTCGGCTTGGTGGTGGTTGTCGTCGGCTTGGGCTTGCTGGTCGTCGACGGTGCGGCGGAGGTCGTGAGCGCGCTGACCATCGAAGGGGTGGCGCCGGAGTCGGCGTTGGTGTCGGTCGAGTCGCCGCCGCTCAGGGCCACCGCGGTGACCGTGCCACCGGCGATGACCAGCGCCGCCACCCCCAGCACCGCCCACAGCACTGTCTTGCCACTGGATTTCGGCGGCACCGGCTGGCCGTAGCCGGGCTGCCCGTAGGGCTGGGCGCCGTACTGCTCCAGCGGCGGAACCTCACCGTACTGCTGCGGCGGCGGCTGCCACGCGGACGCGCCCTGGCCCCACTGCTGCTGCGGATTCGGCTGCCCCGCAGCGGGATTCCACTGCTGACCACCCGGTGACGCACCCCACTGCTGCTGCGGCGCGGCCGGGCCACGAAGCTGGGTCGCGTCGGCACTACCCTGCGGCGAACCGGCTTGCCCGGGCGGAGTGTTCGTCCCGGACCACGGCGCGATCTGCGTCTGGTCCGCTGCGGGCCATGGCGAAACCGGTTGTCCGGCAGGTGGATTGGTGCCCGGCGGGGGTGTGCCGGGTTGTCCGGTGGGGCCCCCGGACCATGGCGCGACCTGGGTTGCGTCTGCGGCGGGCCAGGGCGAACCCGGTTGTCCGGCAGGTGGATTGGCGCCCGGTGAGGGTGCGCCGGGTTGTCCGGCGGGCGGTCCGGACCATGGCGCGACCTGGGTTGCGTCGGCTGCGGGCCATGGCGTGCCTGGTTGTCCGGCAGGTGGATTGGCGCCCGGTGAAGGTGCGCCGGGTTGTCCGGCCGAGCCCCCGGACCATGGTGCCACCTGAGTCGCGTCCGCGGCGGGCCAGGGCGAACCCTGTTGTCCGGCAGGTGGGTTGGCCCCGGGCTGGGCCGGGCCGCCCTGCCAGTCCTGTGGGCCCGCGGGGGTCCATGGTGTCGGGTCGGGCAGGCCGGGGGGTGGGCCCGAGCCGTCCCAGCGCAGGGTTGGGGGCAGGCCGGTGCTGCCGGGTGTCCAGACTGCCGTCGCGTCGGGCGTGCCGGGTGCGGGCGTACTCGCGTCCGGCCGGCGCGGGTCGGGTTGCTGCTGCGGTGCACCGGGTCCGCCGAACACGGTCGGGTCGTTGCGCCTGTCGTCGGATCCACTGCTCACGGTTGTTCCCCTAATGACAAGATCTGTCGTTCGGGCCGCAACCCTAGCGGGCGACCGCCTCCGATGTGGACAGGCCGTGGTCGGAGTCGGCGGACGGACGCTTCGGCGGCGCGCCGACCAGCGTCAGCAGCGTGGCCTCGGGACGGCAGCAGAAACGGTACGGCGCCCACGGTGAGGTGCCGATACCCGCCGACACATGCAGCTGCGTGTGCGCACCCCACTGCGAGGCGCCCTTGACCCGCGACTTGTCGATCCCGCAGTTGGTGACCAGCGCGCCGTAACCGGGAACCACCAGCTGACCGCCGTGCGTGTGCCCGGCCAGCACCAGGTCGTAACCGTCCTCGGCGAACCGGTCGAGCACGCGCGGTTCCGGCGAGTGGGTGACACCGATGCTCAACTGCGCCAACTGGTTCGGCGCACCGGCGACGGTGTCGTAGCGGTCGCGCTGCAGGTGCGGGTCGTCGACGCCCGCGCTGGCGATGCGGATACCGGCCACCTCGAGGTCGCGCCGGGTGTGGGTCAGGTCCAGCCAGCCGCGTTCGGTGAACGCCGCGCGCAGATCCTGCCAGGGCAGCGGGTCGCCCAGGACGCGGCGATGATCCTTGTCGAAATACTTCAGCGGATTCTTCGGCACCGGCGCGAAATAGTCGTTGGAACCGAACACGAACAGGCCGGGACGAGCCAGCAGCGCACCGAGGGATTGCACCACGGCGGGCACCGCCTTCGGGTGCGAAAGATTGTCGCCGGTATTCACGACCAGGTCCGGTTCGAGCCGATCGAGTTCGCGCAGCCACTGCTGTTTGAGCTGCTGGCCCGGCATCATATGCAGGTCGCTGATATGCAGAATGCGCAACGTGGGCGACCCGGGCGCCAGCACCGGCATGGTCGCTTCACGCAGCACGAACGCGTTGCGTTCGATCAGCGTGGCGTAGCCGATGCCTGCGACGGCGGCCCCGGCCGCTCCCCACACCGTGCGGCGGACTGCGGACGTCGAGATAACGGGCATTTGCCCAGCATAGGCGACCCCCTCCCGGAACGGCGCGTGTGTTTCCGCACAAATGGTCGGAATTTCTTTCCTCGATGAAAATGTGATGAGAGTTGCGAGGTCGACGGGCTACCGTGAGCCCATGTCGGAACTGAAATCGCAGCTGCGCGCGGATATGACCGCCGCGATGAAAGCCAAGGACACGCTGCGCCTGTCCACCCTGCGGATGTTGCTGGCCGCGATCCAGACCGCGGAGGTCTCGGGGAAGCAGGCGCGCGAACTCTCCGACGCCGATGTCGTGGCGCTGCTGCAGAAGGAAGCCAAGAAGCGCAACGAGGCCGCCGTCATCTACGAGCAGAACGGGCGTGGCGAACTGGCCGCGAACGAGCGTGCCGAGGAAGATGTCATCGAGGAGTACCTGCCGACCCAGCTGAGCGAGGCCGAGGTCGCCCAGGTCGCCGATACCGCGATCGCCCAGGTCGCCGAGGAGCTCGGGGCGCGGCCGGGGATGAAGCAGATGGGGCAGGTCATGAAGGCCGCCACTGCGCTGGCCGAGGGCAAGGTCGACGGGTCGCGCCTGTCGGCCGCGGTCAAGGCGCGGCTCTAGCCCGGAAAACGACGAGGGGCCGCCGTCCGGCTGGACGGCGGCCCCTCGCGCGTTCTTACCGCGGCACCGGGATGGGGATCGGTGGCAGGCGCGGGAGCTGCGGGAGTCCGGGCAGCGCGGGCGCGGGCGTCGCGGGCGCGGCCGGGGTGGTCGGTGTGGGGACGCGGACCGTGCCGTCACTGATGTAGATCGTGATGACCGAGCCCGGGATGGCGGCGCCGTTGGGCGAGCTGCCCATCACGGTGCCCTTGGCCTGCGAGCCCTCGCCGGTCACCGCCGACACCTGGAAACCGGCGGCGGTCAGGATCGAGGTGGCCTCGCCCTGCGACTTGCCCGCCACATCGGGCACCTGCGAGTTGTTCGCGCCGCGGACATACTTGTCGTCCAGCGGCGGCAGCGCGGGCGGCGGGAGGTGCTCCAACATCGGTTTGACCGCGTTGAACCAGGTGCGGGCTGGTTCGTTACCACCGTAGAGATTTCCGCCGCCGCAGTTGCGCAGCGGGAACGAGCAGATCTCGCCGGGGGTCGGGCTGTCGCCGTAGACGTAGACGGCCGAGGCCAGCGAGTTGGTGAAGCCGAGGAACGCCGAGGAGCGGTGGCTCTCGGTGGTACCCGTCTTGCCCGACATCGGCGCCGACCAGCCGGCCGAGCGCGCGGCGCCCGCGGCGGTACCGCTGACGTCGTCCTTGCTCATCGCGTTGGCCAGGGTGTTGGCCAGACCCGGGTCGACCACCTGCTCGCAGGCCTGCTGGGTCAGCGGCACCGTCTTGCCGTGCCGGTCGATGACCTCCTTGATCGGCGACGGCGGGCACCACTTGCCGCCCGAGGCCAGCGTGGCGGCCACGTTCGACAGCTCGAGCGGGTTGATCGCGAACGGGCCGAGGGTGAACGAACCCATGTTGTTGTTCTTGATGTGGTCGGCCAGGCTGGTGTTGCCGTGGCCCGAGGTGCCGGGCTTGGTGTAGGAGCGCATGCCGAGGCGAACGGCCATGTCGACGGCCGGTGCGACGCCGACGTCCTGGATCATCTTGACGAAGGCGGTGTTGGGTGAGGTCGCGAGCGCGTCGGTCACCGACATCGAGCCGGGGTAGGCGCCCGCGTTCTTGACGCACCAGGCGTCGGCCGGGCAGCCGGGGGAGTTCGAGTAACCCATGCCCTTGGCGGCGTAGAAGCTCGGCACGTCGACCTGGGCGGCGATGCCGAGGCCCTTCTCCATCGCCGCGGCGGTGGTGAAGATCTTGAAAATCGAGCCTGCGCCGTCACCGACCATCGAATACGGCTGTCCGAGCAGCGTCTCGTTCGCGTCGACGTTGAGGCCGTAGGTGCGGCTGGAGGCCATCGCGAGCACGTGGTGCGCGTCCTGGCCGGGCGAGACCACCGACATGACCTCGGCGATGTTGTCGAGGTTGGGGTCGGCGGCCTCGGTGACCGCACGCTTGACCGATTCCTGCAGTCGCGGGTCGAGGGTGGTCTTGATCAGGTAGCCGCCCTTGTCGATCTGTTCGCGGCTGATGCCGGACTCGGCCAGGTATTCGAGGGCGTAGTCGCAGAAGAAGCCCTTCTCGTGCGCGGCGATGCAGCCACGCGGCAAGCTGTTGGGCTCGGGCAGCACGCCGAGCGGTTCGTTCTTGGCCCTGGCGAACTCGTCGGCCCGGCTCGGGATGTTCTCGATCAGCGTGTCGAGCACGGTGTTGCGCCGGGCGGTGACGCCTTCGACGTTGGTGTAGGGGTTCAGCTTGGAGCTGGACTGCACCATGCCGGCCAGCATCGCCGACTGGGTGATGTTCAGGTCGGCGGCGTCGATGCCGAAGTAGGTCTGGGCGGCGTCCTGGATGCCGTAGGAACCGTTGCCGAAGGGCACCAGGTTCAGGTAGCGGGTGAGGATCTCGTCCTTGCTGAGTTCGCGGTCGAGCGTCAGTGCCATCCGGATCTCGCGCAGTTTGCGCGCGGGGGTGGTCTCGATGGCGGCGCGGCGCTCGGCGTCGGTCTTGGCGACCACGAGCAGGTTGAAGTTCTTCACGTACTGCTGATCCAGCGTGGAGGCGCCCTGCTGCACTTCACCGGAGGAGGTGTTGGTGAGGAACGCGCGCAGCGTGCCCTGCCAGTCGACGCCCTTGTGTTCGGCGAAGCGCTTGTCCTCGATGGACACGATCGCCAGCTTCATGTTGTTGGAGATGCGCTCGCTGGGCACCTCGAAGCGGCGTTGCTCGTAGAGCCACGCGATGGGCGCCCCGCTCGCGTCGACCATGGTGGAGACGGCCGGGACCGTGCCCTCCACCAGTTCGGCGGACACGTTGTCGACGGCATCGGCGGCTCGGTTGGAGATGAACCCGAACCCACCGGCCAAGGGGAACAACAGCCCGGCGACTAGCACGGCGGCCAGCGCGCAGCTGCCGGCCAGCCTCGCGAGCGTTTGAGTGATCGGCACGAGCCCAGCCTAAAGGGTGGGGTGGCGGGGTTCACTGCTGTGCTGCTCGACGAGGGATGTCCGGGCGGTGCCAGGGGGGTTGCTCGGGCGTGTCAACAAAATGATCACATCGGCGTGTCGCGACCGGGCACGCCGGTGAACAGCGCTGCTGCCCGGTCATCGGCGGATTTGAAGGGACGGCCGTACCAAAAAATCAGGGTCCGGTCTTGCGTAACCGCCATACCTTTACCTAGATTGAGAACCCAGTGTGATAGAGCTAACACTCAAAGTGGAATGTGGTGCGGACCGCAGCGGTAGTTGGGTTGCTGTGATCCGCGCTCGCGATTCTGGAGCGCCGCACAACGGTGTTCGGACTGCAAAGGGGCACATCAAATGCACATCACAACCCCCATCGCTCGACTGGATGTAGAGCAGGCCGAGGCAAGGATCGCTTGGGTTGCCCAGGCGCGATGCAAGGAAGTGGACCCCGATCAGCTGTTCGTTCGCGGTGCGGCCCAGCGCAAGGCGGCAACGATCTGCCGTCATTGCCCGGTGCTGATGCAGTGCGGCGCCGACGCGCTGGACAACCGGGTGGAGTTCGGAGTGTGGGGCGGGATGACCGAGCGGCAGCGGCGCGCGCTGCTCAAGCAGCATCCCGATGTGACCTCGTGGGCGGAGTTCTTCAACGCCCAGCGCCAGCACCAGGTAGCCATCTAGCAGGCGAGACCTGACCGTTATCACAAACGGCGCCGAGCCCGCAGCGTTTGCGGAATCGGCGCCGTTGGCGGGTGTTACGGGACTGTTAGCAATAGCGGACGGTAATCAGGAGGCAGCGGGTGTGCCTGCCAGCTGGTCACCGACGGCGCGCAGCGCCTCCAGATCGGAGACCTCGAACGGCAGCGCTGTCACCGACACGATCGCGACCCGCGGATGGGCGCCGGTGAACCGATGCAGCAGTCGCTGTTCGCGTTTGGCGGTCGCCACCCGGTCGGCGTGGATGCGCAGCACCGAGGCGGTCAGCGGGTCCGAATCGGCCAGCCGGTCGGCCGCGGTCTGGGCGTGCTCACCGGACAGGCCCGACAGCGCGGGATGGGTCCGGTTGAGCACGAGGCCGGCCAGCGGCATCTGCTCGGTGGAGAGCCGGTCGACGAAGAACGAGGCCTCGCGCAGCGCGTCCGGCTCGGGCGCGGCCACCACGAGGAAGTGCGTGCCCGGCTTGGACAGCATCGCGAAGGTCCGCTCGGCGCGATCCTGGAACCCGCCGAACAGCGATTCCAGCGACTGCAGGAAGGTCGAGGCGTCCTTGAGCATCTGGCCGCCGACGATGGTGGAGACCCCACGCATCGCCAGGCTCATCGCGCCGGTCACGAACCGGCCGACACCCCGGCCGGGCGCCATGATCAGCCGGATCATCTTGCCGTTGAGGAAATTGCCGAGCCGCTTGGGCGCGTCGAGGAAGTCCAGCGCGTTGCGGGAGGGGGGAGTGTCGACCACGATCAGGTCCCACTCCTTGCGCCCGGCCAGCTGACCGAGCTTCTCCATCGCCATGTACTCCTGCGTGCCACCGAACGAGGACGCCACCGTCTGGTAGATCGGGTTGGCGAAGATCTGCTCGGCCTTGTCCGAGCTGGTGTGCTCGAGCACCATGTCGTCGAAGGTGCGGCGCATGTTCAGCATCATCGCGTGCAACTCGCCGGGCACCTCGGGGCCCAGCGCCACCCGCTGCGGGGTGTTGTCCAGCTCGGCGACGCCGAGGGACTGGGCCAGCCTGCGCGCCGGGTCGATGGTCAGCACCACGACCTTGCGGCCCGCCTCGGCGGCCCGCAGCGCGATCGAGGCCGCGGTCGTGGTCTTGCCGACCCCGCCGGACCCGCAGCACACGATCACGCGGGCGCTCGGGTCGGCGATGATCTCGGAGACATCCAGCGCGGGCGGGGTGGTCACTTGCTCGCTCATCGCACTCCCTGCGCGGATAGCTGTTCGGCCAGTTCGTAGAGTCCGCCCAGGTCCATGCCCTCGCCGAGGGCGGGCAGCGACAGCTGGGGCACGTCGACGACGGCCAGTTCGGCGGCGCTGGCGTCCTGCGCGGCCAGCATGATCGCGTGGTCGACGGTCTCGGTGATCAGGCCGGCGAAATCGGACTCCGGCACGGTGATTCCGGCCTCGGCCAGGCCGGCCGCGATCTTGGTGGTGTCGAGCTCACCGCGCACGGCGGTGTCGCGGTCGGCGGGGGTGAGTTCGGCGGTGGCCGCCCGGTTGACGATCACCGTGCCGATCCGCAGGTCGTTGGCGGTCAGCTCGGCGACCGCGTCGGCGGTCTCCTGCACCGGCAGCGCCTCGAGCAGCGTCACCAGGTGGATCATCGTCTGGTCGGAGTGCAGCAGCTTGGACACGCCCTCGGCCTGCGAGGCGATCGGGCCGCCCTTGGCGATCTCGGCCATGGCCATGGTGACGTCGAGGAAGCTGGCGATCCGGCCGGTCGGTGGCGCGTCGACGACGATGTCGTCGTAGGCGGGCTTGCCGTTCTTGTCGGCCCGCACCACGCATTCCTTGATCTTGCCGGTGAGGATCACGTCCCGCAGACCAGGGGCGATGGTGGTGACGAACTCGATGGCGCCCATCCGGCGCATCGCCCGGCCCGCGAAGCCGAGGTTGTAGAACATGTCGAGGTATTCCAGGAAGGCGTGCTCGATGTCGAGCGCCAGGGCGAACACCTCGCCGCCGCCGTCGGCGCTGGCGATCCGGGTCTCGGTGGGTGGCAACGGCGGCCGGTCGAACAACTGCGCGATCGATTGCCTGCTCTCCACCTCGACGAGCAGTACCTTGCGTCCCCCCGCGGCCAGCGCGAGTGCCAGTGCGGCCGAAACGGTCGACTTACCGGTCCCTCCCTTGCCGGTCACGTAGTGCAAGCGGGCTTTCGCTGCGCGCTGTGGCCATCCGGTCGACGGTCCGGGAACCGACGAAACCGGCTCTGCTGTTGGTGCTCCCACGTGGCCGAGCCTATAACCCGTTTCTCGGCGGTGTTCGGGGTGCGCCCTAAACTCACACCATGAGTGACATCACCCTGTGGGAGTACGCGACCGTGCCGCTGTTGACGCACGCGACCAAGCAGATCCTCGATCAGTGGGGCGCCGACGGCTGGGAGCTGGTCACGGTGCTGCCCGGCCCGACCGGCGAACAGCACGTCGCCTACCTGAAGCGGCAGAAGTAGCCGTGGCCACCGCCTGGAAGGACGCGCTCGACCGGCTCGGGGTCACCCTGCCGCCGGTCGCCGCTCCCGTCGCGGCCTACATCCCGGCCGTGCGCACCGGTTCGCTGGTGTACACCTCCGGCCAGCTGCCCTTCGTCGACGGTGAGCTGTCGGCGGTCGGCAAGGTCGGGGCCGAGGTCGATGTGGAGCAGGCCAAGCAGGCCGCGCGGCTGTGTGCGCTGAACGCGCTGGCGGCCGTGCACGATCTGGTCGGGCTCGACCAGGTGGTGCGGATCGTGAAGGTCGTCGGATTCGTCAACTCCGCACCCGGATTCACCGATCAGCCGATCGTGATCAACGGCGCGTCGGAGTTCCTCGGCGAGGTGTTCGGCGAGGCAGGCGTGCATGCGCGGTCCGCGGTGGGAGTCTCGGAACTGCCGAAGAACACGCCCGTCGAGGTGGAATTGATCGTCGAGGTCGGATAGGCAGCCGTCATGGCACTGGAACATCCCGCGTACGGCCAGGTCAGGGCGGTCACGCCGACGGCGTCGGTGCTGCTCGCCGACAACCCGTCACAGATGACGCTCGACGGCACCAACACCTGGCTGCTGCGCGGACCCGGTAGCGACTCCTACGTGGTCGTCGACCCGGGACCGAAGGACAAGAAACACACCGCCGACATCGTCGCGGCGACCGGCGGCCGGATCGCGCTGACCCTGATCACCCATCACCACCCCGACCACACCGGCGGCATCGATCACCTGGTGAAAGCCACCGGGACGCCGGTGCGGTCGGTGGATCCGAAATATCTGCGCGGCGAGGTGACCGCGCTGGTCGCCGATGAGGTCATCGAGGCGGCGGGCCTGCGGATCACCGTGCTGGCCACCCCCGGCCACACCGGCGACTCGGTGAGTTTCCTGCTCGACGACGCGATCGTCACCGGGGACACGGTCCTCGGCCGGGGCACCACCGTGCTGGCCTCGGCGCCGGGCGCGCTGGCGGCGTTCCTGTCGTCACTGGAACTGCTGCTCGAACGCGGCGCGGGCAAGGCGCTGCTGCCCGCGCACGGCCCCGATCACCCCGACGCGGCGCCGGTCGTGCGCTACTACCTCGAGCACCGGCGCGAGCGGCTCGATCAGGTGCGGGCAGCGCTGGCCGAATTGGGCCAGGACGCGGGCGCTTTCGAGGTGGTGCGCAAGGTGTACGCCGATGTGGACAAGCGGCTGTGGCCCGCCGCGCGCAGCTCGGTCAAGGCACAACTGGAATACCTACGGGCCGAACAGAGTTGAACGCCTTCCGATCGCAGGCACCACAGGTGCCTGCGATCGGAAAGCGTTCGAAAACCCCGACGTCCCAGCGGCCCGACAGATCTCGCAAGCACATGGGTGACTCACCGGGCACGGGCTAACCCCGCCACCCACTGAGTCTGGCCGCCCGCACCATCTTCCCCGCACCTGAGTCCGGCCGAAAATCGCGGGGAGGCGGAACAGTCAGCGAGCGCGACGTGCGAGGCGCTCGGAATCGGAGATCAGCACGCTCTTGCCCTCGAGGCGCAGCCACCCGCGATGGGCGAAATCGGCGAGCGCCTTGTTGACGGTTTCGCGGGAAGCGCCGACCAGCTGGGCGATCTCTTCCTGCGTCAGGTCGTGGGTCACGCGCAGCGCGCCCGCTTCCTGGGTACCGAAGCGCTGTGCGAGCTGCAGCAGCGCCTTGGCGACGCGGCCGGGCACGTCGGTGAAGATGAGGTCGGCGAGGTTGTTGTTGGTGCGGCGAAGGCGTCGTGCCAGCACGCGCAGCAGCTGCTCAGCGATCTCGGGGCGCTGATCGATCCACGCCTTGAGCGCGTCGCGGTCCATCGTGACGGCGCGGACCTCGGTGACCGTGGTCGCGGTCGAGGTACGCGGGCCAGGGTCGAAGATCGACAGTTCACCGAACATGTCGGACGGACCCATGATGGTCAGCAGGTTCTCCCGGCCGTCGGGTGAGCGACGACCGATCTTCACCTTGCCCGTCGTGATGATGTACAGCCGATCGCCGGGTTCGCCCTCGTTGAAGATGACGTGGCCGCGCGGGAAATCTACGGGCTGCAGCTGCTTGGCGAGCGCGGCCACCGCGGTGGGCTCGACGCCTTGGAAGATGCCTGCTCTGGCGAGGGCCTCGTCCACGAATGTGCTCCTTATGGGATATGGCTTGCGAACCTGGTCGAGCGAATCGACCAACAGCGCAGTCTACGCGGCATCACGACAGCACAGTGACAGACACCACGTAAAGAGTGGATTGCGCTCGGTGCGCACACTGTGAAGAGGTCAGCTCGCCCGCGCTACATCCATCTCGGACGTGCGGGAACGGCGCTTGCGCACGCGCGCTACGGCGGCGGGCAGGCCGAGCTTCGTCAGCTCTTTCACTTCGGCGTTGCTGGCATTGTCCAGGTACTGCTGAACCTCTTCGTCGGGTTCGAGAAGCTTTCGGAGCCGATTCTCGACCCGCTCCATCCCCAGCGCGAACAGCATCAACAGCACTGGGAAGAGCACCACAGCGAGTCCTTGCATGACAGGCAGTAAACACGGTCCAGGTCTCAGATGGAACACAGGCGCCGAACTGAGCGGCGAATGTTGTCAGGGCGGTTCCGTATGGTGAACAGGTGCCCGTTTCCCCCTCCGCCGCAGCCACCAGCGCGGCCGCGTCCGCCGTGGAAACGGCCGCGTCGCCGGCTGGTCTGTCCGCGGCGCGCAAGCGCAGGAACAGGTCGATAGCTGCGGAAACGCGGGTCGGGCTGGTTCGGCGTGCCCGCCGGATGAACCGCACCCTCGCCGCCGCCTTCCCCGGCGCGCACTGCGAGCTCGACTTCACCACCCCGCTGGAGCTGGCGGTCGCGACGATCCTGTCCGCCCAGTGCACCGACGTCCGGGTGAACCTCACCACTCCCGCGTTGTTCGCGAAGTACCGCAATGCGCGCGACTACGCCGAGGCCAACCGAGCCGAGCTGGAGGAATACATCCGGCCGACCGGCTTCTACCGGAACAAGACCAGCTCACTGATCGGGCTCGGCCAGGCACTGGTCGAGAAATACGACGGTGAATTGCCTCACACCCTGCCCCGTTTGGTCGAATTGCCCGGAATCGGGCGCAAAACCGCCAACGTCATCCTGGGCAACGCGTTCAACGTGCCTGGCATCACCGTCGACACTCATTTCGGCCGCCTGGTGCGCCGCTGGAAGTGGACCGAGGAAGAGGATCCGGTCAAGGTCGAGCACGCGATCGGCGAGCTGATCGAGCGCAAGGACTGGACGATGCTCTCGCACCGGGTGATCTTCCACGGCCGCCGCGTGTGCCATGCGCGCAAGCCTGCCTGCGGCGCCTGCGTCCTCGCCGCCGACTGCCCGTCCTTCGGCGCCGGGCCCACCGATCCAGCCGTCGCCGCCGAACTGGTGAAGGGTCCCGAGCGCGACCACCTGCTGGACATGGTCGGACTGTGAGCGCTCCCGACGAATCGTCGCCGCCGCGACGGCCGGTGGTTCGCTGGGTGATCGCCGCGGTGATCCTGGTCCTCGCGGCCGCGGTGGCGCTGTGGCCGCGCGAGGACTCCGGCGGCACCGACCCGGTCGCAGGCACCGCCCAGCCGCCGGCGGGCGTGTCCGCGCAGGAGCGGGCGGCCGCCGGACTTGCGCCGTGCCCGGTCGCCAGTGCGCCCGGCGCCGGTCCGCTGGCCGGGATCACCCTGACGTGTCTGGCCGACGGCGCCCCCGTCGACCTGGCCGCGGCCCTCGCGGGCAAACCCGCCCTGCTCAATCTCTGGGCCTACTGGTGCGGCCCGTGCGCGGTCGAGCTGCCGCACCTGCAGGAGTTCGCCGAGCGGGCAGGCCCGGCGCTCACCGTGCTGACCGTGCACAGCGATCCGGACGAGGCAAAAGGGCTGGCCCGGCTGAGCGGCCTCGGCATCACCCTGCCCGGCGTCTCCGACCCACAGGCCACGGTGCGCACGGCGGTCGGCGCGCCCGCGGTACTGCCGATCTCGGTGCTGGTGCGCGCCGACGGCACAATCGCGAGCGTGGAGGTGCGGACCTTCGCCGACGTGGCCGACATCGCCGATACGGTGTCCGCGAAACTCGGGGTCACGGTATGACAGAAGAAGACGTGGTGTGGATGTGGTGATCGAAGGCGATGGCGTGAACGGTGTGGCGAGGCTCGACGATTCCGGTATCCCTTCGTGGTTGCACGCCGCGATCAGAACCGGTGGCCCCGGTGCCGCCGACACCCTGTCGACCTCCCGCGCGCTGCGCCGGGCCATGTCGATCACCGGCAAACCACGCCAGGCCGCCGTGCTCGTGCTCTTCGGCGGCGCGACCGAACCCGACGCCGACGCCCCCGGCGGACTGCCCGCCGACGCCGATGTGCTGCTCACCCAGCGCGCGTCGACCATGCGTCAGCACCGCGGCCAGATCGCCTTCCCCGGCGGCGCCGCCGACCCCGGCGACGGCGGCCCGGTCGGCACCGCGCTGCGCGAGGCGGCCGAGGAGACCGGGCTCGACCCGGGCGGTGTCCAGCCGTTCGCGCTGCTGCCGAAACTGTTCGTCCCACCGTCGAAGTTCGACGTGACCCCCGTGCTCGGCTACTGGCGGGCACCCAGCGCGGTCGGCGTCGTCGATCCGGGCGAAACCGAGCGTGTCGTGCGAGTGCCGCTGACCGAATTGCTCGATCCGGCACACAGATTCATGGTGCGTGGCAGTCTCGGCTACCAGAGTCCCGCATTCCAGGTCGACGGCATGCTGGTGTGGGGTCTCACCGGCGGTATCCTCGCCGGCATCATCACAACGGCTGGCTGGGAACGAGACTGGGATCGGGGCGACGTGCGTGATTTGGAGAGCTCGCTGGCTGCGGTCGGAATGACCCTGTGAGCGAGCGCAGGAAGCGGCCCGCGGTCGAACCCGGCACCGGCGAGGCGCGCGCATGAGCGCCTCGGTGTGGCTCGATATCGCGGTGGTCCTGATCGCGCTGGTCGCGGCGTCCACCGGCTGGCGGCAAGGGGCGGTGGCCTCGGCGCTGGCCTTCTTCGGTGTCGCGCTCGGGGCCGTGGCGGGCATCCTCATCGCGCCGCACATCCTCCGGCACCTCAGCGAGGGACGCAGCCGGGTGCTCGGCGGCATCCTGCTGATCGTGCTGCTGGTGATCGTCGGCGAGGTCGCGGGCATGGTGCTCGGGCGCGCCGCGCGGTCGAGCATGCGGCATCCGGTCGCCCGCAGCGTGGACAGCGTGGTCGGCGCGGTACTGCAAGCGGCGACCGTGCTGGTCGCGGCCTGGCTGCTGGCGCTGCCGCTGGCCACCGCGTCGCAACCGGGCATCGCCCAGGCCATCAACGGATCCCGGGTACTCGCCGACGTCAACGCGATAGCGCCGAACTGGCTGCGCAAACTGCCCAACGAATTCTCCAAGCTGCTCAACACCTCCGGGCTGCCGGACGTCATCGGGCCGTTCGGCCGCGCGCCGATCGCCGCGGTGGAACCGCCGGACCCGAGCGTGCTCGCCAGCCCGGTCGCGGCCTCGCTGCAACAGAGCGTGCTGCGCATCCGTGGCGTCGCGCCGAGTTGCCAGCGGGCGCTGGAGGGTTCGGGCTTCGTCGTCGCGCCGGAACGGGTGATGACCAACGCGCACGTCGTCGCAGGCACCAACAGCATCTCGGTCGACACCGCGCGCGGCGCCCTCGACGCCACCGTGGTGCTGTTCGATCCGTCCAAGGATGTCGCGGTGCTGGCGGTACCCGGACTGACCGCACCGGTCGTCCCACAGGCACCTGAGCCGGCTGACTCGGGTGAGAGCGCCATCGTGCTCGGCTATCCCGGCGGCGGGCCGTACACGGCCAGTGCCGCGCGGGTACGTGAGACCCTCGACCTCACCGGGCCGACCATTCACCGTGACGGGGAGATCGAGCGTGAGGTCTATACGGTGCGTGGGCAGGTTCGCGCGGGCAACTCGGGTGGGCCGCTGGTCGATACGCAAGGGCGGGTTCTCGGCGTGGTCTTCGGCGCCGCGGTCACCGATGACGACACGGGTTATGTGTTGACGCTCAATGAGGTCGCTGCGGAACTGGCCGCTGCTGCACCTAGCAGCGTCGCGGTGGATACGGGTGGCTGTGTGTTGAGTTAGTTGTTCCAGATCGAGTAGCGATTGGCGCTGCGCCCCAGGGGTGTGGGTGCTGGGGTGGTGCCCATGGCGGACCTGAGTGGTGCGGTGTGGCTGGCCGTGCGCGGTTGTGGTCGCCGCTGCTTGGGGTGTGGGCGTCAGGGGGAGACGAGGCCGTCTTGGGGGGAGCCGTTGACGCCGTTCGGGTTGCGCCAGCGGGTGGTCAGGACTTCGTTGACCCGGGTGGGGTTCTCCTGGTGGGCGTAGTGGCCTGCGTCGGGGATCGATATCAAGGTTCGGTCGGGGGACAAGCGGGCGCCACGGTGGACGGTGGCGGGCAGTAAGTAGGGGTCCTGTTCGCCGCGGAGGGCGAGGACGGGGATGTCGATGGGGGTGCGCATGGTCGCCATGAAGCGTTTGCCGTCGGGGCGCCATTGGCTGCGGAAGGCCCAGCGCTGGTATTCCAGTGCGCAGTGGGCCGCGCCGGGGATGCGGATGGCGTGGCGCATGCGGGCCGCTGTCTCGGTGAATTCGGCAGTGCGCGACCAGGTTCCACCGACCCGCTCACCCAGCAGGCGTTCGACCTCGGCGCCGTCGCGGCGGGTCAGTAGGTGTTCGGGGTAGCGCGGCAGCTGGTAGCGCAGGAAGTCGGGCAGCCAGGTGGCGCGCTGGGCCCGATCGCGCAGGATCGCGCTCTTGAGGGCGGCGGGGTGGGGCGAGCCGATGACGGCGATCGAGCCGACCAGCCGGGGATGCAGTACGGCCGTGGCCCAGCAGACCAGCCCGCCTTCGGCGTGTCCGACGAGGGTGGCTTCGGTGTGACCGAGCGCGCGGACCAGGCCGGCGACGTCACCGGCCAGCGTCCAGCCGTCGTAGCCACGCGGTGGTTTGTCGGAGTCGCCGTACCCGCGCAGGTCGACGGCGACAGTGCGGTAGCCGTGGCGTGGCAGCCCGGTCAGCTGATGCCGCCACGACCACCAGAAGTCGGCGAAACCGTGCAGCAACAGCACCAGCGGCGCGTCCGCGGGCACGGTCGTGTCGGCCTCGACGACGTGGAACCGGATTCCGTTGGCGTGCACGTCACGGTGGGTCCACGGTCCGTCGTAACGGACGCTGGACGGATCCGGGAGCGAATTGGACGACACGCCGATCGAGCCTAGTAGGCGGGTCCGGTCGGTGCGACCGGGCCCGCCCGGCGCGTCCGCTAGTTGCTCGACTTCTCCAGCGAGGGGGTGGCCTCGCGGTGGGTCAGCGCGGCGGGCAGCACCTCGGCGGTCTGCTTGAGCGAGCCGATCGTCTTCTGCGGCGCGCGCAATTTGCGCACCTTGAGGTAGCCGAGGAAGGCCAGCAGCGCGGTCGTCACCACCATCAGCGCGAACACGATCAGGAACGCGGCCCAGCGGTACAGCCACACGTCCAGCAGTTCGGCGAGGAAGAAGAAAAAGAAGAACGAGCTGAACAACAGCACGGTCAGCGCGAGAATGAAGAACACGCTGCCGGTGAGCCCCTTGCGGACCTCCGCGGTGACCTCGGCCTTGGCCAGCGCCACCTCGGCGCGCACCAGTGTCGACATCTGCTCGGTCGCGTCGCGGACCAAACTGCCGATGCTGGCCGATCCGGGCGGATTGGCGTCGGTCAACGGGATGGAAGTGACCGTCCGACCGTCATTTCCGCCTTGGGTGTAACTCACTTCGTCGACCCTTCTCTGTCCGGTGGTAGTTCGTCCGCGTCTCGGCGCGCCTGGTGCACACGTCCTCGGCGCAACAGTAGCGCCGATCCGATCAGCGATGCTGCCATGGAGGTCACCAGAACGGCGGCCTTCGCGAGATCGATGGCTTGCTCGCCGACATCGGCCAGCGCGAGTTCCGCCACCAGAAGGCTAACGGTGAACCCGATCGCGCCCAGTACCGACAGGGCGAACATGTCGCGATATCCCAGTCCGGCAGGTCGTTTGGTCCAGCCGAGCCGGATGGTCAGCCAGCTGACGCCGAAGATGCCGATCGTCTTGCCCAGCAGCAATCCGAGGATGATCGCCAGCGACAACCGGTCGGTGAACAACGATCCGAACACCGCGCCGTTGAGCGGCACGCCGGAGGCGAACAGCGCGAACAGCGGCACGCACAGCCCCGCCGAGATCGGCTGGACGACATGCTCGAGGTGGGTGGCGGGCGCGGTGCGTTCACCCGGGTCCTTGCGCACCCGGGTGAGCAGCCCGAGCGCGACACCGGCCAGCGTCGGGTGGATGCCGGCTTCGTGCAGCGCGTACCAGCACACCAGGGCCAGCGGCAGGTAGATCAGCGGTGTGTGCAGCCGGTATCGCTGGGCCAGGGCCCAGGCCGCGCAGCAGGCCAGCGCCGCCACCAGCCACAGGAGCGACAGCGAGGCGGTGAACAGCACCGCGATGAGCACGATCGCCAGCAGATCGTCGACCACGGCGAGGCTCAGCAGGAATACCCGCGCGCTGGCCGGGATCCGCGAGCCGGTCATCGCGAGCACCGCCAGCGCGAAGGCGATGTCGGTGGCCACCGGGATGGCCCATCCCTTGTCCATGCCTGGCACGCCGTGCCCGACCACCAGCGCGATCACCGCCGGCGTGACGACACCGCCGACCGCGGCGATGATCGGCAGCGCGGCCCGTTTCGGATCGGCCAGCTCGCCGACCACGAATTCGCGTTTGAGTTCCAGGCCGGCGACGAAGAAGAAGATCGCGAGCAGCCCGTCCTTGGTCCAGTCGGCCAGGGTCAGGTCCAGGTGCAGCGCCGGAATGCTCAGGTGCGCGCCGATCATCGTCTGATAGCTCGCGCTCCAGGGCGAGTTCACCCAGATCAGCGCGACGGCGGCGGCGATCAGCAACAGCGCGCCGCCGACGGTCTCGGTGCGGAGGTAGCGGGTCAACTCGGAGCGGACGCGGGTGATCAAGCGAGGCCTCTCGGCAGGGGTGGACGCGGCTACGGGCGCTCGTCCACACCCCGTGGAGCATCGGATTCACGACCGCACGCCGACCAGACTTCCCGGCACACCTGCCGATGATCTTATCGGACCCGGTCGGTGGCTCCGCCGCCACCGACCGGGCACGCCCTAGTTGCCGCCTGCCCGGATGGCCTCGAAAACACCCGGATCGACCAGGGTCGAGGTATCGCCGAGCTCGCGCCCCTCGGCCACGTCACGCAGCAGCCGCCGCATGATCTTGCCGCTGCGGGTCTTGGGCAGTTCCGGCACGAGGTGGATCTCGCGCGGCTTGGCGATCGGGCTGATCTGTTTGGCGACCTCGGCTTTGAGTTCGTCGACCAGGCCGGCACCGGCCCGGCCCGCCGCGTCACCGGTGAGGATGACGAAGGCGACGATGCCCTGACCGGTCGTCGTGTCGCTGGCGCCGACGACGGCGGCCTCGGCTACGGCCGGATGCCCGACCAGCGCGGATTCGACCTCGGCGGTGGAGATGCGGTGCCCGGAGACGTTCATGACATCGTCGACCCGGCCCAGCACCCACAGATCGCCGTCGGCGTCGAGCTTGGCGCCGTCCCCGGCGAAGTACCAGCCCTGCTCGGCGTAGCGCTCCCAGTAGGTGGCCCGGTATCGCTCCATATCGCCCCAGATACCGCGCAGCATCGACGGCCACGGCTTGTCCAGCACCAGGTACCCGTTGGCCTCGGTCTCGCCGAGCTCGACCGGCTTGCCTTCCTCGTCGACGACGGTCGCCGAGATCCCCGGCAGTGCGCGCATGGCCGCGCCGGGTTTGGCGGTGGTGACGCCGGGCAGGGGCGAGATCATGATGGCGCCGGTTTCGGTTTGCCACCAGGTGTCGACGATGGGGGTTGTGCCTGCGCCGATGACTT
>NZ_JBHZBX010000036.1:0-35546 GCF_042755165.1 Nocardia sp. NPDC059177 | reverse complement strand
AGAAGCGGAACCAATAATAATATTGGCACTGACATTCATCGACACACTATTGAGTTCTCAAAGAACACACGCACAAACATCCACCCACAACATCGGGAAGGGGTTTCAGCAGGGCAAGGGTTCACACTTTAGCTCAGACCATCCACCGGAAGCAAGTCCCGATACCATGACCCTGAACACAAGGTCAGTCAGGCGCTCATCGTCCTACCTCGTTTCCCTGCCTCCCGGCCGGGTCGGTGTCCGTGTCGCTCTGACTCGAATTAAGTTACGCACCGCCGAACACGAAGTCAAATCGGCAGGACAGTCCGGCATTTCCCCAGGTCACAGCACCTCCGCGGCGATCGATCGCGACTACCTCCGGGTCGGCAGGCGCCAGTGCCGACGACGGCGATCCACCGGCAACTAATCGTTCGTGCAGGGCTGCCGCGCGCCATAAAGCTGCGGCCACCTGGCGACATGATTCGTCACACGTAGACACCGCACACCCGTCGATATACAGTTCTGCCGACATTCAGCAATTTCATAGCTAACGTCGAGATGGAAGGGGGACCCTGGTGCACGACGACCTCGATGCCGTCGAACAACGTGCCTGGAGCGCGGTGGTCACCCTGGCGATGCGGGTACCGAGTGCCCTCGATTCGCGGTTGCAACGCGAGTTCGGCGTCACCCATTTCGAGTATCGGGTGCTGGCGCTGCTGCGTGCGGCACCCGGGCAGCGAATACGGCTGAGCACGCTGGCCGAGCGCGGGCACGCGTCCATCTCCCGGCTCTCGCATGTGGTCTCCAAGCTGGAGCGCGTGGGCTGGGCGCGGCGGGCGACGGCGGTCTCGGGGCGCGGGGTGGACGCCGTGCTCACCGAGAGCGGGCTGGCCAAGGTCGTCGAGGCGACACCGGCGTACCTGGTCGCGGTGCGCGCGCTGGTACTCGACGGGCTCGACGAACCGCAGAAGCTCGAGCTGGCGGCGCTGGGGGAACAACTCGCCCAGCACCTCGGCGATATCCGGGCCGAGCACGCCGGACCATAGGAAACGCCGCCCCCGCGGACTGCGGGAGCGGCGTTCGCCGGCGAAAGCGCGGTCAGACGTTGTGCGGCCGCCAGGTCGCCACGGCCCAGATCACCACGATGTTGATGGCGATGATCAGGATCGACCACCAGGGGTAGTACGGCAGCCACAGGAAATTCGCGATGATCGACAGCGCGGCGATCACCATCGCGGCCACCCGTCCCCAGGTCTGACCGGCCAGCAGGCCGATGGCGATGAGCACCGTGATCGCGCCGAACACAATGTGCCACCAACCCCAGCTGGTGAGGTCGAACTGGTAGAGGTATTCGGGCCCGACGACGATGAGATCGTCGTTGGCCACCGCGGAGATTCCCTCGAAGATCTGCAGGACACCGACCACCGCCAGCAGGATGCCGGCGCCGATCGAGGTTCCGGCCGCGATCCCCTCGCGAACCGGATGCTGATTCTGGTCTGTCATCGCTGGGCCTTCCGTCAGGTCAACCACGTGCCACCACGGCACAGCCCAACGGTAGGAACACGACAGACCGCGCACCTCACCCGTTGCGGGTGAACTCGCGCACGCGATGGACCGGGCGCAATGTCTTGCCGAGGTCGGTGCGCAGGGTGAACAGCGCGTCGAGCAGATAGTTCTGCCTGACCCGCCACGGGTGCTTGTCGCCCTGCCGCGGGAAGGCCGCGATCGAGCGCAGGACGTAGCCGGCATTGAGGTCGAGCAGGGGGCGTTCGGCCAGGTCAGCGCGGGGTTGCGGGACGACGGCGGCGACGCCGGTGCGGTCGAGGTGGGCCAGCACCTTGCAGACCAGGCGTGAGGTGAGATCGGCGCGCAGGGTCCACGACGCGTTGGTGTAGCCGACGCAGATGGCGAAATTGGGCAGGCCGGTGAGCATCGCGCCCTGCCAGACGAACTGTTCGGCCAGCTCGACGGGCTTGTCATCGACCGAGGGGACGATGCCGCCGAAGGCGAGCAGGCGCAGGCCGGTCGCGGTGACGATAATGTCGGCGGGCAGGGTCTGCCCGGATTCGAGGCGGATGCCCTCGGGGACGAAGGACGCGATGCGGTCGGTGACCACCGCGGCCTTGCCCTTCTTCATGGCCTTGAAGAAGTCGGCGTCGGGCGCGGCGCACAGGCGCTGGTCCCACGGGTCGTAGTCGGGGGTGAAGTGCTCGGCGACGAGCTTGTCGTCTTTGAGGATGCGGGTGGTCAGGCCGGTGAGCAGCTTGCGCGCGGCCGCCGGGCGGCGACGGCAGTACTGGTAGAAACCGATGTTGAACAGGATGTTCTTGGTCCGGATCAGGCGGTGCGCGAGGTCGGCGGGCAGCAGCTCGCGGATCTTGTCGGCCTGCTTGTCGCGGCCGGGGACCGCGCTGATCCAGGTGGGGGTGCGCTGCAACATGGTGACGTGCTCGGCCTCGGCGGCCAGCGACGGGACCAGGGTGACGGCGGTGGCGCCGCTGCCGATGACGACGATCCGTTTGCCGCGCACATCCAGCTCGGCCGGCCAGAACTGCGGATGCACCACGGTGCCGGCGAACTCCTCGCGGCCGGCGAACTCGGGGGCGTGCGGCTGCTGGTAGTCGTAGTAGCCCGCGCAGGTGTAGAGGAAACCGCAGGTCAGCGTGCTCAGTTCGGGGCCGTCGGGGCCCTCGTGGGCGATGGTGAGCTGCCAGTGCGCGTGCGCGGAGGACCAGTCGGCGCCGATCACCCGCGAGCCGTAGCGGATGTGGGAGTCGATGCCGTTCTCCTCGGCCGTCTCCCGGATGTAGTCCAGGATCGAGGCGCCGTCGGCGATGGAGCGGGCCGCGCGCCACGGCTTGAACGGGTAGCCCAGGGTGAACATGTCCGAGTCGGAGCGGATACCCGGGTACCGGAACAGGTCCCAGGTGCCACCGAGGTCGGCACGAGCCTCGAGCACGGCGTAGCTGCGGTGCGGGTGTTCGGTCTGCAGCCGGTAAGCGGCCCCGATGCCGGACAATCCTGCGCCGACGATGACGACGTCGAGGTGTTCGGGGGCAACGGCGGAGTCGGTCATGGGCTCCAGTGTGCCTGGCCGGGTCCGGGGACAGAAGAGCGCCGTTTCGCCTATCGTCGGGGCGGTGTCGCTGTTTCGGCGCGCGGGATGGCTGCTCCTCGGCGTACTGGTCACCGCGCTGGCTGTCGTGCTCGCCGGCCGGCCGGTCGTCATGGCACCCCAGCGCGACCCGGTGCGGCCCGCCGATGTGATCGTGGTGCTCGGCGGCGGCGCCGACGAAAGCTACGACGTGGGGATCGAGCTGGCCGAGCGGGGCATGGCGCCGGAGGTACTGATCTCGCAGGCCGACGGCGCCGACGATCCACGCATGGACCGGTACTGCGGTGGCCGATTCCGGTTCCGGGTCGCGTGTTTCGTGCCCGATACCGAACGCACCGACGGTGAGGCGCGCGAAATCGTGCGGCGCGCAACGATCTACGGGTGGCGCCACCTCATCGTGGTCACCGCGACAGCGGATATCTCGCGGACCCGGTATCTGGTCGGCCGGTGTTTCGACGGCGAACTCACGCTGGTCGCCGGCGCGACCGGGTCGGGGCCGAAGTACTGGGCGTGGATGTACGCGCGTCAATCCGCCGGGTACATCCGGGCTTTCGTGAACCAGCGGTGCGAGCCGGACTGAGCGGCGCGGCAGGCGGGGCGGCGGGTGGCGGGCGGATTAGGCTGGCCGGGTGCAGGACCCGTCCCCGACCGCGCATCCGCACGAACCGCATGCGGAGAGCTTCGCCGCCCGGCTGAACTGGCTGCGCGCCGGCGTGCTCGGCGCCAACGACGGCATCGTCTCCACCGCCGGGCTGGTGGTGGGTGTCGCGGCGACCACCAACAACACCCAGACGATCCTCAGCGCGGGTATCGCCGGGCTGGTCGCCGGCGCGATTTCGATGGCCGCCGGCGAGTACGTCTCGGTGAGCACGCAGCGCGATTCGGAGAAGGCGCTGCTGGCGAAGGAACGCCGGGAACTGGCCGACTCCCCGGAACTCGAACTGGCCGAGCTGGCCGGCATCTACGAGGCGAAGGGCCTGAGCCCGGCCACCGCGCGCACGGTTGCCCAAGAGCTCACCGCGCACGACGCGTTCACCGCGCACGCCGAGGCCGAGCTGGGCCTTGACCCGCGCGAGCTGACCAATCCGTGGGCGGCGGCGATATCCTCGGCCGTCGCGTTCACCTGCGGTGCGCTGTTGCCGCTGCTGGCCATCGTGATCCCGCCCGCGTCGTGGCGGGTACCGGTGACCTTCGCCGCGGTGCTGCTCGCGCTGGCGCTGACCGGGTCGGTGAGCGCGCGGCTGGGTGGCAGCAGGCGGAGCCGGGCGGTGCTGCGGGTGGTGGTCGGTGGGGCGCTGGCCATGGCGATCACCTACGGGATCGGCACGCTCACCGACACGCTCGGCGCCTGAACCGTGTCAGCGGGCCGGGCCGAGGTCGAGCCGGCGGGTGACGCGGTCGACGACGTCCGGGGGCATGCCCGGTTCGCGGCGGGCGGCCTGTGCCTCGCGGCGGCCCGCCTCCACGACCGCCATCCGCACCGCGCGCATCTGGGTGGCGAGGGCGCGTTCTTTGTCCAGCGTCGCTTTGGCGTCGGCGTCGGCGGCCTGGGGGTCGGCCTTCGCGGACAGGTGCCGCACGGCGTCTTTGAGGTCCTCGTAGATGTCCTCGGGCAGGTTGTCGCGGGCGGCGATCCGTTTGAGCTCGGCGAGTTCGGCCCGCATCACCCGGGTCCACAGGGCCTGTTCGACGGCGCGCTCCTGCCGGGTGTCGGCGCGTACGCCGGTGATCCGGACGATCAGCGGCAGCGTCGGCCCCTGGACGAGCAGGGTGAACAGAACGACGGCGAAGGCGACGAACAGGATTTCCGAGCGGGCCGGGAAATCGGCGCCGGAGGCGACGGTGAACGGGACGGCCAGTGCCAGCGCCACCGTCGCCACCCCGCGCATGCCCGCCCACCAGGTGACGATCACCTCGCGCCAGGTGAACGGTTCGTCGGTGTAGCGCCACAGCTTCATGCTGATCACCCAGGTGCCGAGCAGCCAGGCCAGGCGCAACAGCACCACCACCGCGATGACCGCGGCGGTGACACCGGCCAGCGCCGGCCAGTTGCGGCCGGTGGTGTCGATGACCACGCGCAGTTCCAGCCCGATCAGCGCGAAGGCGAAGCCGGTGATGAGCATTTCGGTGATGTCCCAGAAGGAGTCGGCGACCAGGCGGTAGTCGCGGTCGCCGATCTCGGTCACCGCGTCGGTGAGATACAGCGCGCACACCAGCACCGAGAGCACCGCCGAACCCTCCCAGTGCTCGGCGATGCCGTAGGCGGCGAAGGGCAGCAGCAGGCTCAGCGCCACCTGGCCGGTGGCGTTGCCGAGGTAGCGGGTGAGTTTGCTGCCCAGCCAGCCGAGCAGCAGACCGACGCCACCGCCGACCACCGCGGCCAGCACGAATTCGCCGAAGGCGTGCCAGGGCGAGAACAGTCCGGTCACCACCGCCTGGATGCCGACGGTGTAGATGACGATCGCGGTGACATCGTTGAACAGCCCCTCGCCGCCGAGGGCGACGATCAGGCGCCGCGGCAGCCCGAGCCTGCCCGCCATCGAGGTGGCCGCGACCGGGTCGGGCGGGGCGACCAGCGCGCCGAGCACGACGCCGGCGGCGACCGCGACGGACGGATTCCAGGCATGGAACACCGCGGCGACAGCGACCGCGGTCAGGACCACGAGACCGACCGCGCGCAGGGCGATGACCTGCCAGTTCTCCGCGAACTGCCGCCAGGAGGTGCGTCGCGCCGCAGCGTAGAGCAGCGGGGGCAGGACCACCGGCAGGATCAGTTCGGGTGGGATGTCCAGGCTGGGGACCGCCGGGATCACCGCGAGCAGGCAGCCGAAGATCGTCATCAGGATCGATGGCGCGACGCCGATCCGGTCGCCGACGGATTCGGCGAGCACGGCCGCGAGCAGGATCACCAGAGTGAGCACCAGCTGGTCCATAGCTGACCAGTCTCACCGACCGGGCCGGGGCTGAACCGCCGACCCGCCGCCGATCACGGCAGGACGGCCGCCGCGGGCGGAAGCAGGATCGGGGGCAGCGGGAAGGGCAGCTGGATGGCAGGCGGCGGCGGGGGTGGCGGCGGCTCCGGTGCGGGCGCGGGAACCGGTTCGGGTTCCGGCGGCGGCGCGGGCTCGTAGACCGGCGGCTCGTACACCGGCGGCTCGTAGACCGGCGGGGGCGGCGGTTCGTAGACGGGCGGCGGCGGGGGCGCTTCGACCGGGACCGGTGCGGGAGCAGGCGCCGGCGCGGGCTCGACGGGGGCGGGCGGAGGCGGTGCGGGGGCGCCGACCGGGACGGGATTGTCGGGCGTGGTGGCCGTGCACTGCCAGCCGCCGTCGCCGTCGACCCGCCAGTGTGCGGTGATACCACCGGCCGAGCAGTTGCCACCGACCCGGCGGGCGGGCCACGGCGGCGCGAAGACGGTATCGGCCTCGTGGTCGGCGCCGGCCTCGTCACCGTCGACGGGCAGACCGCTGTTGCCGCGCATCGGGGTGACCGGCTCGTTCTCGTCGCCCTGATCGGCGCGCAGGACCAGGCCCAAGGCGACGACGAGCGCCAGCAGCGCGGCCAGCACCGCCGCGATCGCGATCGTTCGAGTACTGCTGCCCGATTCCCGTTCGGGAGCCTCGCTGCTGCCTGCCATCGCACCGCCTTCTACCGCGGACCAGGGGAATCCCCCTCGTCCAGCAGGCTACCGCACGGTTGCTCGCCGATGGCTCGACCGACATCGAAAACCACTGGCCAGGGCAAATACCTTGATCCAGTGGTTGCCAGATGTTTACTTGATCGCGACCCGGACCTTCACCGAGTCGGCGTCGGTGTTGTGTAGCGCCTGCGCGACGAGCGCGCTCAGATCCAGCTGCGGTGCCGTCGCGGTCACCGATTCGGTGAGCGGACGCAGACCGGGCAGCAGCGCCGACAACTCGGGACCGAGCTCGTCGAGCTTCGCGGTGAGTTCGGTCAGCAACGGCACGAGACCGCCGTCGCGCAGGTACATCTCCGGATCGCCACCCGCGGCGCTGACCCGGCCGACCGATTCGACGAACTGGTCGATCACGTGCGCCAGGCGCAGGAACGCCGGTGCGGCCGCCGAGGTGGCCGGACCCGCCCAGGCGATGTCGCCGGAGACGTATTCGAAGTTGTTCTGCAACTCGGCGATGGCCGGTGCGCGGCTCATGATCGCGGCGGCGAGCAGATCACCGGCCCTGGCCAGTTCGGGGACGACGTTCTCGGTGCCGGCCAGCGCCGTACCCAGGGTGTCCACCAGCGAGCCGACCACGGTGGGGTCGAGCTGTTCGACGGTCTTGGTGACCAGCCGCGCGACCTCCGGGATCGACATCGGGGTCCGCACGTTCTCCCCCGCCAGGCGCTGCCCGTCACTGACATAGGGCCCGTCGGCGCTACGCGGCTCGAACTGCACATACGGCTCGCCGAGGGACGACAGGTGCTCGATGGTGACGACACTGCTCATCGGCACCTTGTTGGCTGCGCCGAAGCGGAAGCCGACCCGCACCCGCCCGGCCGCGGCGGTGTCGACCGCGGTGACCTCGCCGATCTCGATACCGGTCAGCAGGATCGGCGAGCCGACGCTGAGACCGCCGGAATTCGCCAGTTCGATCGAGGCTGCGGTGTAGTCGGCGAACGGGTCCACCCGCACCACACCGAAGGTCAGATAGCTCGCGCCGAGCACGGTGATGGCGGCGATACCGCCGAGCGAGGCCAGGGCACCGATCTTCATCGCACCATTCCGATCATCCGCAGCGCGGCCACGATCTGGGCGACGCGGTCCTCCTCGGCCACCCGCACGCCGGTGACGTTCACCTGCGGCCGCTGCGCGAACGGGATGACCTTGTCCTGCAGCAGCGCGGTCAGCAGCGCCACATTGCTGGGCGAGCGGGTGTCCGGTGCGCCGCCGGTGGCCAGCGGCAGGAACGCGGCCACCGCCGCGTCGCCGGACTGCGCGACCGGGGCCAGCCAGCTCAGCGAGGTGCCGACCGGGCCGAGCGCGTCGAAGATCTTCATGGTCTTGGCGATCGAGTCCTGGGTGCCGGTCAGCGCGGCCACGGCCTCGGGGGTGAGGATATCGGTCAGCTCGGGCCCGATCTCGGTCATCACCTGAGCGTTGGCGGCCAGGCCGTCGACCAGCAGGTCGACCCGGTCCAGATTCGCGGCCAGGTCGGCGGCATCGGCGCCCATGACCGCGGAGATGCGCGCGGTCTCCTTCGGGTCCTGCGGCATCACCGAGTTCACCCGGCCGATCATCTCCTGGAGCTGACCGATCGCACCGCCCTGCACGAACAGCGCCATGGTGGCCATGGTGTCCTCCAGCTGCACCGGCGGTTTCGTCTGGTCGATACCGATGGTGGCGCCGTCGCGCAGCAGGTCGCCGAAGCCGTCCTTCGGGGTGGTCAGCGACAGGTGGATGTCGCCGAGGATGGTGTCCTGGCGCAGTTCGGCGATGGTGGAGGTGGGCAGCTGCACCGAGTCGAGGATGTCGGCCTCGACGACGACGTATCCGCCGCGACCGGCCGGGGCGTCGGCGGGCTGGACCACCCGGACGCCCTCGACGATGCCGACGGCCGCGCCGTTGGCGATCACCTTCGATTTGGCCGGCAGGTTCAGCACGCTGCTGAACTCGATGTTGACCCGGTAGGTCGGGCCGCTGAGGGTGGCGCCGGGCACCGGCACCTCCGCGGGGTCGAAACCGCACCCGCCGACCGCGAGCCCGGCCGCGATCAGCAGCCCGATCATGCTGTGCCGCATGGTCTTTCGCCGGTTCATCGAGCACCTGCCATTCCCAGGACGACCTGCGCGAGGTTCACATCGGTCAGGCCCTGCGCCGGATCGGCGCAGCGGCCGGGGATCAGCTCGTTCACCGCGGCGCACACCTGGTCGGCCTCGCCGCTGGGCAGGGCCACCTTCGGCGGGGCGTAGCTGATCGCGGTGCCGTCGGCGACGCCGCGGAAGGCCGTGGCCAGCGCCGGTGTCTGCTGCACGATCTGGCCGAGGGATCCGGCGTTGGCGCGCAACAACTTCACCAGCGGGACGGCGCCGTCGAGCGCGCCGAGCAGCGGGTCACCGAGGATGGTGGCGAAGTCGTTGAGCATCGGCAGCAGCTCGCGCAGGCCGTCGAACAGCGAGGTGGCCGGGCCGAGCAGGTCGTCGGAGGACTGGTTGAGCAGCGGGGCGAGCCGAACCAGCATCGACTGCAGATCGCCCCAGTTGGCGGCGACCCGGTTGGACACCGAGGCGAAGGCGTCGAAAAGCCCGGCCAGATGGCCGATATCGGCGTCGGGCTGGTTCATCGCGGCGCCGAGTTTGCGCACGAGTTCGTTGACGGTCGCGCCGGTGCCCGCGGTCGCGCGGTCCAGCGAGGCGAGACCGTCGACGAGCGCGGTGGGCTGGCCGGCTTCGCCGCCGGAGAGCTGATCGGACAGGCTCGCCAGCGCGGTGAGGGTCTCGGTGATGCTCTTGGGCGTCAACGTTTTGGTGATGCAGCCGGGGCCGAACTCGCGGGTGTCCTTGCCGCTGGTGAGCACCGCGAGGTTGCGGTCGGCGGCCACCGAGTAGGCGACCGTGGTCGCGGACGCGTCGGCGTAGACCGGGTAGTCGGCATCGACCTCGAACTCGACGCGGACCGTGGCACCCTCGTTGCGCACCGCGGTCACCTCGCCGACATCGATACCGCGCATGGTGACGTGGTTGCCGGGGTAGAGACCGATCGCGTCGGGCATGATCGCGCAATAGGATTCGGTCTTCTTCAGCGGATCGAAGGCGACGAAGTAGCCGCAGGCCACCAGCGCGACCAGCACCCCGACACCGGCGATCGACATGAACGCCTGGGACCCGAGCAGTCGTTTCAGCATCAGCAGTCCTTCCCGGGCAGCGGCACGCAGACCTGCGTCCCGGACTGGTCGACGACCACGCCCGCACCCAGCTCGGTGAGCTTGGTCTGCAGGCCGGACACGGTGCCCAGCAGCGGTTCGAGCTGACCGCCCAGCTCCCGCAGTCGCGGCAGCGCGTCGGCCAGGGCCTGCGCCTGCGGCTTCAAGGTCGAATCCCAGGACGGCGCGAGCGCGGCCAGGCGGTTGACCACTGAGGTCAGCAGCCGGACCGCTTCGGCCAGTTCGGCTTTCTTGCTCAGCAGCAGGTCCTCGAGCAGGTTGACGTTGTTCATCAGCCGGCCCAGATCGGACTTGGCGCCGTCGTACATGGAGATGTACTCGTCGAGGATCGCGATCGACTTCGACACCTGCGAACGCTGCCGGGCGAGCATGTCGACATAGGTGCCGACGGTGTCGAGGGTGCCGCGCAGTGCCTCCGGGGCAGCTTCGATGGCGGAGTTGGCGGCGGCCAGGTTCTCGCGCACGGTGTCGCCGTCGACGGCGGCCAGCGGGGTGGTCGCGTCCTGGAAGGTCTCGATCAGGCTGTAGGGCAGGCGGATCCGGTCGGCGGGGATCGGGGTGTCGCCCAGCGGCGCGGTGCCTGCCGGATACAGCGCGACGTAGTGGCCGCCGACCACGGTGAGCATGCGCACGTCGAGGGAGGTCTGGTCGCCGACGAACACATTGTCGTTCACGGTGAATTCCATGATGACCTTGTCCGGCTTCAGCTCCAGCGAGGTGACGCTGCCCACCGAGATACCGGCCAGGCGCACGTCGTCGCCCTCGCGCACCGACTGCGCCTCACTGAGTTCGGCGGTGTAGGTGTGCTTGCCCAGCGGCACCACGTAGACGATGCCGGCGCCGATGACGAACAGCACAACCAGGCCCAGCCCGATAATGCCCATGCGCAGCTCGCGGGCGCGTTTGCCCGCCTCGTCCAGGATCGGGCGATCGCCGGAGAACAGCTTCCTCAGGCGTTGCATATCGTCACCTTCTGTCCGGCGATCAGCACCTGCAGCGGCGCGGGTACCTCGGCGGCGCCGTTGCTGCAGTGCGGGGTGAAACCGGTGAACCCGCGCGCCAGCGACGCGTCGAGGGTGGCCAGCAGGCCGGGCAGCTGACCGAACACCGCGACGGCCTGCTGCGGGTCCGGGAACAGGCCGCGGATCAGTGCGTCGACGTCGGCGCCGCCGTCTTCGGTCAGGCCGAGCGCGGCCAGCATCCGGTCGATCGGTCCGAGCACCGAGGGCGCGGTCATCGCGAACTGCGCGACGCCGCCGATATTGCGCTGCATCGCCTCGAAGATGTCGGTGAGCCGGGCCAGCAGCGGCAGCAGGTGACCCACCCGGCCGCCGTGCCGATCGGCCAGCGTGGACAGGTTGGTGATCAGGGTGCTGATGACCTGCTGGCGGTCCTCGGCGTAGCTCGCGAGCTGGTCGATCGCGGTCAGCGCGGGGCCCAGGCCGCTGCCGTCACCCTCGATGACGGCGAGCATGCTCGCGGTGAACTGGTTGATCGCCTCCGGCGAGAGCGTCGCCAGCACCGGCTTCAAGCCGCTGAACAGGCTCGTCACGTCGAAGGACGGGACGGTCATGTCGGCGCCGATGCGCGCGTCGGCGGCCAGGCGGGTACCCGGGTTGGGCGCCTGCTGCAGGTCGATATAGCGCTGGCCGGTGAGGTTCTGGTAGCGGATGGCCAGTGTGCTGTTGTCGTAGATCGGGGTGTCGGTCTTGACCGTGAGGTGGACCTTGGCCTTGTCGCCTTCGAGGCTGATCTTCTCGACCTTGCCGACCTGCACGCCGAACATCCGCACGTCGTTGCCGACCTTGAGGCCGTTGGCGTCGGTGAACAGCGCGTCATGGGCCTCGGTGTCACCGGCGACCGGGCGCTTGATCAGCGTGAACACGAATCCGAGCACCGCGACCATCACCAGCGTGAAGACGCCGAGCCGCAGTGCGACGCCACGAATCTTCATCGCGCACCGTCCTTTCCGAACAGCGGCACCGCCAGCGCCGGGACCCCGCTGAGCTCGACGTCGAGGTTGAGCACCGGGCCGTCGGGGCCGGCGGGCATCGCGGCGAGCAGGTTGGTCAGCAGGGCGCGCAGGTCGGCGCCGGTCCGCGTGGGGGTGGGTGACATCTGGGCCAGCGCGGCGAGCATCGGCGCGAGCATGTCGGTGGTCTCGGCGAAGTGGCCGCCCGCGGTGGTCAGGGTGGTGGACAGGGCGGGCAGGATGCTGCCGCCGACCACGCCGACGCCGATGTCGTAGCGGTCCTTGTCGACCTGGGTCACCTTGATCTCGCTGAGAGTGTCGATCACCTGCATGGTGGCACCGGCGAACTGGCCGCCGCCGTCGAAGGCGGGGCCGAGCTTGCCGAACAGCTCCGACGGGGCGACGTCCTGGTTGTCGGCGATGGTCTTGGCGACCGTGATCAGCGCCTGCACCAGCGGGGTGAAGGCCTTGAAGTCGGCGGCCAGCTGGGAGATCACCGTCGCCATCTGCGGGCTGGTGACCGTCATGCCGACCTGGGACAGGCTGCGCAGGATCGCGCTCATCGTCGCGTCGTAGACGCGGCCCGCGTTGTCGCCGGTCAGGTCGAGTACCGCGCCTTCGCGCAGCGGCGCGCCGCCGGTGCCGCGGCGCAGTTCCAGTTCGGCGATGCCGAACAGGTTGGTCGGGGCGTAGTCGACGGCGAGGCTGTCGTCGAGGCCGTGCAGCCGGTCGGCGTCGAGCAGCAGCGAGATCTGCTGGGTGCCGCGTTCGCCGGGGGCGACCTCGGCGACCTCGCCGACGGTGACGCCGTCGACGCGGACCTGGCTGCCCGCGCTGATGCCGTCACCGAGGTGCTCGGTGTGCAGCGCGATGCGCAGGCCGTCCTCGGTGGCGAGCTGGTTGTAGCCGACCGTGGCGAGCACGACCGCGGCGATGACGGCGAGGATGATCCCGCCGGTCCGCCGGGACGTGCGCCGATCGGCCGCGACACCGGGCATTCCGTAATTCGGCAACTACCTCACCCCGTAAAACTGATCGCCGAGTTGAAGCCCCACAGCACGATCGACAGCACCATGTCGATGGCGACGATCGCCACCGAGCTGGCCCGGACCGCGCGGCCGGAGGCGATGCCGACGCCCTCGGGGCCGCCGGTGGCGAAGAATCCGAAATAGCTGTGCACCAGGATCACGACGGTGCCGAACACGGCCACCTTGATCACCGCGGCGATCATGTCGAAGCCGGAGATGAACTGGAAGAAGTAGTGGTCGTAGACGCCGGCGGACTGGCCGTAGACCATCGTCAGCAGGCCGCGGGTGGCGCCGTAGGACAGGATCAGCGCGATCAGGAAGGTCGGCACGATGGCGATGGCGCCCGCGATGACGCGGGTGGTGACCACGAACGGCACCGAGCGCAGGCCGAGCGCCTCGATGGCGTCGATCTCCTCGGAGATGCGCATCGAGCCGATCTCGGCGGTGATCCGGCAGCCCGCCTGGGCGGCGAAGCCGATGGCGGCCGCGATCGGGGCCAGCTCGCGGGTGGTGGCGTAGGCCGAGATGACGCCGGTCACCGGGCCCATGCCGAGCATGTCGAGCGAGGCGAAGGATTCGACACCGACCGAGGCGCCCATCACCAGGCCCAGCACGATCATCATCGGCACGGTGCCGCCGCCGACGATGATCGAGCCGCGGCCCCAGGTCATGTCGGTGACCGCGCGCAGCGTCTCGTCGCGGTAGCGGCGCAGTGTCAGCGGCACCGAGGACAGCACCTGCCAGACGAACACCGCAACGAAGCCGAGCGATTCCCCCGCTGAGGTGATCTTGCGGCCCAGGCGGGCCGGCTTGCGCAGCCAGTGCAGCGAGGTCGGGATGTAGGAGGAGGCAGCCATCACGCCAGCTTCGTCGGCAGGAACATGGCGCTGATCTGGGTGGCCAGGAGGTTCACGATCGCGATCGAGACCACCGAGAGCACCACCGCCGCGTTGACCGCGTCGGCGACACCGCGCGGACCGCCCTTGGCCTCGAGGCCGCGCTGGCACGAGATGACCACCACCAGGAACCCGAAGATCAGTGCCTTGAGCAGGGAGACCCACACGTCACCGGCGGTGGCGAAGGAGCCGAAGGTCGACCAGTAGCTGCCGGGCGTCACGCCCTGTCCGCCGACGGCGACCGCGTAGCCGGCCAGCACGCCGACGAAGATGATCAGCACATTGAGCATCGGCGCGACGATCAGCATCGCCATCATGCGCGGGATGACCAGGCGGTGCACCGGGCTGATGCCCATGGTGTTGAGCGCGTCGATCTCCTCGCGGATGGTGCGCGCGCCCAGGTCGGCCGCGATGGCCGCCGCGCCCGCGCCGCCGAGCAGGAAGCCGGTCGCGATCGGGGCGCCCTGCTTGATGACGCCCAGACCGCCGGTCGCGCCGAGCATGGAGTCGGCGCCGAGGCTGTGGATCAGGTTGCCGACCTGGATCGAGACAATCACCCCGAACGGGATGGCCATCAGGATCGCGGGGATGGCGGTGACGGTGATCAGGCGCCAGGCCTGCACCAGCGTCTCGCGCCACTGGAACTGTCTGCGGGCGACATCGGTGACGGTGCCGGTGACCGACTCCTGCGCGAGGTCGACCGCCCGCCCGAAAGTCCGCAACGACGACACCACGGTATCGGCGAAATTCTTGCGGACGATCTGGCTTGTGGTATCCCGCTTCGCGGCGTGCAGATCGGTGGACATCACGCCAGCAAGCTAACCGGTACTCTGCGTCACAACAAAATTTCCGGGTGGTGACCCTGGTCGCTATTTCACCGTTTCCATGACAGATCCACACTCCATGTGATCCGCAACACGCCAGCTACGGACTGGCCGCCAGGAACACGAACGCCGCGAACAACGCCAGGTGGACGCCACTGTGCAGCAGCGTCGCGCGACCAGGCACGATCGTCAGCGTGCCGACCACCACGGTCAGCGCGAGCAGCACCATCTGGGTGGCGCCCAGGCCCAGGACCAGCGGTCCGCTCAGCCAGAACATCGCGATCGCGATCACCGGAATGGTCAGGCCGATACTGGCCATCGCCGAACCCAGCGCCAGATTCAGGCCGATCTGCACCCGGTTGCGCCGGGCGGAGTTGACCGCGGCGATCGTCTCGGGCAGCAGCACCAGCATCGCGATCACCACACCGACCGCCGACTGCGGCAGGCCCGCCGAATCCACCACCGACTCCAGCGTCGGCGAGACGACCTTGGCCAGGCCGACCACGCAGACCAGGGCGAGCACGAGCAGCCCGAGGCTGATCAGCGTGGCCCGGTTGGACGGCAGCGCGTCGTGCACGTCGGCGTCGTCGACCGCGCCACTGTCCTCCACCGGCAGGAAGTCGTCGGGATGACGCACCGTCTGCACCATCACGAACAGGCCGTAGAGCAGCAGCGAGGCCACCGCGGCGAAGGCCAGCTGCGCCACCGAGAACTCCGGACCCGGCTTGCTGGTGGTGAACGTCGGCAGCACCAGACTCAGCGTGGCCAGCGTCGCGACGGTGGCCAGCGCGGCCCCGGTGCCCTCGGAATTGAACACCGCCACCCGCCTGCGCAGCGCCCCGACCAGCAGCACCAGACCGAAGATGCCGTTGCAGGTGATCATCACCGCCGCGAAGACGGTGTCGCGCGCCAGCGACGTCGCCTTCTCCCCGCCGGAGATCATCATCGTCACGATGAGCGCCACCTCGATCACGGTCACCGCGACCGCCAGCACCAGCGAACCGAACGGCTCACCGACCCGGTGCGCGACCACCTCCGCGTGATAGACCGCCGCCAGCACCGCCCCGACCAGCGCCAGACTCACCAGTGCGACAATCAATCCCGGTACCGAACGCCCCCAGCTGAGAATGAGGACGAGGGCGGCGAGAATCGGTACGTAGGTGGTCCATCTGGTCGTCAATGCGGCGATCATGACCTCCATCCTTCCAGCTGGACGCAATCGGCCCCGGAATCCGCGCGGCGGGTTCGCCCCGATGGATTCCCTCAGCACGGCTCATGGGGAACAATTCAGCGCGTGCGGACCCAGTTCACCCTCGAGCTCGTCGAGTTGGCCAACGAGCTCACCCTGATGTCGCGCTTGGCCCACGATGCGACCGAGCGAGTCACCGAAGCACTATCGCGCGCCGACCTGGCCGCGACCTACGAGGTCTTCGCCCTCGACGAGCGGCTCCAGGCCATGTTCGCCACCTGCGAGGCCAGGACCATGGCCCTGCTGGCGCTCCAGGCGCCGGTCGCGCGCGACCTGCGCCATGTGGTGACCACGATCCAGATCGCCGGCGAGCTGGCGCGCATCGGCCGCCGCACCGAAACCGCAGGCCAGTACGTGTACCGGGCACACCCGAGCCCGGTAGCGCCCGCGCCGGTCGTCGCCGCGCTCGTCGCGATGGGAAACCTTGCCGCGGAATGCGTTGCGCGCGTAGCCACGGCGGTGGCGACCGGCCGTTTCGTCGACGAGGACGGCACCGACGCCGAGACCATGACCACACGCTGCGCCGAACTGCGCACCCTGCTCACCGCACCGGACGCCGGCCTCGACAGCGGCGCCGCGATCGATATGGCCTTGCTGGGCAGTCAGTTCCAGCGCTGCGTCGACCACGCCGCCCGGATCGCCCGGCTGATCCGCTTCCTGGACACCGGAATTCCGCCGGACGCGGCCACCCTCGCCGACTGAGCAGTGAGATTCGTCACCACCGGTTTGTCCGGTGTTTGCGGTGGTCACCTACCTCGATAGGTGAACGCTATCGCGTTGCGCTCGACGGCGCCCGGGTGCGGCCGTTAGGTTGTGCCGGTTCATTTCTCGACGAAAGCGTGTGGTGGTACGGGCATGAAGTGGTCCTCGATCAGCGGTTCCCCGATCGGGAAGGCCGTGCTGGCGCTCGTCGCCGCCGCGGTGTTCGCCATCGCGCTCACCGTGGCGAACACGTTGCTGGACAAGGTGAACCCGACCGTGCCCGGTCCCGGCTCGGCGGGCGCGGCGACGGTGTCGGGCAAGGAGATCGGCGATCTGGTCGCGAAACTCGTGGTGGCCAAGGAAGGTCCGATGACCGGCTACACCCGGGAGAAGTTCCCGCACTGGGACACCAACAAGCCCGAACACGGCTTCGGCGGCGACCTCGCGCAGTACACCAAATGCACCAGCCGCGAGGTGATGATGCTGCGCGATGCCACCGGCAAGGTCACCCTCGACCCGAAGACCTGCGATCTGACCGTGCCGGCCGGCGCGGGCTGGCAGGACCACTACGGCTTCGTGGACAAGAAGACCGGGAAGCTCGGGCCGTACAAGTTCATCACCGATCCGTCCAAGGTCGACGCCGAACACATTGTCGCGCTGGCCGAGGCCTGGCGCTCCGGCGCCGCCGATCGCGACGAGGACACCCGTCGGCGCATCGCCAACGACTCGCTCAACCTGGTCGCGGCCGATCCCTCGGCCAACCGGTCCAAGGGTGATCAGGACCCGGCGAACTATCTGCCGCCCGGCGAATTCCGGTGCGCCTATGTCGAGCGCTACGTGAAGGTGAAGATAAAGTACGCGCTGACCGTTGATACCGCCGAGCACACCGCGTTGCGCACCGCAGTCGACGAGTGCGTCCGTCGAGGAGAGTTCAAATAAGCGAATCCATCGAGATCACCGCCGAGAGCTCCGTCATGACCGAAGAGGAAGGGACGGTGTCGGGCGAGCTCGATGTCATGCTCGACGACACCGGCAAGGGCCTGGTCCGCTATCGGGGTACCGACACCTGGTACACGATCGGCAATATCGAGGCCGAACCCCCACGCACCTGGGACAGCGTCGCCGATCTGGTGAAGGCGATCAAGAAGGTCGCCGGCACCCGCGACGTGGCGGGCAACACCGTCGTTTTCGAGGCCTGATCGCCGGAGCTGGCAATCTGGTAGTTATGCCGATCGCCACTCGACGTCCACCGCCCGACGAGCTCGCCTGGTCCGCGCTGGGCCGTCACCTGCCACGCACCGCGACATTGCTCGCGGCCGCCGTCGCGCTCATCGCGGTGCTGACCTGGCAGGTCGACAGCGGCGGCGCGATCACCCGGTTCGATCTGCGGGTGCTCGACTGGATGATCGCCCACCGCGGCGACCCGCTCACCACCATCGCCCGGGTGGTCACCGACCTGGGCGACACCGCCGCGATGACCGCGCTGGCGGCGGCCACGGTGGGCTGGTTCGCGCTGCGGCGCGAGCTGGCCCGTGCGGTGCTGGTCGCGGTCACCGCGCTCGGCGCCGCGGTGCTGGTGGTGGTGATCAAGCAGCTCGTCGGCAGGCAGCGTCCGCCGGAGCTGACCCGGCTGGTCGCCGAACCGAGCCTGTCGTTCCCGTCCGGGCACACCCTCGGCAGCACGGTGGTGGTCGGCATCGTGGCCGTCACCCTGATTCCCGAGCTGCGCGGGCACTGGTTGCGGGTGGTCGCGACGGTGGTCGCTGTCGTCTTCCCGATCGCGGTGGGTTTGTCGCGGATCTATCTGGGTGTGCACTGGTGCAGTGATGTGCTCGCGGGGTGGGTCATCGGGCTGACCTGGCTGACGCTGTGCGTCACGGTGTTCACCGTGGTGCGCGGCAGGCAGGCGGTGCGCTCCCCCGCCGAGTCTGCGGTGCCCGAGCCCGCCGGGCGCTAGATGCTCCGGGGCGCCCCGGCTCAGCGCACGGCGATCAGCTCCTGCTGGACCGGCGCGTCCCAGTCGATGCGGTAGCGACGTTCGCCGCCCATGGTCTTCTCCGGATTCATCACCGTCCGGACCATCAGCGGCATCATCGCGTTCATCATCCGGCGGGCGACCGGGCCCGGTGTCTTGCTGTGGTTGATCTTGGCCGCGCGGGCCGCGATCCCTTCGACCCTGGTGCGGCGCAGCTGTTCGTAGGCGGCGAAGGCCGCGCTCGGCGTCTCGATATCGCGCAGGCAGCGGGCGAGCTGGACGGCGCTCTCGATGGCCAGCGAAGCGCCCTGCCCCGAGCTGTTCGACGGCGCGTGCACCGCATCACCCACCAGAACCAGGCGATCGCGGTACCAGTGCGGGACCGGCGGCATGATGTGCAGAGCACCGGTGGTTTCCAGGGTTTCGGGGGTGGTGCGGCGGGCGAATTCGCCGCCGGGAGTGTCGGGGGCGTAGGTCTCGCTTCCCGTCCAGCAGGGTTGTCAGCCGACCCGGAATTCGAGCAGGCAGCGCTGACCAGCCAGATCGACGACATCGTCGAGGACCAGCCCGTGCGGGTCGGCCAGCGCCCGGAACTCCTCGATCCGCCGCTCCCGCCCACCGAAGATCACCAGCATCGCCAGATCCATCTCGGTCATCGCCCGCCGGCCGCCGACCGGTTCGACGACCAGCACCCGGCTGTCCGGCCGGGCGGCCTCGACACAGCGCGCGAGAATGCGATGAGCGTGCCCGTCGTCCCAGTCGTGCAGGATGTCGCAGAGCAGGTAGGCGTCCGCCCCCGCGGGCAGCTCGTCGAAGAAGCTGGCCGCGCTCACGTCGACACGGTCGCTCAGCCCGTGCGCGGCGAAGGTAGCGCGCGCCGTGGCGGCGGTGGGCGCGAGGTCGACGAGGTGGCCGCGCATCGATGGATGGGTGTGCAGGATCGCGGCGAGCAGCTCACCCCGGCCGCCACCGACATCGACGATCGTCGTGAACCTCGACCAGTCGAATCCGCCGGCCAGATGTGGGATCTGCCCGTGGAACCGCAGACTCATCTGCCGGTCGAACGACGCACGGAGATCGGGGAATCCGGCGAGATCGGCCCAGAAGTCCTGGCCGTAGCGACGCGGATAGGCGGCCGCACCGGTGTTGATGCTGTGCGCGAGTTCGACGAAGGCCAGTTCGGCGCGCCCGGCGGCGGAATCCAGGCGCAACAGGATGTCGGTGAAGCCGTTGTCCGCGTCGGCGCACAAGTGCGCACCGAATGCGGTGGTCCGGTAGCCGGGGGAATTCGGTTCCAGCACACCGAGCGTCGCCAGGTGGCCCAGGAGCAGGTCGAGCGCGACCGGGTCGACATCGAGTTCGGCGGCGAGCTCGGTGGCCTCGGCGCTGTCGCGCAGGAGCCGGTCCGGCAGACCCAGTGTCACCGCGACCCGCAGGGCCATCGGTGTCGCCAGGCTCGCCATGCGGCGCAGGCGGTCGGCGTCGTTGTCGTTGTGTCCCATGACAATCCACTGTGTCACGGGGCCGTGGTCAGGCGTTGACGGTGAGGTCGGTGTCCTGGTCGAGGAGTTTGGCGGCGATATTGGTGAGGGCCTGGTCCAGGAGGGCGCGGTCGGCGGGGTCGTCGGTGTTCCAGTCGTCGAGGCGGTCGCCGAGCCAGCGGCGCCAGCCGGTGCGGAGTTTGTCGACTTCGACGGTGCCGGATTCGGTGAGGGTGAGGGTGCCCGCGTCGTCGTGGACCAGGTCGGCCTCGACCGCTTGGCGGAAGACCGGGAGCAGGATCTCGACGGGGACCTTGTGCCGGAAGGCGATGCTGTGCACGGAGACCGGGTGGTCTTGTTTGCCGAGCAGGTAGGTCTGGGCCAGGGCCCAGGCGGCGTCGGGGGACAGGGTGCTGTCGGAGGCGGCGATGATCTGCGGCATGATCGGGCCCTTCGCCCTGGCCCGGCGCACGGTGCCGGCGACCGACCGTTCCAGCTGGACGATCCGGTCCGGCGAATCGGGCACCGAGAAGCCCTCGCCGACATCGGCCGCGCCGTGCCGGGCGCTGTCGCGTAGACGGACCTGCGGCAGGAACCAGGCCACCACGAAACCGATCAGCGCCACCGGCACCACCCAGCGGAAGACGTAGTCGATCGAATTCGCGTAGGCGTCGATGATCGGCCGGGTCAGCTCGATCGGCAACTCCCGCAATGCCTTCGGATCGGCCACCGCCGCGGGCGGCACGCCCGGCGCCTCCCGCATCGCCTCGGCCAGCGCCGACTGGCTCTGATTGGAGTAGAGCGTGCCGAACACCGCGGTACCGAACGCGCTGCCCAGCGTGCGGAAGAAGGTGACGCCCGAGGTGGCCGTGCCGAGATCGGCGTAGGGCACCGTGTTCTGCACGACGATCGTGAGCACCTGCATCGACAGACCGAGCCCGGCGCCGAGGATCAGCATGTACAGCGATTCCAGCCAGGCGCTGGTGTCGTGGCCCATCGTCGACATCAGCCACAGCCCGACCGCCATCACCGCCATGCCGACGACCGGGAAGTACCGGTACTGCCCGGTGCGCCCGACCACCTGCCCGGAGAAGATCGAGGTGACGAACAGGCCGACGACCAGCGGCAGCGTGCGGATCCCGGATTCGGTGGCCGACGCGCCGTCGACGTATTGCAGGTAGGCGGGCAGGTAGGTCATCGAGCCGAGCATCGCGAAGCCGACGATGAAACTGAGCACCGAACACACCGTGAACACCCGGCTGCGGAACAACCGCATCGGCAGCATCGGATCGACGGCCCGGTTCTCGACCTTGACGAACCACACGATCAGCACCGCGGCCAGCGCGAACAATCCGATGATCTGCCAGGACAGCCAGCCGAATTCGTCACCGCCGAACTCCAGCGCCAGGATCAGCGCCGAGACGCCCAGCGCGATCAACCCGATCCCGAGGTAGTCCACCACCGGCCGGCTGACGGCCTTGAGCCGCGGCAGCGTCCGCGCGGCCATCAGCACCATGATGATCGCCAGCGGCACGTTCACATAGAAGCACCAGCGCCAGCTGGCGTGATCGGTGAACAGCCCGCCCAGCGTCGGCCCGACGACGGTGGTCACCCCGAACACCGCGCCGAGCGCGCCCTGGTATTTGCCGCGCTCACGCAGCGGGATGGTGTCGGCGATCAGCGCCATCGAGGTCACCATCAACCCGCCCGCGCCGACGCCCTGGATACCGCGCGCGACGACCAGGACCGCCATCCCGTTGGCGACACCGGCCAGCGCCGACCCGGCGATGAAGATGATCGCGCTGATCTGGAACAGCAGTTTGCGGCCGAACAGGTCACCGAGTTTGCCTGCCAGCGCGGTCGCCACCGCCTCGGCCAGCAGATACGCCGTGACGACCCAGGCCATGTGTCCCGCGCTGCCCAGATCGGCGACGATGCTCGGCAGCGCGGCCGAGACGATGGTCTGATCGAGCGCGGCCATGAGCATGCCGAGGACCACCGTCGCGAAGATGACGTTGATCTTGGTCCTGCTCATCGGCTCGACTGGCTCGTCTACAGCAACACCGTCCGGCATTGCCTCAGTATGGGCTTTCCCCGGTTGTCACACCGGCCAGTGACACGGCAGCAATCGGACCGAGACCTCAGCGCACGGCGTAGGAACCCAACCCCGGCTCGAGTGCACCGAAGGCGGTGCGCGCGTAGGCACTCAGCGCGGCGGCGACCTCATCACCGGATTCGCCGGCCAGGAGGCGGCGCAGGATCTCCTCGAACAGCACCCGCTGCACACCGGCGAGCTGGGCCGCGGCCACCCGCGGGGTGATGTCGCCGGGCGCCGCACCCGTCACCTCGGCGAGCACCTCCGCCAGCGCCACCTCGCGCAGTTCGTGGAACTCGCGCAGCCGCGCCACCAGGGCGGGACTGTCGGTGATCATCACCGCGAACGGGCGCCCACTGAAGCCGATCACCGGATCCTGAGCCTCGACCGCGGTGAGGTAGGCGCCGCGCAGGGCAGCCAGCGCGGACTCCCCCGGCGCGCGCTCGCGCACGACGGCGGCCAGCTGCCCGATGTAGACCGGTCCGAGGTCGAGGGCGAGATCTTCCTTGCGGGGGAAGTAGTTGGTGACGGTCATCTTGGCGACATCGGCGGCGGCGGCGACATCGGCGATGGTCACCTTGTCGAAGCCGCGCTCGAGGAACAGTTCGGTCGCCCGGTGCGAGATCTGTTCCTTGGTCTGCTGCTTCTTCCTGGCGCGAAGCCCCTGTGTGGTCATGCGGACAAGCGTAGCTGAAGTCGACCCAAAAATAGTATTGACATATTTTTAGGTCGACTCTAAGTTTGTGTTCATGCAACGCGAGCCCCGACGCTTGACTGTCACCGCCGACCCCGTCCGCGACTACCTGACCTCGATCGCCCGCACTCCCCTGCTCACCGCCGAACAGGAATACGCGCTGGGCGCCCGTATCGCCGCGGGCGTCGCGGCCCGCGCCGAGCTGGACGAGCACGCCGCGGCCGGCATAGAACTCGCCGCCGACCGCCGAGAACTGCTGCACCGCACCGAGCTCGCGGGGCAGCACGCGAAAGACCGGATGGTGCGGGCGAATCTGCGCCTGGTCGTCTCGATCGCGCGACGGTTCCCCACCAACACCGGGATGTCGCTGCTGGACCTGATCCAGGAGGGCACCCTCGGGCTGATGCGCGCGGTGGAGAAGTTCGACCATCGGCGCGGACTCAAACTGAGCACCTACGCGACCTACTGGATCCGCCAGGCCATCGGCCGCGCGCTCACCGATCAGGGGCGCACCATCCGGCTGCCCGCCAATATCGCCGACGTGCTGCACCGGGTGATCCGGGTGCGTCGCGAGCTGGCCCATCAGCTGGGCCGGGCAGCCACGGTGGCGGAGCTGGCCGCGGCCGCGCAGATCAGTGTGACCCAGGTCGAGACGATGCTGCGACTCGAGGCCGAGCCGGTCTCGCTGCACGCGCCGGTCGGCGAGGACACCGAGCTGGGCGCGCTGCTGCCCGACGCCGCGCCCGCGCCGGCCGACGTGGTGGCCGGGCAGCTGCTGCGCGGCTATGTGGAGACGGCGATGGCCGGGCTGACCGAACGCGAATCCGCGGTCATCCGGCTGCGTTTCGGACTCGATCGTGGCGAGGGCCGCACCCTGGAGGAGGTCGGGTCCGAGCTCGGTGTCTCGCGGGAGCGGGCCAGGCAGATCGAGGCCAAGGCGATGACCAAGTTGCGCAGGCCGAGCTGTGCGGGCACGCTGGCCGGGTTGCTCGGCTGACCCTTCCCTTCCTATCTTACTCCAGAGTAAGATACGCGCATGGCATGGAAACCAACTGACATCGCGGACCAGACCGGGCGCACGTTCGTGATCACCGGGGCCAACGGCGGCCTCGGTACCGAGACCACCAAGGTCCTCGCCGCCAAGGGCGCCACGGTGATCATGGCCTGCCGCACCACCGCCAAGGCCCAGCCGATCGCCGACGCCATCCCCGGCGATGTCCGCGTGGCCACCCTGGACCTGGCCGACCTGGCTTCCGTGCGCGCCTTCGCCGACCAGCAGGGCGAATTCGACGTCCTGATCAACAACGCGGGCCTGATGAACATCCCGTTCTCACGCACCGCCGACGGGTTCGAGACCCAGTTCGGCGTCAACCACCTCGGCCACTACGCGCTCACTGGCCTGCTGCTCGACCGCATCACCGACCGCGTGGTCACCCTGGCCAGCATCGCCCACAAGCAGACGCCCAAGCTGTGGATCGACGACCTCAACTACGAGCACCGCCGCTACCAGCGCAATCTCGCCTACGCCCAGGCCAAGCTGGCCAACCTGATGTTCGGCCGGGAACTCCAGCGCAGGCTCGCCGAGGCGGGCTCGGCCAAGAAGTCCTACGCCGTGCACCCCGGTGTCTCGGCCACCGACCTGTTCGCCCGCACCGAAACCCCGCTGGACCGGGTGAGCAAACCGTTCATCAAACTCATCGGCCACCCGCCCTACCGGGCCGCCTACTCCAGCCTCTTCGCCGCCACCGAACCGGCCGCCGACCCCACCGTCTACTGGGGACCCAACAAGTGGATGCAGTCCCAGGGGCCGGTCGAGGCGTGCCCGTCCAGCGCCATCTCCCGCAATCCGGAGCTGTTGCGCAGGCTGTGGGAGGAATCCGAGCGGATGACCGGCGTCACCTACAAGTTCTGACGCTCGACCTGGTCCTACGCACCCTGTAGTAGGCGGGTACCGTGGAGCGCGTGTCCGCTTCCTCTCCCCGCCCGGCGCACAATCGACCGGCTCTGATCGCGCTGGTCATCGTTGTCGCGCTGGGCTGTCTCGCGCTGGCCTGGTGGCAGTGGGAGCGGTTCGAGTCGTCGTCGGGCACCGGCCAGAACCTCGGCTACGCCCTGCAGTGGCCGCTGTTCGCCGGGTTCGCGGTGTTCGCCTACGTGCGGTTCGTGCGGCTGGAACGCGAGGCCGAGGCACCCGCCGACCAGCGCCCCCGCAAGGCCGAGGCACCGCGCGAGATCCCCGCAGGCATCCTGCCCGAACGGCCCACCGCCGCGGCCGCGGACGATCCGGAGACCGTCGCCTACAACCAGTACCTGGCGCAGTTGCACGCCAGCGACATCGATGCGCAGGTCCGCACGGCCGGTCTGCACGCCCCTGAGAGGAACGCCGGGTGACCGACAACAACACCACCGCACCGTCGCTGGACAAGGACACCGGCACACCGGCGGCCGGGGTGAGCACTGCCAAGATCGCCTCGGCGCTGCTGCGCTACCGGGTCCTCGCCTGGGTCACCGGCCTGTGGCTGCTGCTGCTCACCTTCGAGATGGTCGCCAAGTACGGCTTCGACGTCGACACCCCGAGCTGGATCGCGGTCGTGCACGGCTGGGTGTACTTCGCCTACCTGCTCGTCACCGCCGACCTCGCGGTCAAGATCCGCTGGCCCATCGGCCGCACCGTCGGCACCCTCATCGCCGGCACCATCCCGTTCCTGTCCTTCTTCGTCGAACACCGCAACGCCAACGACGTCAAAACCCGGTTCAACCTCTGACACCACCGCGAACGGCCGCCGCTGCGTGCTCGCAGCGGCGGCCGTTCGTCGTTCACATCACCTGGTCAGTTGATCACCAGGCCACCAGGGAGACATCGCCCGAGAAGGAAAATCCCTCATGGCCTGATGATCTTGATCAGGCGAGGGCGGCCAAGGCCGGGAGGAGCTGGGTGAGGGCGCGGCCGCGGTGGGAGACGGCGTCCTTCTCGGCGGGGGTGAGTTCGGCGGCGCTGCCGGTGCCGCCTTCGGGCAGGAACAGGGGGTCGTAGCCGAAGCCGCCCTCGCCGCGGGGGGCGCGGGCGATGGCGCCGGGCCATTCGCCGCGGACCACGGTGGTGGTGCCGTCGGGCAATACCAGCGCGCAGGTGGAGACGAAGGCGGCGCCGCGGCGCTCGTCGGGGACGTCGCCGAGCTGGCCGAGCAGCAACTCGTTATTGGCCGCGTCGTCGCCGTGGCGACCCGACCAGCGGGCCGACAGCACACCGGGCATGCCGTTGAGCGCGTCCACTTCGATGCCGGAATCGTCTGCCACACAGGGCAATCCGGTCGCCAGCGCACCGTCGCGGGCCTTGGCGATCGCGTTCTCCTCGAAGGTGGCGCCGGTCTCGGGCGCCTCCTCGTACGGTGGCATGTCGGCCAGGCTGACCAGCTCGATGCCGGCCACCCCCGCCTCGTCGAGGATCCGGCGCAGTTCCTTCAGTTTCTTGGCATTTCGGCTGGCCACCAGCACCCGCGCGGTCACGGCTACTTCTTCGCGGCGGGCTCGGGCAGCGTGCCCGGGTAGGGCAGCGCCAGCGCGGCCTTCTGCACCGCGAACAGCTCCTCGCAGCCGGCCAGGGCCGAGTCGAGCAGCTTGTCCAGGGTCGACCGCGGGAAGGTGGCGCCCTCGCCGGTGCCCTGGATCTCGACCAGCGTGCCGGTGTCGGTGGCGACCACATTCATGTCGACCTCGGCGCGCGAGTCCTCCTCGTAGGGCAGGTCCAGGCGCACCCGGCCGTCGACCACGCCGACGCTGACCGCGGCGATCATGCACGAGATCGGCTGCGGGTCGGCCAGTTTGCCCGCGGCGGCCAGGTAGGTCACCGCGTCGTGCAGGGCCACGTAGGCGCCGGTGATGGCGGCGGTGCGGGTGCCGCCGTCGGCCTGCAGCACATCGCAGTCCAGGGCGATGGTGTTCTCGCCGAGCGCGGCCAGGTCGATACAGGCCCGCAGCGAACGCCCGATCAGCCTGCTGATCTCCTGGGTGCGCCCACCGACCTTGCCCTTGACCGACTCACGACCGCTGCGGGTGTGGGTGGCGGCGGGCAGCATCGCGTACTCGGCGGTCAGCCAGCCGAGACCGGAATCGCGGCGCCACGGCGGCACCCCCTCGGTGACGCTGGCCGTGCACATCACCCTGGTCTGCCCGAATTCCACCAGCACCGACCCTGCCGGGTGCGAGGTGAAACCCCGGGTGATCTTCACTTCGCGGAGTTCGTCATCCGCCCTACCATCGGCTCGTCTCGACACGCGGATAGTGTAGGGGCAGCGCCGACCTGTCCGGGGCGGGGGCGTGCGGGGCGGCTAGAGATCGAAGGTCTCACCGGGGGACACCGCGTGCACCGGACCGGCGAAAGCGGCCTTCGCCTCGGCGATCACGTCCTCGCGCGAGGTCCACGGCGGAATGTGGGTGAGCAGCAGTTCCTTCGCGCCGGCCCGGGTGGCGATCTCACCGGCCTCGGTACCCGAAAGATGGATGCCCGGAGGACGATTCGCCGGATCGTGGGTCCAGGACGCCTCGGCCATCAGCACATCGGCGCCGTGGGCCAGCTCGACCACGGCATCGCACATGGCGGTGTCGCCGGTGTAGACGAAGACGCGGCCATCGTTGGCCGTGATGCGCAGGCCGTAGGACTCCGGCGGGTGGTACATCCGCCGGGCCTCCACGGTGTGGCCGGGGCCGAATGGGAGGGGGGTGTTCTCGACCCACGCCTGGGAATCGATCACGTCGGACCAGTCGTCGGTCTCGCCGCCGATCTCGGCCGAGGCATTGCCGATCCGCAGCGGAGCATCGGACGGGCCGCGCACGAGGGCCTTACCGGTCGGCGGGTTCGGGTGGTAGCGCCGCCAGACGAGCAGGGCGGGCAGGTCGAGGCAGTGGTCGGCGTGCAGGTGGGTGAGGAAGATGTCGATGTCACCCGGGTTCTGGTACTTCTGCAGCGCGCCGAAGACGCCGGGGCCGAAGTCGATGACGGTCGGCCGCATATCGGGACCCGTCAGCAGGTAGCCCGACGCTGGCGAGTCCGGGCCGGACACGCTGCCCGAGCACCCGAGGACGGTTAGGCGCATGCCCCCATGCTGCCACGACGTGCTGGTGCTCAATGCAGGATCCCCCCAATTTCCAGACCGGATCCCCGGCTACCGCGTAGGTACTGCGCGGCCGACCGATGCTCCACGGCGGCGTCGACGTTCATCTGACGAGAGTACCCAGCCCGCCAGGACTCCACCCACCGCCCCGAAAAGATGTCCCTGCCAAGAAATTCGGGGGTCGCTGGGCAGCACTCCCCACAGCATGGAGCCGTAGATCAGGAAGATCACCAGGCCGATCACGATCTGCCCGACATTGCGCGCGAACCAGCCACGGCAGATCAGATAGGTCAGCCAGCCGAACACGATCGACGACGCCCCCAGATGCACACTCCCCGACGAGGCGGTCAGCCAGGTACCGACTCCCGCGACCACCCAGATGATCGCCGTAGCCGCGAGCCCGCGCCCGATCCCCGACAGCAGCACCACGAACCCGAGCACCAGCAACGGCAGCGTATTGGCCAGCAGATGATCCCATCCACCGTGCAGCAGCGGCGCCCACAGAATCCCGTCGAGCCCACTCATCTCCCGCGGCTCGATCCCGGCCCCGTCGAGCTGATTCAGCGTCCCCGGCGGCTGATCGCGCGACAGGATCACATCGATCCCCTCGATCACATAAAGCGCCGCGACGAACCCGAGGATCAGCACCCCCGCCTGCGCCCACACCGCCTTCCGCCGCGCAGGCACCGACCCGCGCCCCTGTAAGCCGGCGATCCGATCAGGATCGAACGACGCCCCGATACCACCCACCGACATCGCCTCCATCCGAGCAAGGGACAGCCGAAAGCCCACTACGTCGAGCGTACCGACTGCCCCCGACACTCCGCCGGAAACCGCGCATCAGCGCACTCGCGGCCCTCACGCCCAGAGCTGGCCGTCGAGCCGCTCCTCGGCTTCTTCGAGCGTCCCGTCATAGGCGCCGGTGGACAGGTACTTCCAGCCACCATCGGCCACCACGAACGCGATATCGGCCCGCCGACCCGCCTTCAGCGCCTTCTTGCCGATACCGAGAGCCGCATGCAGGATCGCGCCCGTGGAGATCCCGGCGAAGATGCCTTCCTCGCCGACCAGTTCCCTGGTGCGCTTGACCGCGTCGTAGGGCCCGACCGAGAAGCGGGTGGTGAGGACCTTCTCGTCGTAGAGCTCGGGGATGAAACCCTCGTCGATATTGCGCAGGCCGTAGACCAGTTCGCCGTAGCGCGGTTCGGCGGCCACGATCTCGATGCCGGGTACCTGTTCGCGCAGGTAGCGGCCGGTGCCCATGAGGGTGCCGGTGGTGCCGAGACCGGCGACGAAATGGGTGATCTCGGGCAGGTCGGCGAGCAGTTCGGGGCCGGTGTTCTCGTAGTGGGCGAGCGCGTTGGCCGGGTTGCCGTACTGGTAGAGCATCACCCAGTCGGGATTCTCGGCGGCGATCTGTTTGGCCATCGCCACCGCCTGGTTGGAGCCACCGGCGGCGGGCGAGTCGATGATCTCGGCGCCGAACATGGTGAGCAGCTGACGCCGCTCCACCGAGGTGTTCTCCGGCATCACGCACACGATCCGGTAGCCCTTGAGCTTGGCCGCCATGGCCAGCGAGATCCCGGTGTTACCGCTGGTCGGCTCCAGAATGGTGCAGCCGGGGGTGAGCAGCCCGTCGGCCTCGGCCTGTTCGATCATCCGCAGCGCGGGCCGGTCCTTGATCGAACCGGTCGGGTTGCGGTCCTCGAGCTTGGCCCACAGCCGCACGTGGTCGTCGCCGTCCCACTGCGGGGACAGGGTCTGCAATCCGACGAGCGGGGTGTTGCCGAGGGTCGCGATCAGCGATTCGTAGCGGGCCACGGGTTCAGGCGCCGCCGGCCACGGCGGGCAGGATGGTGACCGAGGCGCCTGCGGGGACTTCGGCGTCGAGGCCGCCGGCGAAGCGCACGTCCTCGTCGTCGACGTAGATGTTGACGTAGCGGTTGAGCTTGCCGCCGGAGAGCAGGCGCTCGGCCAGGCCGGGGTGGCTGGATTCGAGGTTGTCGATCAGCGCGGACAGGGTCGAGCCCTCGCCCTGGACTCGCTTCTCGCCTCCGGTGAGACCACGCATGATGGTGGGGATGGACACGGTGACCGGCATGGTGACTCCTCGGTGATGACTTCGTTCGGTGGGTTCAGGCGTCGTAGGACTCGACGATGCGCACCGGTTCCTCGGTGACCTCGCCGTCAAGAATGCGGTAGCTGCGCAGCTCGTGGTGCTCCGGATCGCGAGTGGAGATCAGCACGTAGTGCGCGTCGGGCTCGGCGGCGTAGGAGATGTCGGTGCGGCTGGGGTAGGCCTCGGTGGCGGTGTGCGAGTGGTAGATCACGACGGGGGTCTCGTCGGCGTCGTCCATCGCGCGCCACACGCGCAGCTGTTCCCCGGAGTCGAACCGGTAGAAGGTGGGCGAGCGTTCGGCATTGAGCATGGCCACGAAACGTTGCGGGCGGTCGCTGCCCTCGGGCCCGGCGATGATTCCGCAGGCCTCGTCGGGGTGGTCGGCGCGGGCGTGCGCCACCATCGCGTCAACGAGATCGGCCCTGATCACCAGCACTTGTCGGCCCTTTCCACATCCTGTTCCAGCGGTGCCGAGCACCAGTCTCGACAACGACTCACCCTATTCGGCTATTCCGCGGGGTGCGCACTCCGGTCCGCTGGGCGGTCGCGGATCAGCCGGGAAACAGGTCGCGGTAGGCCGGGATCCCGGCGATCGAGGTGGCGCTGAGCACGGCGTCGACGACCGCGCGTTCGACGACGACGGCCGCCGCGGTGCACAGCTGGTCGAGCAGCAGCAGATCGGCGGGAAACGCGGGCGGCATCGGCACCGGCGCCACCTCGATCGCGCCGGTGGCCAGCGCGAACAGCGTGTCGCCGTCCAGTGGCGAGTGCACGGGCCGGATCGCGCGGGCGAGCCCGTCGTGCGCGGTGGCGGCCAGCCTGCGGCAGCCCGCCGGGTCGAGCGCGGCATCGGTGGCGACGACGCCGATCGTGGTGTTGAGCACTGTCCCCTTCACCGGGAGGTCGGCGAGCGCGGCGATCTGCTCCGGCGTGCCCGCGCGCACCCCGAAGAACTCCGGCCCGTCGGTGCCCGCGCCCCACGGCAGTCCGGTGCGCGGATCGACCACCGAACCCACCGGATTGGCGACGATCACCGCGCCGACGGTGATCCCCTCCCCCGGCCCCTCGCCGAGAACCACACTCGCCGAACCGATTCCGCCTTTCAGCGCACCGGCCCGCGCACCGACGCCCGCCCCGGCGGTGCCGCGGGCGAACTCGGCCGAGGCCGCCTCGGTGGCGCGGAACCCGGCATCGGCGTCGGGCCGGATGTCCCACGCGCCCACCGGAAGATCGAAGATGACCGCGGCGGGCACGATCGGCACCACCCGGCCCGGATCGGCCGGGTCCATCGGGATGCCCTCGCCGTGTTCCTCCGACCAGCGCATCACACCGTCGGCGGCGGCCAGGCCGTAGGCGCTGCCGCCGGTGAGCAGGACCGCGTGCAGCTGACGGACGGTGTTGGCCGGGTCGAGCAGATCGGTTTCCCTGGTGCCCGGCCCGCCGCCGCGCACGTCGACCGCGGCGGTCGCGCCACCGGGAACGCGGACCACGGTGCAGCCGGTGGCCGCCCCGGTGCCGAGCGTGACGTCGTCGTCGAGGTGCTGCCAGTGGCCGACGAGCACGCCGGATACATCGGTGATCGCGTTGCGGGCTCCCGGCGTGTTGCGCATCTGTCGGATGCTAGCCCCGGATCAGGGCGCCAGCGCCTGCAGCAGCGAGTCCTGCATCCAGGTCAGCCAGTGGTAGACGTCCAGATGCGGGGCGCGCGGGTCGTCGGGATCGAAATGTTCGGGCGTGTCGTCATCGATGTCGAGCAGGGTGCCCAGCGCCAGGCGGACGTCGGTGAGCGCGGCCAGCCAGCCGTCGGCCTGTTCGGGGGTGAGCACGATCTTGCCGCCGGTCTCCGGGCAGCTGTCGAGCACGACCCGGCCCGCGGCGAGTTTGGCGTCGATGATCTCCGGCTCGTGCAGGCTGCGCAGCGCGCTGTTGAGATCGGCGCGCTTGGCGTCGGGAGAACCCGGCTCGGCGCGGTGGAAATCGGGCAGCAGGCGCAGCAGCTGCGGGTCCTCGGGTGGGGTGGAGTTGCCGGTGCGCAGGCCGGTGAGGGCGGCGAGTTCGTCCTCGGGGGCCTCGCCTGCCCGGTCGCTGAGCAGACCGGAGACGGCGCCGATCAGCGAGCGCAGCACGGTGGCCTCGTGCTCGTCCATTTCGGATCGAAGCTTCAGGCCACTCAGCGAGTTCTTTCGGCTCCACTTGCGCACAGGGCCACGGTACTCAGTCGTCGCGCTGCATGGTTGCCCAGAGCCCCGCGGCGTGTAGGCGTCGGACGTCCTGCTCCATTTTGTCGCGTGATCCCGAGGAGACCACCGCCTTGCCTTCGTTGTGCACCTGCAGCATCAGCTCGGTCGCCTTGGCTTTGCTGTAGCCGAACAGTTTCTGGAAGATGTAGGTGACGTAGTGCATGAGGTTCACCGGGTCGTCCCAGACCACGGTCACCCACGGCCGGTCCTCCGCCTCGAGGATCTCGGTGTGTTCGATGGTTTCCGGCGTAGCCTGTGGCGCCGACAGAGTGGTGTTCACGGCGTCGGTGACGGCGCCGGTCCGGACGGTATTGCACACGGCCATAAACCCCAGGGTACGACGGAGCCACGCAGAAACAACACCCGCGGTGACTACAGTTTCCCGTGTGCAGATCCGTGACGAGTCCGCCAGCACCGCGCTGCTGACCGATCAGTACGAGCTGACCATGCTGGCCGCGGCCCTGGCCGACGGTTCGGCGCACCGCCGGTGCACCTTCGAGGTGTTCGCCCGGCGGTTGCCGAACGGACGTCGCTACGGCGTCGTCGCGGGGACCGGCCGGTTGCTCGACGCCCTGACCCATTTCCGCTTCGGCCCCGCCGAGCTCGCGGTCGCCGCGAAATTCCTCGATCAGGCCACGGTCGAGTGGTTGCGCGAATATCGCTTCACCGGCGATATCGACGGCTACGCCGAGGGCGAGCTGTACTTCCCCGGCTCGCCGATCGTGTCGGTGCGCGGCAGTTTCGCCGAATGTGTCCTGCTGGAGACGCTGATCCTGTCGATCGTCAACCACGACAGCGCGATCGCCTCGGCGGCCGCGCGGATGGTCAGCGCGGCAGCCGGGCGGCGGACCATCGAGATGGGCTCGCGCCGCACCCACGAGCTGGCCGCGCCGTCGAGTTCGCGCGCGGCCTACCTGGCCGGTTTCGACGCCACCTCCAATCTCGAGGCGGTGCGCAGTTTCGGCGTGCCGGGCGCGGGCACCAGCGCGCACGCGTTCACCCTGCTGCACAGCGGCGCCGACGGCGAGCACGAGGCCGCCGCGTTCCGCAGCCAGATCGACGCGCTCGGCATCGGCACCACCCTGCTGGTCGACACCTTCGACATCACCCGAGGTGTCGCGACCGCCATCGAGGTCGCCGGGCCGCAGCTGGGCGGCGTGCGGATCGATTCCGGTGATCTGGGCGTGCTGGCCAGGCAGGTCCGCGACCAGCTCGACGGGCTCGGCGCCACCGGCACCCGGATCGTGGTCTCCGGCGATCTGGACGAGTACGCCATCGCCGCGCTGCGCGCCGAACCGGTCGACGTGTACGGCGTCGGCACCGCGCTGGTCACCGGTTCCGGCGCGCCGACCGCGGGCATGGTCTACAAGCTGGTCGAGGTCGACGGCGTTCCGGTGGCCAAACGGTCCAGCCACAAGCAGTCGCGCGGCGGCACCAAGAAGGCGGTGCGGCTGGCGCGCGCGACCGGCACGATCGTGGAGGAGATCGTCTACCCGGCCGACGGACCGGCGCCGGCGACGAACGGGTTCCAGGTGCGCGAGCTGCAGGTGCCGCTGGTGCGGGCGGGCGCGGTGGTCGAACCGGCCGCGACCCTCGCGCAGAGCCGGGAGCTGGTCGCGCGCGGGCTGGTCAGCCTGCCGTGGGAGGGCTTGAAGCTGTCCGCGGGCGAGCCTGCGGTGCCGACCACGTTCCTGGGCTGACCGGGTGGCCGTGGCCGGCGCGGCGGCGGAGAATGAGAACGAACGACGGTGGAGGGATTCGGCGATGGCGCGTGGCCTGGTGATCGTGGACGTACAGAACGACTTCTGTGAGGGCGGTTCGCTCGCGGTCGCGGGCGGGGCGGCGGTGGCGACCGCGATCAGCGCGCATCTGGCCCGCACCCGTTACGACGCGGTGGTCGCCACCCGCGACTGGCACATCGATCCCGGCGCGCACTTCTCCGACACCCCCGACTACGTCGACAGCTGGCCGCCGCACTGCCGGGTCGGCACCCCCGGCGCCGACTTCCACCCGAATCTGGACCTCACCACGGTCGAGGAGGTCTTCGGCAAAGGCGAATACACCGCCGCCTACTCCGGCTTCGAGGGTGCCGCCGCCGACGGCACCACCCTCACCGACTGGCTGCGCGCCCGGGGCATCGACTCCGTCGACGTCGTCGGTATCGCCACCGATCACTGCGTGCGCGCCACCGCCCTGGACGCGCACACCGCCGGCTTCGACACCACCGTCCTGCTGGATCTCACGGCGGGCGTCGCCCCCGACACCACCGAGGCCGCGTTGACGGCCCTGCGCGGCGCGGGCGTCCACCTGCACTCCGCCTGAGCACGATTGGCGGACTCCGCGCCCGGTCCGCGCCGTCCCGACACCGCACGAGCACGATCGACGGACGTCCACGCCCGGTCGGGCCGTCCCGCCGATGCCGAGCGCCGGTCCGTCCTCGATACTGCCCTCATGGACCATCGATTCCCGGCGCGAACCCGAGCCACCCTGATCGCCGCGCTCGCCGAGGTCGACAGCATCCACGACGCCGCCGACATCCTGTTCTGGTCCAACCCCGCAACCGACGAACTCCAGCGCCTCGGCATCGGCGCCTTCGCACAGCTCCCGCCCGCCTTCACCCACCTGCTGGCCCTGACCAGCCTGCACACCACCGTCCTGGACGGCGGCTTCACCAGCTACCTGCGCACCCGCCGCAGCGAACTCCCCTGGGCCACACGCGGATTACGCGCCGCAGGCATGCCAACCCTCGCCGCCGCCGCCATCATCGCCGCCCGCGACGCCTCCCCCAGCTCCCCCACCGACAACCTGGACCGATTCTTCGAAGACGAACACCAGGTCCTCGCCAACCCCGCCCAGATCCGCCACCCCACCGGCGACCGCGCCGATGACCCCGACGAGATCTACGACATCAACGAACCCCCCGATTTCGAAGACCGCGTCCTCGCCTACATCCGCACCAACCTCAACGACTTCATCCGCGAGTCCTGACCCGACGAAACCATCCCGGCCCCAAGGCCGCAGCCTCCCGCACTCCCAGCCCCGCACATCCCGACCTCGAGGAGGGATCGCCGCGAAGCGGCGTCGCGGCCGGGTCGCCGGTTAGGCGCCGTTTCGTAGGCGACGAAGGAGCAAGAAACGGCGCCTAACCGGCGGCCCCCCGGGGCCGC
>NZ_JBHZBX010000035.1:0-40738 GCF_042755165.1 Nocardia sp. NPDC059177 | reverse complement strand
GCCGTCTCTTCCCTCCCTACGGGCACTCCTTCGTCGCACCCTCCGGTCAGTCCAGAGACGACGGGCGGGCCGAGAACAGTGATATTCGCGGCTGGTGCCGCGGGGTTTTCGGCCCCTTTAGGCCTCGCCGCAGTGGATGAGTCGGGTCAGCTGCGCGGGGCGGTGGCCCTCGGGGCTGGACCGGCGGCCGAGACTACTTCCTCGTACTTGCCAGCCAGGGCGAGGACCCAGCCGCGGGGGCTCACGCCAGGGGGTGGGGCGATCCAGCGGGCGTCGACGAACAACTCCCCCAGCGGGTTCCGGGTCCACTCGGCGACGACGGCGGCGCGCTCGGGGACCGAGTTCGGTGGCTCGCCTGCGGCCGGGATGACGATGCCGCTGCCGGAGAGCAGATACAGCGCGTCCATCACCTGCGCGACATGGTCGGAGGCCTTCAACTGCGCGGAGGTGGCGTTCTGTTCCGGCGCGACGACCTCCGGGAACCGGCCGACCATCAGCCGGTGCAGCGGCCGGATGCGGCGCAGCAGCACCCGCGCCCGCCACCACAGCTCGATCACGATCGACACCGCGCCCAGCGAGATCAGCAGGCTCGCGATCTCCCAGGCCGCCCAGCCCCACAGCGGCTGACCGGGCGGCGGCGGCACGGCGTCCTGCAGCGCGCGACCGGCATTGGCGACCGCGAGCACGGCGACCAAAGCCGTTCCCGCGGTGTAGATCGCGATGCCGCGGCCGAGGGTGGTCCAGTCCAGATTGCGCAGACCGGTGGTCACGATGAACACCGCGCCCAGCGCCACCACGATCCAGCCGAAGGTGAACGACCACGCCAGCGTGATCGCGATCGCCAGCGCGCCGATGCCGTAGACCACCAGCGCGACCTGGCGCAGATTGCGCCGCGACACCACCGGCCAGGCCGCCGAGGCGACCACCGAGGTCGCGGTGGTGAACAGGATCCACGCCGACACCACAAGGCCGGTGGACAACCAGCCGTTGTGCACGCCGCCGGGGAGCAGGTTGTCCACGGCGACCGCGACATCGGGAATGGCGACGGTCGAGGCGAACGCGACGGCGGCGACCGCGACGACGATGGCGACGCGGGCGGTCGTCGCCGGCTTGACCAGCACGCGACCCACTCGCGCACCCGCGGCAACCCAGACCAGCAGGGCTGTCAACCAGAGTGTCATCCGAGTGCCTCATCGAATCGAAGGACCGAGACGCCTGCGCCCCGGTTGTTGAACACGCGCAGGCGGGTCATGAGCATGGCCGCGAAGGTCTCGGCCTCCCATTCGGCGAGGTCGTCGGAGCCGTCCTCGACGATCTGCGCGTGCGCGCGCTGACTGAGCATGTAGGCGATCAGGTCGTCGCTGACTTCCAGGGTGGTCTCCACCGCGGCCGCGCCCTCGTGGTCGAACACGATGTGGCCGAGTTCGTGGGCGAGGGTGTGGTCGCGGCTGGGCAGTGCGTCGGCGAGCACGATGATGTCGCGTTCGGGATAGAACCGGCGCTGACCGCACACCCCTGGCCCCAATTGGGCGCTGGTGATCTCGATCTCGCGATCACGTTCCAGCGAGACCGCCGCGACCACCTCGTCGAGGGTGGTCGCGTCGGAGTCGGCGGCCACCGCGCACACCGCGTCGACGGCGGCGGCGACGCGGCGATAGGACCGGGAGGTGCTCTGGGTCTTGCTCTTGCTCATCGAAGATCCCCTCACGACCTCGGTCCGAAGAACTCGGCACGCGCCGCGTTCACCCGGGCTTGGGCGGCTGCGGCACCTTGGAAACTCACTGCGCCCGAACCGGTTCCGGCCAGGGTGAGCGCGATCAGGCCGCCGATCACCGACAGCAGCTCGGGTTCGGGCAGTCCGCTGTTGTCACTGGTCGGCTTGAAGGCGTGGTTCGGCGCGGCGGCGGACGCCGGGGCCGGGGCGGGCGCCGGGGGTGCGGGTGCCTCGGGAGCCGGCGGGACTTCAGCCGGAAGCGGTGCTGCCACAGCGATATTCGGCACCGGAACCGAGGGCGCCGAGGGTGCGGGCGGCAGGGCGATCGACGGTAAGGCGGGGGCGGCCGGTGGTGACGGCAGTGGTATCAGCAGCAGGAGCAGCGGGCTGGCCGAACCGACGGCCGCCGACCCGACCGCGGCCGAACCTGTCGCGGCCGAACCCGCACCGGCCGAACCGACCGCCGCGGACCCGATACCGGCGGAACCGACTGCGGCCGAGCCTGTTCCGAGCACAGCTGACCCGAGACCGAGCGCGGCGGAACCGGTACCGGCGGCAGCCGAACCGACCGCTGCCGAACCGGTACCGAGCACGGCGGCGGCCCCGGCCGAACCCGTCGCGAGCACGCCGGCCGCCCCGGCCGAACCGGTGACCAGCGCCGCGCCGACTCCAGCGGAACCGGTACCGAGGACTGCGGCCACCCCGGCCGAACCGGTACCGAGGATGGCCCCGACACCGGCCGAACCGGTCCCGAGCAGCAGGCCGAGTCCCGCCGAACCGGTACCGAGAGCCAGACCGGCGGCAGCCGAACCGGCACCCACGGCGGCCGACCCCGAGGCAGAACCGGAACCGGCGACTTCCTTTTTGGGCACGTCCTGCGCGACCTGGCCAGGAATACCCAGCGGCTGCCACTCGTCTTCGGCTACCGGAGCGCCGGATCGAGGCGGCTGATCGGCGGAATCCGCGCCCTGCCCGGCGGCATCGGGTCCACCGGCCCCCGAGCCGCTCGGCAGGCTCAGCCCACCGGGTGTGCCGTTGTCCTGGACGCCGTCGGCGCACTCCCCCCCGTTGCCGACCTGGCAGTTATCGCGATGGCGATTACCCGCGCCGCTGCCACCCGCGCTGTTGGGCAGGCTCAGCTGACCCGGTGCGCCGTTGTCCTGGCATTGAGCGGCGCCCTGACCACCGCCCGCGCAGTTGTCTTGCCGACGGTTGTCGGGGCCAGTGGCGCTCGAGCCGCCGGGCAGGCTCAGCTGACCAGGTGTGCCACTGTCCTGACCGTCGCCGGCGCACTGGGCGGCCTGGCCACCGGCGCTCGGGCAGTTGTCGCGATCGCGGGTGCCCAGGCCATTGTCGCCGGAGCCGCTGGGCAAGCTCAGCTGCTCGTGTGGGGGGCTACCCTGGGCGGCGGGGGTCGATGGGTTCTCCGGTGCTGCGACGGCGACCGCGGGCCCGAGTAGGGCACAGCCGGCCAGCACACTCGCGGCGGCAAATACGCGCAACATGCGACCAATGGCCATGCGCCTGTCATCCCCTTAGTAGTTCAGCGCAGAATTACACCCCCGGTCGCGACACATTCCGGGATCGACGAACAGTAGCCCATCGTAAACCCGGCCGTGCAGGCCCGCAGGAGAGCGCAAGAGTCGTCAAGCCCACTGAACGTCCGTGAAATGGGAAAAGCGCAGGCCCGGGCGGTGAACCCGGGCCTGCGCCGCACAGTTTGCTATGCGCCGTAAACCGGCTCCGGCGGCACGCTCTTCTCGATCAGTTCGGCCACCACCGGACCCAGCTCGGCCGGGTTCCAGCGGGCGCCGCGATCGACCGGGGCCCCGTGGCGCCAGCCCTGCGCCACGGCCACCTTGCCGCCCTCGACCTCGAACATCCGGCCGGTCACCCCGGCCGACTCGGTGCTGCCCAGCCAGACGACCAGCGGGGAGACGTTCTCCGGCGCCATGGCGTCGAAGCCGGCATCCGGGGCGGCCATGGTGTCGGCGAAGACGGTCTCGGTCATCCGGGTGCGGGCCGCGGGCGCGATGGCGTTGACGGTCACGCCGTAGCGGCCGAACTCCGCCGACGCGGTGAGGGTGAGCCCGGCGATGCCCGCCTTGGCTGCACCGTAGTTGCCCTGGCCGACACTGCCCTGCAGACCGGCGCCGGAGCTGGTGTTGATGATGCGGGCGTCGACCGGACGACCGGCCTTCGCCTCACCGCGCCAGTACTCGGCGGCATGGCGCATGGTGGCGAAATGGCCCTTGAGGTGCACGCGCACGACCGCGTCCCACTCGTCCTCGCCCAGGTTGACCAGCATCCGGTCGCGCACGAAGCCGGCATTGTTGACCAGCACGTCCAGCCCACCGAATGTATCGACGGCCTGGCGGATCAGCCGGCGCGCACCCTCCCAGTCGGCGACATCGTCATAGTTGGCGACGGCCTCGCCCCCGGCGGCGACGATCTCGTCGACCACCTGCTGGGCGGGCGTCTCGGTGGTGGCGGCGCCGTCGAGGGCGGTGCCGACATCGTTGACCACGACGCGAGCACCGGCCGCGGCGAAGGCGAGCGCGTGCGCGCGACCGATACCCCGGCCCGCGCCGGTGACGATCACCGTGCGCCCCGCGCAGATCAGCTGGTCTCCCATGTTGAAGCTCCTGTGTTCGTTCTCGTGAAATCAGTGGTTGGTATTGGCGGCGTCCAGGAAGGCGGGGCGTTCGCCGCCGCCGTGGACGAGCAGGGTGGCGCCGGTGATGTGTTCGGCCAGGGGGGAGGCCAGGAAGATCGCGGCGCTGCCGACGTCGGCGGGGCGGGCCATGCGGCCCATCGGGACGGTGCGGCCCACGGCGGCGACTCCGTCGGCGTCGCCGTAGTGCAGGTGGCTGAGTTCGGTTTCCACCGGGCCGACGACGACGGAGTTCAGCCGGACCTTGGGCGCCCATTCGACGGCCAGTGAGCCGGTCAGGCTGTCCAGTCCGGCCTTGGCCGCGCCGTAGGCGGCGGTGCCCGGGGAGGGGCGGTGGCCGCTCACGCTGGTGATCATCACGATCGAGCCGCCGGTGTCCTGTTTCTGCATCAGGGCATTGGCGTGCTGGGCGATCAGCAGTGGCGCGAGCAGGTTCAGTTCCACGATCTTGGCGTGAAATTTCGGGCTCGCGGCCTCGGCCAGGGCGAAGGGGGCGCCGCCCGCGTTGTTCACCACGTGGTCGAGCCGGCCGTAGGTGGCCTGGATCTGGTCGAACATCGCGGCGACGGCGTCGGTATCGCGGACATCGCAGGTGAGGTGTTCGGTGCTGCGCTCACCCACCGTGATCGGCTCGTCGGCGGGCCTGCGCGCGCAGGTCAGCACGGTTGCGCCGGCCGCGAGGAAGGCCCGGCTGATGCCCGCGCCGACACCGCGGACGCCGCCGGTCACCAGAACGATCTGCTCGGAAAGGTCGATTTCTACAGCCACCGTGTTAACCTACCAAGCAATTGCTTGCTTTGTCTCGGGTATGCCGAGGCGCGCACGATGGGACACGCGATGGGGATTAACCGTCACACCGAGACCGAGGGCGTCGAAGTCGTCACTGTCGACTACCCGCCGGTCAACGCACTGCCGTCGGACGGCTGGTTCGCGCTGGCCGACGCCGTCCGGGCCGCCGGGCGCAATCCGGAAACCCGGGTGGTCGTGCTGCGGGCGGAGGGACGCGGCTTCAACGCCGGCGTCGACATCAAGGAGATGAACGCCGACACCGGCCACACGGCGCTGATCCGCGCCAACCACGGCTGCTTCGACGCCTTCGCCGCGGTCTACGACTGCGAGGTGCCGGTGGTCACCGCCGTCAACGGCTTCTGCCTGGGCGGCGGCATCGGCCTGGTCGGCAACTCGGATGTGATCATCGCCTCCGACGACGCCACCTTCGGTCTGCCCGAGGTGGACCGGGGCGCGCTCGGCGCGGCCACCCACCTGGCCCGGCTGGTCCCCCAGCATCTGATGCGGACCATGTTCTACACCGCGGGCAAGCTCACCGCCCAGCAGCTGCACCACTACGGGTCGGTGTATCAGGTGGTGCCGCGCGCCGAGCTCGACGCCGCGGCCATGGAGGTCGCCAAGAACATCGCGAACAAGGACGGCCGCGTGATCCGGGCCGCCAAGCGCGCGCTCAACGGCATCGACGTGCAGGACGTGCACCGCTCCTACCGCTACGAGCAGGGTTTCACCATGGAGCTCAACCTCGCCGGCGTCGCCGACGAGATCCGGGCGCGTTTCGACGACGATCTCGCCGCGCAGAAGAAGGAGAAGTGAACGCCATGCGCGACAAGCGAATGACGGTCGACGAGGTTGTCGGTGAGCTGCGCAGCGGCATGACCATCGGCCTGGGCGGCTGGGGTTCCCGGCGCAAGCCGATGGCGCTGGTGCGCGCGCTGCTGCGCTCCGATGTCACCGATCTGACCGTCGTCACCTACGGCGGCCCCGATCTGGGTCTGCTGTGCTCGGCGGGCAAGGTGCGCAAGGCCTACTACGGTTTCGTCTCGCTGGATTCGGCGCCGTTCTACGACCCGTGGTTCGCCAAGGCGCGCACCACCGGCGCGATCACCGTGCGCGAGATGGACGAGGGCATGGTCAAGTGCGGGCTCCAGGCCGCCGCGGCCCGGCTGCCGTTCCTGCCGATCCGCGCGGGGCTCGGCTCCGCGGTGCTCGACTTCTGGGAGGGCGAGCTGCGGACCGTCGAGTCGCCGTACCAGGCGGCCGACGGCCGGACCGAGACCCTGGTCGCCATGCCCGCACTGAATCTGGACGCCTCGTTCGTGCATCTGGATCTGGCCGACAAGCACGGCAATGCCGCCTACACCGGCGTCGACCCGTACTTCGACGACCTGTACTGCCTGGCCGCCGAGCGGCGCTACGTCTCGGTGGATCGCGTCGTGGAGACCGAGGAACTGGTGAAAGCCGTTCCGCAGCAGTCGATCATCCTCAACCGGATGCTGGTCGACGGTGTCGTGGAGGCGCCCGGTGGCGCGCACTTCACCTTCTCCGGCAGCTACGGGCGCGACGAGAAGTTCCAGAAGCACTACGTCGCCGCCGCCGCGACCGACGAGTCCTGGGCCGAGTTCAAGGCCCGCTACCTGGACGTCTCCGAAGAGGAATACCAGGCCGCCGTCCACGCTTTCGCCGAGGAGCAGAAATGAGTTCAGCATCGCTCACCGTCACCCGGGCTGAAGTCTGCGTCGTCGCCGCCGCGGAGATCTTCCGTGGGGCGGGCGAGATCATGGCCAGCCCGATGTCGACGGTCACCACCATCGGCGCGCGCCTGGCCCGGCTCACTTTCGAGCCCGATCTGCTGCTGTCCGACGGCGAGGCCCTGTTCTTCGCCGAGGTTCCGGCGATCGGCGCGAAAGCCCCTGTCGAGGGCTGGATTCCGTTCTCCAAGGTGTTCGATGTGGTCGCCTCCGGCCGTCGGCACGTGGTGATGGGCGCCAACCAGATCGACCGGTTCGGCAACCAGAACCTGTCGGCCTTCGGTCCGTTACAGCAGCCGACCAGGCAGATGTTCGGTGTGCGCGGCGCGCCGGGCAACACCATCAACCACGCCACCAGCTACTTCGTGCCCCGGCACACCAAGCGGGTGTTCGTCGATCAGGTCGACATCATCTCCGGAATCGGTTACGACCGTATCGATCCGGAGAACCCGGCCTACCGCTTCCACCACCTGCACCGCGTGGTGACGAACCTGGGCGTGTTCGATTTCAACGGCCCCGACCACACTCTGCGCGCGCTGTCGCTGCATCCGGGTGTGAGCGCCGGCGAGGTCGCCGAGAACACCTCCTTCGAGGTCGCCGAGCTCGGCACCGCCGGTGAGACCCGGCTGCCCACCGAAGAAGAGCTGCGGATCATCCGAACCGTGCTCGACCCCAAGGGTTTCCGGGAGAAGGAAGTGGCGGCATGAGCCGGCTGCGGACTCCGCTGACGGAGCTGGTCGGGATCGAGCATCCGGTCGTGCAGACCGGGATGGGCTGGGTCGCCGGTCCGCGCCTGGTCGCGGCCACCGCCAACGCGGGCGGCCTCGGCATCCTGGCCTCGGCCACGATGACCTTCGAGGAGCTCGAGGCGGCGGTCGCCAAGACCAAGTCGCTCACCGGCAAGCCGTTCGGCGTGAACATCCGCGCCGACGCGACCGATGCCACCGAGCGCATCGACCTGCTCATCCGTGAGCAGGTCAAGGTCGCCTCCTTCGCGCTGGCGCCGAAGAAGGACCTGATCGCCAAGCTCAAAGACGCCGGTGTGGTGGTGGTTCCGTCGATCGGCGCGGCCAAGCACGCGGTGAAGGTGGCCTCCTGGGGCGCCGACGCGGTGATCGTGCAGGGCGGCGAGGGCGGTGGGCACACCGGCCCGGTCGCCACCACGCTGCTGCTGCCCTCGGTGCTCGACGCGGTCGACATCCCGGTCGTCGCCGCTGGCGGCTTCTTCGACGGTCGCGGTCTGGCCGCGGCGCTGAGCTACGGCGCGGCCGGTGTCGCCATGGGCACCCGCTTCCTGCTGACCCAGGAGAGCACCGTGCCCGAGGCCGTGAAGCAGGAATACCTGGCGCGCGGCCTACAGGACACGGTGGTGTCGGTGAAGGTCGACGGCATGCCGCACCGGATGCTGAACACCGAACTGGTCGACAAGCTGGAGCATTCCGGCGGCTGGCGCGGGCTGTCCGCGGCGGTCGGCAACGCCGCCAAGTTCAAGTCGATGACCGGCATGAAGTGGTCGACGCTGATGCGCGATGGCCTGGCGATGCGCAAGACCAAGGACCTGAGCTGGTCGCAGGTCGTGATGGCGGCCAACTCGGCGATGCTGACCAAGGCCGGTCTGGTCGAGGGCCGCACCGACGCCGGTGTGCTGCCCGCGGGCCAGGTCACCGGCATCATCGACAGCCTGCCGACCGTGGCCGAGCTGATCGACCAGATCGTCACCGACGCCCTCGCCCGCATCCAGGCGGTCGCGGCGCTGGCCGGTGAACCCGCGGTCGATCAGCACTGAGACGTGGGCGGCACCGCCCGCCCGCACTGCCCAGGTGACCCCGACTCGCCTGGGCAACCCCAACCCCTGCCGTTGATCCGGCGAGCGAAGCCGGCCCCGGCCCGATGGATGAGCCACCATCGGGCCGGGGCGGCCAGAGCACCGGACCGGAGCGCACCCACGAAGTGCGCCTCCGGTCCGGTGCTTCTTTCGTCTCAGAGCGGGTCGACGGTGAACTGCGCGCTGCCGGGCAGGTGGGCCAGCGGTGTGGTGCGCACGCTCGCCTCGATCCGCCCCGGTCCGGTGGGCAGGACGACGCCGACCGCACGTCCGGTCTGCCCGGCGGGTCCGCCCGCCACCACCAGCGCGCTCGCCCCCGACGCCCCGGTGTCGAGATTGCGCCACTCGACCGTCGCCGTCACCGTGCAGCCGCTCTCGTGCGAGCCCGGTGTCGCGCTCCAGAACGTGCCACGCAGATACACCGCGGCCTCCCCCGGCGCGCTGTAGTCGCTCGGTCCCGGAATCGCCGTGCCGTCGACCTGCCCGGCGCAGGTCCAGCCGGTCGCCAGCGTGTAGGCGGGCGCGAACGATGTGGCCGCCGCGGCCTGCGTCGTCGTACCGAGCAGCAGGGCGGCACTCGCCGCCGCCACCGTGGCCACGCGGCCGATGTGGGTAGGCATCACTACGGTTCCCTTCGGTTCGCCACGGTGACCTCGTCGCCACCGTCGAGCATGGAGTACCCAGTGGCGCCCGGCTCACCGGATCCTCGGTCCCGAATGCCCGACACGCGCCCGTAGCCGGTGTCGGCGACGCCAGGTCGCCTAGAATTTGCCGGACATCGACATCGTCGCGGGAGGTCGCATGGACGCCGGGAGTCAGCGGCAGGTCCAGACGGCCCCGACACCGGTATGCGCGATGATTGCCGCGCTTCTCCTCGCCGCTCGGCCCGCGGCCGCCCCATCGCCGAACCCGATCCGTCAGGAGTAGCGATGACAGCCCCGCAACAACAGACGACAACCAAGACGATGCCGCTGCTGACGCTGTCGGCGATGGTGGTCGGCTCCATGGTCGGCGCCGGTGTCTTCTCACTCCCGCGCAACTTCGGGCAGGCCACCGGCGGCTTCGGCGCGATCATCGCCTGGGCCATCGCCGGTACCGGAATGTTGATGCTGGCGTTCGTCTTCCAGTCGCTGGCCGTGCGCAAACCCGACCTCGACGCCGGGGTCTACGCCTACGCCAAGGCCGGCTTCGGCGAGTACCTCGGCTTCTTCTCCGCGTTCGGGTACTGGGCAAGCGCCTGCGTCGGCAATGTCAGCTACTGGGTGCTGATCAAATCCACCCTCGGGCAGGTGCTGCCGATCTTCGGCGAGGGCAACACCGTGCCCGCGGTGCTGCTGTCGACGGTGTGTATCTGGGCGTTCCATTTCATGGTGCTGCGCGGGGTGCAGGAGGCCGCCACCATCAACCAGATCGTCACCGTGGCCAAGCTGGTGCCGATCCTGGTGTTCATCGTGGTGCTGCTGTTCTTCTTCGACGCGCGCGTCTTCGCCGACAACTTCTGGGGCGGCGACGCGTACTCCGAATCGCTGGTCGAACAGGTGCGTTCGACCATGCTGGTGACGGTCTTCGTGTTCCTCGGCATCGAGGGTGCCAGCGTGTACTCGCGGTACGCGCGCAAACGCGAGGACATCGGCCGCGCCACCGTCCTCGGATTCCTCAGTGTGCTGGCTATTTTCGCGTCGGTGACGATGGTGTCGTTCGGCATCATGCCGCGCGAGGAACTGGCCGGCGCGCAGCAGCCGTCGATGTCGCCGGTCTTCGAATCCGCGGTCGGCGCCTGGGGTGCCTGGTTCATCAGTATCGGCCTGATCATCTCGGTGCTCGGCGCCTACCTGGCCTGGACGCTGATGGCCGCCGAGGTGTTGTTCGTGGCGGCGAAGGACCGGGACATGCCCTCGTTCCTGGCCCGGGTCAACGACGCCAAGGTGCCGGTGGTGGCGCTGATCTTCACCAGCGTGCTGATCCAGCTCGTGCTGGTCACCACGCTGTTCTCCGACGACGCCTTCACCTTCACGCTCAAACTGTGCAGTTCGCTGTCGCTGGTGCCGTACCTGCTGGCCGCGGCGTACGCGCTCAAGCTCGCCTACACCAGGGAGACCTACCAGCGAATCCGGCCGGGCGACCGCACCAAAGAACTCGTCATCGCCTTCGTCGCCACCTTCTACACCGCGTTCATGCTCGTCGCGGCCGGACTCGAGTTCCTGCTGCTGTCGTGCATCATCTACGCGCCAGGCACCATCCTGTTCGCGCTGACCCGGCGCGAGGCGGGCAAGCGGGTCTTCTCGCCGTGGGAGGCGGCCCTGTTCGCCGTCGTCGCGCTCGGTGCCGTCATCGGCATCGTCAGCTTGGCGACCGGGGCCATCTCGATCTGAGTCCGCCCGATCTCCCGAGGAGCAGAAATGACTGGAACCACCGCGTTCGGCGTCCATTCCGAGGTCGGCACACTGCGCAAGGTGCTGGTGTGCGCGCCCGGCCTGGCCCACGAGCGGCTCACCCCGACCAACTGCGACGACCTGCTCTTCGACGACGTGCTGTGGGTACAGAACGCCAAACGCGACCACTTCGACTTCATGACGAAGATGCGGGACCGCGGCGTCGAGGTGGTCGAACTGCACAATCTGCTCGCCGAGACCCTCGCCGTGCCCGGCGCCAAGGACTGGATCCTCGAGCGCAAGATCGTGGCGAACGAGGTCGGGCTCGGACTGATCGAGGACACCAGGGCCTACCTGCACTCGATCGACGACCGCACCCTGGCGACCTACCTCATCGGCGGCCTCGCCACCGCTGACCTGCCCGCCGAGTTCCGTTCCGGCTATCTGGCGCTGGCGCGCGAACAGTCCGGGGTCCGCGAATATCTGATGCCGCCGCTGCCGAACACCCTCTACACCCGCGACACCACCTGCTGGCTCTACGGCGGCGTCACGCTCAATCCGCTGTACTGGCCCGCGCGCCACGACGAGACGCTGCTGATGGCCGCGATCTACGCCTTCCACCCCGACTTCACCGGCGCGCGGATCTGGTGGGGTGATCCCGAACAGAGTTGGGGGCTGGCCAGTTTCGAAGGTGGCGATGTGATGCCGGTCGGCAACGGGGTGGTGCTGGTCGGGATGAGTGAACGGACCTCGCGGCAGGCGATCACGCAGGTCGCGGGGGCGCTGTTCGAGGCGGGCGCCGCCGAGCAGGTGATCGTGGCCGGGATGCCGAAGCTGCGCTCGGCCATGCACCTCGACACCGTGTTCACCTTCGCCGACCGTGACCTGGTCACGGTGTATCCCGACATCGTCTACGGCATCCGCCCGTTCTCCCTGCGGCCCAGTGATCGCGCCCCCGGCGTCGAGGTCATCGAGGAGACCGCGCCGTTCCTCGATGTGGTGGCCGCGTCGCTGAACCTGCCGAAACTGCGGGTGGTGGAGACCGGCGGCGGCTATTACGCCAACGAACGCCAGCAATGGGACAGCGGCAACAACCTGGTCGCCGTCGAGCCGGGGGTGGTGTTCGCCTACGACCGCAACACCCACACCAACGCGGCCCTGCGCAAGGAAGGCGTCGAGGTGATCACCATCGTCGGCGCCGAACTCGGCCGGGGTCGCGGCGGCGGTCACTGCATGACCTGCCCGCTGGTCCGCGACGCCGTGGAGTTCTGAGCGGGCCGAACTCGGCCGGGGCCGCAGCGGCGGCACTGCATGACCGCTGATCCGCGACGCCGTCGAGTTCTGAGCCGGCCGACCTCGGCCAGGGCCGCGGCGGCGGGTATTGCATGACCGGCCCGCTGGTCCGCGACGCCCTCGAGTTCTGAGCGGAGCTACCAGGCCACGATGCCGTACTCCGCGCCGTCGGTCGCGCCCCAGCGGTATCCCCAGTGCTGTCCGGTGGGGCCGTCGGCGGGCAGGGTCGCCAGGTGGACGCTCACCTCGGCGCCCTGTTCGGCAGTGCGGAAACCGCTGTGGGCGTTGAAGTCCGTAGCGCAGTAGCCGGGATTGGCGGCGTTGACTTTGATGGGGGTGTCCCAGAGTTCCTTGGCGTACATGGCGGTGACCATGGTGAGGGCCGTCTTCGCCGACGGGTACGGCACGGCCGCCGCCTGCCACATCGGGCCGTCCCGGTCCATCATCATGGCGATCGAGCCGACCTCGCTGGAGACGTTGACGATGCGGGCGGCCGGGGCGCGGCGCAGCAGCGGGAGCATCGCATTGGTGACGGCGACGACGCCGAACACATTGGTCTCGTACACCTCGCGCAGCACCGCCAGGTCGGTCTGCGACGGCGCGCCGAAACTGCCCGCGATGCCTGCGTTGTTGACGAGGATGTCGAGCGCGCCGAACCGCTCATCGATGTGCGCGGCGGCCGTGGCGATCGACGCGGCATCGGTGACATCGAGCTGGACTTCCGCTGCGTCGGCACCCTCCGCGCGCAGCTTCGCGACGGCGGCGGCACCGCGTCCGGGATCGCGGGCACCGACGAGGACGGTGATACCGCGGGCCGCCAGTGCGCGGGCGGTCTCGTAACCGATGCCCTTGTTGGCGCCGGTGATCAAGGCTGTGGTGGTCATGTGGTCGAGCGTGGCAGCGGCGGCGTCGGCGCGGGAGGACCAAGCTGTACCACCCAGGCTCACCGGTGCTGCGGCAGACTGGGGACGTGCCGAAACGCGATGAACTGGCGGCCTTCCTGCGCACCCGCCGGGCCCGGCTGCGGCCCGCCGATGTGGGTCTGCCCGATGCGGGCCCGCGCCGCACGCCCGGATTGCGGCGACAGGAAGTCGCCCAGCTGGCCGGCATCTCGGTCGACTACTACATCCGCGTCGAGCAGGCCAGGGGCGCCAAGCCGTCGCGGCAGGTGCTCGCCGCGTTGGCGCGGGCGCTGATGCTCACCGTCGACGAACGCGACTACCTGTTCCGCGTCACCGGTGAGAGCCCGCCGCCGGTGCCCGGCCCGGACCGGGTGGTCCCGCACGCGATCCACACCGTGCTCGACAACCTGGCCGCACCGGCCTATGTGGTCGACGCGTCCTTCGAGGTCCTGGTCTGGAACCGCGCGGCCACCGCCTTCATCGGCGACCTGGCCACCGTCGAGGACCACGAACGCAACCTGGTGCGCTGGATGTTCCTCATGCCCACCGACGACCCCGCCTGGGACGACCCGGACACCGAGCGCTATGTGCGCTCGACCGTCGCCGAACTGCGCGCCACCTACGCCCGCTACCCGGGCAACCCCGCGCTCGCCGCCCTGGTCACCGAACTACTCGGCACCGCACCACGTTTCGCGGCGATGTGGGCCGACCACGATGTCGCGGTCCGCCGCACACACCGCAAGCACATCCGCCATCCGCAGCTGGGGCCGCTCGAGTTCGAATGCCAGGAACTGCACATCGCCGACACCGACCAGCGGCTGATCGTCTACTGCGCCGACGCGGGTTCACCGACGGCGGAGGTCTTCGCGGCGCTGGCCGCCGGGGTGGCAGGACCACCGAACGTCGTCAGGCCCGGCGTAAACGTGCAAAGTAAGGGCGCTCAGTCGGAATACTGACTCGCGGCGCTCCGATTGCACGAAAATGCCGGATGATCGCGCTGGATCGCCAGCGCACGGCCACCCGTGGTCAGCCGGCCGCCGCCACGATCGGTGCGATGGTCACGATCGCTGGCCGCCGGGATGGCAGGGCACGGAACGTCGTCGGGCCCGGCGTAAACGTGCAAAGTAGGGGCGCTCAGTCGGAATACTGACTCGGGGCACTCCGATTGCACGAAAATGCCGGTTCGGCGCGCCGGCGCCGGGACCACGGGCGGGCATTGACCACACTATGGCTCGCCGGTCACGATCGCCGTCAGGGTGCGGCCGGCGCCTGGCGAGCGGTGACCTCGACGCGGTTGTCGTGGAAGACCGCGCCGCCGCCGTAGTCGGCATCGCGTTCTGCGACAGTGGCGTTGACGGTGGCACCGTTGGTGAACTTGGCCCAGCGGCCCTTGGTGGTGGCGGCCACGCCGGGGCGGACCCGGTCGGAGAGTTCGGCGATCGCCTCGAAGCTGCCGCGGGCATTGGTGACGACCACCGGTGTGCCGTCGGCGATTCCGCGGAGTTCGGCGTCGGCGGGGTGGAGGGTGATGCGGGGTTCGCCCGCGCGGCGGCGGAGTTCGGGGTTGGAACCGAAGGTGGTGTTGAGGAAGTAGTGGGAGGCGGCGGAGATCAGGACCAGGCCGGGGCCCGCGTCGGCGGGTGGGGTGTAGTCCGGGAGCGGGTCGTGACCGGCCAGTGCCGCGCGGGCGGAGACGAATTGGAGCTTTCCGTCCGGGACGGGGCCCGGTTCGATCGCGAGGAAGCCGTCGGCGCGGAGGCGGTCGAGGTCGTGGCCCTTCAGGAGCTGGCGCATCAGTTCCTCGTCGGTGTCGTAGAGGGCGGGTTCGGTGAGGCCGAGGCGACGGGACAGGCGGCGGAAGGTCTCGGTGGTGGACAGGCATTCGCCGGGCGGTGCGATGGCGGGTTCGTTCCAGACCAGGTAGAGGTGGCCGTAGCCGGCGAGCACGTCGAGGTGTTCGGGCTGCATGGTGGCGGGCAGGACGATGTCGGCGTAGTCGACGGTGTCGGTGGCGACGTGTTCGAGCACGACGGTGAACAGGTCGTCGCGGGACAGGCCCTCGATCACCCGGCGCTGGTCCGGGTTCGAGCCGACGGGGTTGGCCGCGATGACGAACAGCGCCTTGACCGGTGGGTCGCCGGTCTCGAGCAGGGCCTCGCCGAGACGGGTCATCGACAGAGTGCGCACCGGGTGCGGTAGCAGGTCGTCGCGGATCAGGGCGGCGGTGTCGAGGCGGAAGTGGCCGGAGGTCGAATAGTGCAGTCCCCCACCGGGTATCGCCCAGTCGCCGGTGACGCCGGGCAGGCAGGCCAGCAGGCGAAGGGCCATGCCGCCGCCCGCGTGCCGCTGCATCCCCTGGGAAGCGCGGATGGCGGTCGGTCTGGTGTGCGCGATGCGGGTACCGAGGTCGACGATCCGGTCCTCGGGGAGTCCGGTGATCCGCGCGACCCGGTCGGGTGGGTATTCGGCGATGCGGTCGCGGAATTCGGGCCAGCCCTCGGTGTGCGCGGCGAGGTAGGCGTCGTCCTGGGCGCCGAGGGCGACGATCACGTGCAGCAGGCCGAGGGCCAGGGCCGCGTCGGTGCCGGGTAGTGGGGCGAGGTGCTCGTCGCAGCGGTCGGCGGTCTTGGTGCGGACCGGGTCGATGGCGACCAGGTGGGCGCCGCTGTCCTGGATGAACTTCCAGAGGTGATGGCCGGAACTGAGCGGGTTGGTGCCCCAGAGCAGGATCAGTTTCGACTTGGCCAGGTCTTCGGGATCCATGCCGCCGGAGGTGCCGAGGGTGTAGCGCACCCCGGCGCTGCCCGCGACCGAGCAGATGGTCGGCCGGTGGTGCGAGGCGCCGAGAACATTGAACATCCGCCGGCCGGGATAGCCCTCCATTCCTTGCAGGTAGCCGAGGCTGCCGGTGCCGTGGAACGGCCAGATCGCCTCGGCGCCGAATTCGTCGATGATGCCGGTGAGCCGGGTGGCGATCTCGGCGAGCGCGGTGTCCCAGCTGATCCGCTCGAATCGGCCCGAGCCCTTCGGCCCGGTCCGGCGCAGTGGATACCGCAGCCGATCCGGTGCGCCGACCTGTTCGAGGTAGCGGTTCACCTTCACGCACAGCGCGCCGCGGGTGACCGGATGGTCTTTGTTGCCGCGCAGCTGCGTGGCGACGCCGTCCTCGACGGTCACCACCCAGGAGCACGCGTCGGGGCAGTCGAGCGGGCATGCGCCGAGCACCTTCACCTGGTCGATCGTAGGCCGGGGCCGGGACGCGACAGCGGCGACGGGGTAACACCGACCGTCCGGAATGTGATGTAAATCACGTAAGGGCGGTTTCCAGGCCGCCACGGTCAGAGATGCGCGGAGGCCCCTGTCGGAAAGTCGGGGCTCGTGCCCCCACGCTGGTGGGAGGTTGGAGATGAGGTCGATAGTCCGGAAGGTGATGGTGAGCACGTCGGCGGCAGCGCTGCTCGGCGCGGGAGTGGTGATGGGCGCGGCGCCGGTGACGGCGCAGCCGTGGCAGCCCGGCTGCGCGGCGTACCCGGTGAACAACAGCGCGGCGTATTCGCAGTGCTATTGGCCGGTTCGGCATCAGGTGCGGATCGAGTGCCGCTACTGGTGGGGCTGGTTCGGCAGCAGTTGGGCCACCTACGAACGCCGCGGCAATATCGCCTGGGACGGCCAGCAGTCCTGGGCGCACTGCAATGTTCCCGGCACGCTGCAACGCTGGGATGTCGTGACGTATTGGTGGTGAACGGCAACGGCAGGTGGGCCGGTTCGGTAACCGAACCGGCCCTCGGTCTATCTCACTCGACCTTGATGATCGGGTTGAGAATTCCGCAGACCCGCCAGCCGCCGTCCTCCTCGACCAGCTTGTAGGTCGCGGTCGAGGTCGCCGTCTGCCCGAGAACGGTCATGCTCATCGCGGTGGTGAAGGTCCCGGAACTGCTGCCCGAGCTGACATCCACGCTCTTCAACGTCGTGGTCGCCTTCGGGAGATCGGTGTTGCCGGACGGCACTCCGGTCGGCGTGGCCTGGTTCTCGTACTTCGAGATCTCGTCCCGGTCGGCGGCGCACACCAGATCCTCGAGGTCGCCCTTCTGGTCGACCCAGGCCTGCGCGGCCTCGCGCGGGGTGTCGTACCCGCCGCCGCCGATCGATCCGCCCCCATTGAAGACGAACAACGCGCCGACCGCGACGGCGATCAGCACGACCACGCCACCGAGGATGAGCGCGATCTTGCCGCCGCCACCGCCGGAGCGGGGCGGCTGGCCGTAGCCACCCGGCCCGCCCTGCTGGTAGGGCCGGCCCGGCTGCTGGTAGGGCTGACCCGGCTGCTGGTAGGGCTGACCCTGCTGCTGGTACGGCTGACCTGGCATCGGCTGACCCTGCTGATAGGGCTGGCCCGGCATCGGCTGACCCTGTGCGTAGGGCTGACCCGGCTGCGCGTAGGGCTGCCCGGGCATCGGCTGACCGCCGTACGGCTGACCTTGATACGGGTTGGGCGGTTGTGGGTGACCCATTCGGAATTCCTGTTCCCTGTTCACGAGTGGCACCCATCCGGCGCCACCTCAGCACATGGCTTACCCACTGCGCCAACGCGTAAGGCAGCACAGGGATGAGCAACGCTCCAGTCTTGGGGACCGAGCGGTTGCTTGGCAAGAGGTCCGACCCGCCGTATATCGCACTACGGCCCGGTACCGGATCACTCCGGTACCGGGCCGTCGGCTCCGCGTCGGGCTACTTCGCCGCGTCGAGGCGCTCGATGATGGTCACGTTGGCGGTGCCGCCACCCTCGCAGATGGTGAGCAGGCCGTAGCGGCCGTTGATCCGCTCGAGCTCGTTGAGCAGGGTGGCGAACAGCTTGGCGCCGGTCGCGCCGAGCGGGTGGCCGAGCGCGATGGCGCCACCGTTGACGTTCACCTTCGCCGGATCGGCGCCGATCTCCTTGATCCAGGCGAGCACCACCGGGGCCAGGGCCTCGTTGATCTCGATGACGTCGATGTCGTCGATGGTCAGCCCGGTCTTCTCCAGCGCCCACTGGGTGGCCGGGATCGGCGCGGTCAGCATGAAGATCGGGTCGGCGCCGCGCGCGCTGACGTGGTGGATGCGGGCGCGCGGGGTCAGCCCGTATTCCTGAACCGCCCATTCCGAGGCGAGCAGGGTGGCGCTGGCGCCGTCGGAGATCTGGCTGGCGACCGCCGCGGTGAGCGGGCTGCCTTCCGAGAGCGGCGCCAGCGTGGCCATCTTCTCCAGGCTGGTGTCACGCGGGCCCTGGTCGACGGTGAAATCGCCGACGGGCACGATCTCGTTGTCGAAGCGGCCCTCGGCGATGGCGGCCTGGGCGCGCTGATGGCTCTGCAGGGCCCAGCGCTCCATGTCCTCGCGGCTGATGCCCCACTTCTCGGCGATCATCTCCGCGCCCTTGAACTGCGAGACCTCGCCGGTGCCGTAGCGCGAGTCCCAGCCCTCGGCCCCGATGAACGAGGAGTCGAAGCCGTAGGGCTTGGCCGCGATCATGGCGGCGCCGATCGGGATGGCGCTCATGTTCTGCACGCCACCGGCCACGATGACCTCGGCGGTGCCGCTCATGATGGCCTGCGCGCCGAAGTTGATCGCCTGCTGGCTGGAACCACACTGCCGGTCGACGGTGACGCCGGGCACCTCTTCGGGGTAGCCGGCGACCAGCCACATGGTGCGGCCGATATTGCCCGCCTGCGGGCCGAGGTTGTCGACACAGCCGACGATCACGTCGTCGACGATCGACGGGTCGATGCCGGTGCGGTCGACCAGGCCACGCAGCGCGGCCGCGCCGAGGTCGGCGGGGTGCACCTGCGCCAGCGCGCCACCGCGCTTGCCGACGGCGGTACGCACCGCGTCGATCACGTAGGCCTCGCGCAGCGGGGTGTAGGGGCGGCGCTCAGAGGGTGCGGTCATCGGGAAACTCCTACTTCGGGCTGCTCTCGGGCACGGTGAGGCCGTCGAGCACGATGGTCAGATATTGCTGGGCGAGGTTGTTCACGGTGATCGAGCCGCCGGGGGTGTACCAGCGCACCGCTACCCACACGGTGTCGCGCAGGAAACGGAAGGCCAGTTCCACATCGAGTTCGGGCCGGAAGCTGCCGTCGGCGACGCCGGCGGCGAGCACCCGGTGCCACAGGTCGCGGAACTCGATATTGAAGTCACGGATGTAGCCGAAACGGTCGGCGTCGCGCAGGTTCTTGGCTTCGGCCTGGTAGATCGCGACCGCGGCGTGATGCCGGTCGAAGGCCTCGTAGGAGGCCAGCACCAGGGCTTCGAGGGTGGCGCGCGAGCTGAGCCCGGCCGCCGAGATCTCGCGGTAGCGGCCGAACAGATCGTCGAGGAAGCCACGCAGGATCTCGTCGACCATCGACTCTTTCGAGTCGAAGTGGTGGTAGAGGCTGCCCGAGAGGATGCCCGCCGAATCGGCGATGTCGCGCACGGTGGTGGCGCGCAGGCCGCGTTCGGCGAACAGGTCGGCGGCGAGGTCGAGGAGTTCGGCGCGGCGCGTGCGTTTCACGGTGTCGGGTGCGGTCACACCCGTCATCGTACAACCAAGCAATTGCTTGGTTCCGTGAATCGGGAACCCCCCGTGGTCCTGCTCATGCGCGCTGACTGCTCACCGAGACCACCTCACCGGTCAGGTACGAGGTGTAGTCACTGGCCAGCATGGCGATGGTCGCCGCCACTTCCCACGGTTCGGCGGCGCGGCCGAAGGCCTCGCGTTCGCTGAGCGCGTCGAGCAGCTCGGTCGAACTGACCTTGTCCAGGAAGGGATGGCGCGCGATGCTCGGCGCGACGGCATTGATCCGCACCCCGAATTCGGCGGCCTCGACCGCGCTGCACCTGGTCAGCGCCATCACGCCCGCCTTGGCGGCGGCGTAGTGGGCCTGGCCGTGCTGGGCGCGCCAGCCCAGGACACTGGCATTGTTGACCAGCACGCCGCCGTGGCCCGCGCTGCGGAAGTAGCCGAGCGCGGCCCTGGTGCAGCGGAAGGTGCCGGTCAGGGTGATGTCGAGGACCTGGTCCCACTGCTCGTCGGTCATGTCGACCACCGGTGTCTCGCCGCCGAGGCCGGCGTTGTTGACCATGATGTCGATGCGTCCCAGCGCGGCGGCTGCATCGGTGAGCAGCTGGTTCACCTGCGCGGTGTCGCGCACATCGCACACCACCGCGGCGACCTGGCGCTCCGGGAACTCCTTGGCCAGCAGTTCGGCGGTCTCGGTGAGCCTGCGCTCGTGCCAGTCGGACACGACGACGTCGGCGCCCTCCTCGAGCAGCCTGCGCGCGGTGGCCGAGCCGATGCCGGTGCCTGCGGCCGCGGTGATCACGGCCTTACGGCCGGTCAGCAGGCCGTGGCCGGGGATGGACGGGGGCGGGATGGACAGTGGGCCGGTCACGGGCGAGCCTCTCGCGGCAGACCGAGCACCCGCTCGGCGATGATGTTGCGCTGCACTTCGTTCGAACCTCCGTAGATGGTGTCGGCGCGGCTGAACAGGTACAGCCGCTGCCATGCGGTCATGTCGTCGGCGTCGGTGACCAGCCCGGCGGCGCCCTGCACCGCCATGGCGAGTTCGCCGAGCCCGCGATGCCAGTTGGCCCACAGCAACTTCGAGACCGAGGCGCCGCCCGCGTCGTCGTGGTCCTCGCTCATGGTGCGCAGCGCGTGCGCGCGCAGCACCCGCAGGCCGACCCAGGCGCGGTCGATGCGGTCGGCGATGAGCGGGTCGTCGGCGGCGCCGGTGCGCCGGGCCAGTGCCTCGATGTCGGCGAGTTCGCGGGCGAAACGGATCTGCTGGCCGAGGGTGGAGATACCGCGCTCGAAGGTCAGCGTGCCCATCGCGATGCGCCAGCCGTCGCCGGGCTCGCCGACGACCAGGTCGGCGTCGGTGACGGCGTTGTCGAAGAACACCTCGTTGAATTCGGAGGTGCCGGTGAGCTGTTCGATCGGGCGGACTTCGATGCCCGGCTGGTTCATCGGCACCAGCAGATAGGACAGACCCTTGTGCCTGCTCGAGCCGCGCTCGGTGCGCGCGATGACGAAGCACCAGTCGGCGACGTGCGCGAGCGAGGTCCAGATCTTCTGGCCGTTGATCACCCACTTGCCGTCTTCGAGCCGCGCGGTCGTACTGACCGCGGCGAGGTCGGAGCCGGCGCCCGGCTCGGAGTAGCCCTGGCACCACAGTTCGCCGACCGAGCGCACACCGGGCAGGAAGCGCCGCTTCTGTTCTTCGGTGCCGAAGGCCAGCAGGGTCGGGCCGAGCAGTTCCTCGCCCACGTGTGAGACCCGCGCCGGCGCGTCGGCCTTGGCGTACTCCTCGTGGAAGATCACCTGCTGGCGCACGCTGGCGCCGCGGCCGCCGTATTCGACCGGCCAGCCGAGGCAGGTCCAGCCCTCGGCGGCCAGGTGCCGGTCCCAGGCGAGGCGTTCTTCGAAGAACTCGTGCTCGCGGCCGGGTCCACCGGTGCCGCGCAGGTCAGCGAACTGGCCGGAGAGGTTCTCGGCCAGCCAGTCGCGTATTTCCACGCGAAACTCCGCGTCGGAGGTCGCGGTATCGGAATCTGAGGTCTGGATCACGCCCACACCGGTAGGATAACCTACCAAGCACTTGCTTTGTTAGCTGCTTCGGTAAGAAGAGCAACCGCACGACGGTGAGGACCCCGTGACAACCCCTGCCCAAACCACTCCGCAGGCGCTGCGGCACATCGCCGCGGCGCATCCGAACGAGCCCGCCCTGATCGACGGCGCGACCCGCCTGACCTGGGCCGAACTGCTCGACCAGGTGCGTATCGCGGCCCGCGCGCTGATCGCCCGCGGCATCGGCACCGGCGATCGGGTCGCCATGTGGGCGCCCAATACCCATCACTGGGTCGTCGCCGCGCTGGCCGCGCATTCGGCCGGCGCCGCGCTCGTTCCGCTCAATACCCGCTACATGGCGGCCGAGGCGATCGACGTACTCGAGCGCGTCGACGCGAAGGCGCTGTTCGTCGCGGGCCCGTTCCTCGGCCGCGACCGGGCCGCCGAACTGCTGGCCGACGGTCCGGAGCTGGGCATCGGCACTGTCGTGGTGATCCCGGTCGAGGACGGCGCGGGCAGCCAGACCACCTCCGACACCGTGCTCGCCTGGGACGAGCTGCTCGCCCTCGCCGGCGAGGTCAGTCCCGAGGACGGCGAACAGCGCGCGCAGGCGGTCTCCCCCGACGACATCGCCGACATCCTGTTCACCTCCGGCACCACCGGCCGCAGCAAGGGCACCCTGGTCGCGCACCGGCAGGCACTGGGCGTGGTCCGCGGCTGGGTCGAGTGCTCGACCCTGCGCGCCGGTGATCGCTACCTGATGATCCCGCCGTTCTTCCACAACTTCGGCTACAAGGCCGGCATTCTCGCCTGCCTGGTCACCGGCGCCACGATCGTGCCGCAGGCCACCTTCGACGTGCCTGCCACGCTGGCGCTGATCGAGTCCGCGCGGATCACCGTGCTCACCGGCCCTCCCACGATCTACCAGACCATCCTCGACCATCCCGCGCGCGGCGAACGCGACCTGAGCTCGCTGCGGGTGGCGGTGACCGGCGCGGCGACCGTGCCGGTGGTGCTGATCGAGCGGATGCGCGACGATCTCGCCTTCGAGGTGGTGATCACCGCCTACGGCCTGTCCGAGTCGGCGGGTTTCGGCACCATGTGCCGCCCCGACGACGACGCGGAAACCATCGCCAACACCTGCGGCGGACCCATCGCCGGCTTCGAGCTGCGCCTGTCCGAGGCCGGTGAGGTGCTGCTGCGCGGCCCGAATGTGATGCTGGGCTACCTCGACGATCCCGAGGCCACCGCCGAGGCGATCGACGCCGAGGGCTGGCTGCACACCGGTGATATCGGTGTCGTCGACGAGCGCGGTTACCTCAAGATCACCGACCGGCTCAAGGACATGTACATCACCGGCGGGTTCAACGTGTATCCCGCCGAGATCGAACAGACCCTGGCCCGGCTCGACGGCGTCGCCGAGTCGGCGGTCATCGGCGTGCCCGACGAGCGGATGGGCGAGGTCGGCAAGGCCGTCGTCGTCCGCAAGGCCGGTTCGACGCTGACCGTGGACGAAGTGAAGGCCTTCGCCGCGTCCCAGCTGGCCAATTTCAAAGTGCCCCGGCTCGTGGAGTTCCGCGACCAGCTGCCCTACAGCGCGGCGGGCAAGGTGCTCAAACGTGAGCTACGTGAGGAGAAGTCGTGAGTCCGGAATCCGAGACCGAGGTCGTCACCTATGAGGTGCGCGGCCCGGTCGCCGTTGTCACCATGAACCGGCCCGAGTTCCGCAACGCGCAGAACTCGAAGATGACCTACGCCCTCGACGCCGCCTTCCAGCGCGCGGTCGAAGACGCCGAGGTCAAGGTGATCGTGCTGGCGGGCAACGGCAAACACTTCAGCGCGGGCCACGACATCGGCACGCCGGGGCGCGACCACGACGTGCACTACGACAACAAGGCCGCCCTGTGGTGGGACCACCTCGACCGCGCGGGCGGCGATCAGCGCTTCGCCCGCGAGTCCGAGGTGTACCTGGGCATGTGCCGGCGCTGGCGCGAGATCCCCAAGCCGATGGTGGCGATGGTGCAGGGCGCCTGCATCGCGGGCGGGCTGATGCTGGCCTGGGTGTGCGATCTGATCGTCTGCTCCGACGATGCCTTCTTCTCCGATCCCGTGGTGCGGATGGGTATTCCGGGTGTCGAGTACTTCGCGCACCCGTGGGTGATGGGGCCGCGCGCGGCCAAGGAGTTCCTGTTCACCGGTGACCGGTTCGGCGCTGCCCAGGCCAAGGAGTGGGGCATGGTCAACCGGGTGGTGCCGCGCGCGGACCTCGAGTCCGAGGTGCTGGCGCTGGCCGAGAAGATCTCCGCCATGCCGCAATTCGGCCTCGCGCTCACCAAGAAGGCCGTCAACCAGGCCGAAGACCTGATGGGTATGCGCAGCGGAATGGACTCGGTCTTCGGGCTGCACCATTTCGCGCACGCCCACAATGCCGAAGTCGGCGTCGATTCGCTGGGCGGTCTCAACGCCCGCTCGATGAAGGAAAAAGCGTGAATCTAGAGATCGATCCGGCAGCGCGGGCGTTCCAGCTGGAGGTGCGCGAGTTCCTCGCCGCCAATGTGCCGCAGAAGCCGCTGCCCTCCATGGACACCGCCGAGGGTTTCGAGGCGCATCGCGAATGGGAGGCGACCCTGGCGGGTGCGCGCCTGTCGGCGGTGTCGTGGCCGCGCGAGTACGGCGGGCGCGATGTGTCCATCCTGGAATGGGTGCTGTTCGAGCAGGAGTACTACGCGGCGGGCGCGCCCGGCCGGGTGTCGCAGAACGGCATCTTCCTGCTCGCCCCGACGCTGTTCGAGCACGGCACCGAGGAGCAGCTGGCGCGGATCCTGCCGCGGATGGCGCGCGCCGACGACATCTGGGCCCAGGCCTGGTCGGAGCCCGAATCGGGCAGCGACCTGGCGAGCCTGCGCTCGACCGCGCGGCGCACCGAGGGCGGCTGGATCCTCAACGGCCAGAAGACCTGGAGCTCGCGTGCCACCTACGCCGACTGGGCCTTCGGTCTGTTCCGCAGCGACCCCGAGGCCCAGCGCCACCACGGCCTGACCTACCTGATGTTCCCGCTCACCGCCGAGGGCGTGAGCGTGCGCCCGATCCCCCAGCTCGACGGGGAGCCCGGCTTCGCCGAGATCTTCCTCGACGACGTCTTCGTGCCCGACGCCGATGTGATCGGCGCGCCCAACGAGGGCTGGCGGGTGGCCATGGCGACCTCGAGCAACGAGCGTGGCCTGTCGCTGCGCAGCCCCGGCCGCTTCAGCAAGACCGCCCAGCGGCTGGTGCAGCTGTGGGAGGAGTCCGCCGACCCGGCCGACACCGCCGCGCGCAATGCCGTGGTCGACGCCTGGATCGGCGCGGAGTCCTACCGGCTGCACACCTTCGGCACCGTCACCCGGCTGCTCGACGGCGGCCAGCTCGGCGCGGAATCCTCGATCACCAAGGTGTTCTGGTCCGAACTCGACATCGCCATGCACGAGACCGGCCTCGACCTGCTCGGCTCGGCAGCTGAACAGCAGAGCGGGTGGACCGACGGCTACCTGTTCTCGCTCTCCGGCCCGATCTACGCGGGCACCAACGAGATCCAGCGCAACATCATCGCCGAACGCATCCTCGGGCTGCCGCGGGAGAGCAAGCGATGACCACCGCCATGGCACAGCCCGACCGGGCAGGCACGGCAGCGCGCCGTACCGCCCGTCCCAGCACAGGAGGTCAGCGATGAGATTCGCCCTCAGCACCGAACAGCTCGATTTCGCCGCCGAGCTGCGCAAGATCCTCGACGCCGGGCAGGTGCCCGCAGCCGTGCGCGCGTGGGCCGCCGGTGATCCCGCCAAGGGGCAGGCGCTGCTGGGTCAGCTCGCCGAGATGGGCGTGTTCGGCCTGATCGTCGACGAGAAGTACGACGGGGCCGACGCCACGCCGGTCGATCTGGTCGTCGCGCTGATCGAGCTGGGCCGCGCGGCGCTGCCCGGTCCGGTGATCGAGTCGGCGGCGGTGCTGCCCGCGCTGCTGCAACGTCTTCCGGACGGCGATATCGCCCAGCGGTATCTGCCCGCGCTCGCGGCCGGTGCACAGCTCGGCACCATCACTTTCGACGACCCGCAGCGTGGGATCGCGCTCGATGCGGACACCGCCGATCTGGTGCTGGTCGCAGCCGGGGATCGAGTCACCGCGACCAGCCCCGCCGCGACTGAGGCGGCGATCGCTTCCGTCGACCCCGCCCGCAAGCTCGCCCGGGTCACCGCCGACACGCTGATCGCCGAAGGACCCGAGGTCGAGGCCGCCATCGCCTACGCCTTCGACGTCGGCGTGCTCGCCTGCGCCGCCCAGCTGCTCGGCGCGGGCCGGGCGATTCTCGACCAGACCGTCGCCTATGCCAAGCAGCGCAAGCAGTTCGGGCGCGTGATCGGTGAGTTCCAGGCGGTCAAACAGCAGCTCGCCGATGTGCTGATCGGCCTGGAGCTGGCCGAACCGCTGGTCTACCGCGCGGCGCTCACCCTGGACTCGGCCGACCGCTCCCGTGACGTGTCAGCGGCCCTGGTGGCCTGCGCCGACGCCGCCCATCGCGCCGCCCGGGCCGGTCTCCAGGTGCACGGCGCCATCGGCTACACCGCCGAATGCGATCTGTCGCTGTGGCTGACCAAGGTGACCGCGCTGCGCACCGCCTGGGGCACCGCCGATTTCCACCGCGCCCGCATCGGCGCCGCCCTGCGGTCCGCCGAGGCGGTGTGAGATGCGCGTACGTATTGCCGGCGCTGCCGGTCGACCATCCCTAGCGAGGACCCTCCATGTCATCGAATGAACTGCTCGAATTCCGCGATTCGGTGCGCGCCCTGCTGGACAAGCACGCGAACTCCGCCGCGCTGCGCGCCGCGATGGACACCGAGCTCGGGTACGACCCGAAGCTGTGGTCGATGCTGTGTGAGCAGGTCGGCGTGGCCGCGCTGGCCATCCCCGAAGAATGGGGCGGCGCGGGAGCCGGGCTGGTCGAATCGCTGTTGGTGGTGGGCGAATTGGGTCGGGTGCTCGGCTCGGTGCCGATGCTCGGCTCGGCCGTGCTCGGCGTGCAGGCGATCCTGCTGGCCGGGGACGAGCAGGCCTGCGCGCGGCTGCTGCCCGACCTGGCCGACGGTTCCCGCACGGCCGCGCTGTGCTGGGCTGACGCCGACGGCTGGGACTCCCCCGGCGTCACCGCAGGCGACGGCACCCTCACCGGCACAGCCCATTACGTGCTGCACGGCGCCCAGGCGGACCTGCTGCTGGTGCTCACCGACGCCGGCCTGTTCGAGACCACGGCCGAGGCGGCGGGCGTCACCGTCACCCCGACGCCCGCCCTCGATCCCACCCGCAAGCTCGCCACCATCACCTTCGCCGATACCCCGGCCTCCCGGATCGGCACCGGCGACCCGGCGGCCCTGCGTACCCGCTTGCGCGAGATCGCCTGGGCCGCATTGGCCGCCGAGCAGGTCGGGGCCGCGCGGCGCTGCCTGGAGATGACCGTCGAGTACACCGCATCGCGCGTGCAGTTCGGGCGGGCGATCGGCAGCTTCCAGGCGCTCAAGCACCGGATGGCCGATATGTACGTGCTGGTCGAGTCGGCGGAATCGACGGCCCTCGCAGCCGCGCAGGCCGTGGCCGAGAACAGCGCGTCGGCGGCCGAGGACGCCTGGGTGGCCCGCAGGCACTGCACCGAGGCGTTCGCCACGGTGGCCGCCGAGACCATCCAGCTGCACGGCGGCATCGCCATCACCTGGGAACACGACGCCCACCTGTACTTCAAGCGGGCGCACGCCACCGGCGAACTCTTCGGCACCGGACGCAGACCGGTGGCCGCCGCGTAGACATCGCCGCCCCCGCCGGAGACATCATCGAGCCCGGCCGCTCACCACGAGCGGCCGGGCTCTGTCGTGCTGTGGGCCATCTCATTCGACGCGGGCCACCGCATCGCTGGAATTAGATAGTTAGCTTATGCAATAATATCGAACGTGCAGCAGACAGAGCAGCCCTCCGCAGACGACATCGTGGTCGACCTGCTGGTCACTGCCGGTCGGCTCACCCGGCTGGCCGGGGCGATCAGCGAAGACGAAGTGCCCAGGGCCGTCCTGCGGGCCCTCGCCGTACTCGACGAGCACGGCGGCATCCGCGTGAGCGAGTTCGCCCGGATCGATCGATGTTCGCAACCGGCGGCAACGGCGCTGCTCGGCCGGCTCGTCACCGACGGACTCGCCACCAGGAACAAGGACCCCAAGGACTCCCGGGCCGTCCTCGTGGAACTCACCCCGGCCGGCCGCCACCGGCTCAGCACCGCCAGGCGCGCGTTCGCCGCCGCCATAGCACCCGGACTGGCCGAATTCCCCCTCGACCGGCTGATCCGGCTCGACACCGATATGAACGACCTGCTGACCGCCCTGCGCGCGGTGGCCCGAGGTCAGTGAAGCAACGAGGAGCTCTGAATGAGAGATAGCAGCCCCGTGTTGACTCGCGACGACAACGCCGCAGCCACCACCCCGTCATCCGGCCAGCCCAAAGCCGTGTGGGCCGTCGCCTTCGCGAGTGTCATCGCGTTCATGGGCATCGGCCTGGTCGACCCCATTCTCAAGCCGATCGGCGAACAGCTGAACGCGAGCCCGTCCCAGGTCTCGCTGCTGTTCACCAGCTATATGGCCGTCACCGGCGTCGCCATGCTGGTCACCGGCGTCATCTCCAGCCGCTTCGGCGCCAAGAAGACGCTCCTGTCCGGCCTGGCGATCATCGTGGTGTTCGCCGCGCTGGCGGGCATGTCGAGCACGATCGGCGAGATCATCGGCTTCCGCGCGGGCTGGGGCCTGGGCAACGCGCTGTTCATCGCGACGGCGCTGGCCACCATCGTCGGCGCGGCCACCGGCGGCGTCGCCAAGGCGATCATCCTCTACGAGGCCGCGCTCGGCATCGGCATCGCGACCGGCCCGCTGCTGGGCGGCCTGCTCGGCGGCATCAGCTGGCGCGGACCGTTCTTCGGCGTGTCGGTACTGATGGCCGTCGCCTTCATCGCCATCGTCGTGCTGCTGCCCGAAATGCCCAAGCCGGCCAAGCCGACCTCGATCACCGCGCCGTTCAAAGCACTGCGGCACAAGGGCCTGCTGACGGTCAGCCTCACCGCGCTGCTCTACAACTTCGGCTTCTTCACCCTGCTCGCCTACACCCCGTTCCCGCTGGACATGGGCACCTACGCGATCGGTTTCATCTTCTGCGGCTGGGGCATCCTGCTCGCAGTGGCCTCGGTGTTCCTCGCGCCGAAACTGCAGGCGCGCTTCGGCTCCCTGCCGATGATGGCGCTCTCGCTCGGGTTGTTCGCCGTCGACCTGGCCGTGATGGGCCTGTTCGCCGAGCACAAGATCGTGCTGATCGCCGGCGTCGTCATCGCCGGCCTGTTCCTCGGTGTGAACAACACACTGATCACCGAGGCCGTGATGATCTCCGCGCCGGTCGAACGCTCCACCGCCTCGGCCGCCTACAGTTTCGTCCGCTTCGCCGGTGGCGCCGCGGCACCGTGGGTGGCGGGCAAGCTCGGTGAGCACAGCGTCTCGCTGCCGTTCTGGCTCGGCGCCGCCTGCACCGCCGCCGCGGTCGCGGTGCTGTTCATCGGCCGCGGCGCCCTCGCCCACATCGACGACCACGACCCGGCCCCGCGCAGCGTCGAGGAAGCCCAAGCCCTCACCGTCGGCGACTGACCCGCCCGGTGACACCGAAACGCCTCCGCTGCCACGAGCAGCGGAGGCGTTTCATCGCATAACCGGGAATTACTCGTCGACCTCGAGCACGCCCTCCTCGACAGCCCACGCGATGGTCTTGCGCAGCGACGGACACGACTCGTGGCCACCCGGCCCAGCTCCGCGCTCGCGCAGCTGGGCGAAGACCGGACAGTGGGCGTCGGGCCGCTCGGTCCATTGCACCGAGGTCTGCCGCGCACTGGACTTGCGCACCAGCACCTCGGCCTGGCAGGCCTGGCACCGCAGCGGTGTCATACCGTCGTCGAGATAGTGCTGCTTGTCGACCGTGGTCTGGGCCCGCACCGCGGCCTGCCGCACGGGCTGATCAGCGAAGTCGGGAGCTTTCGCCCAGGTCGCGGACATGGCTACACGCCCGCTTCGGCTTCTTCGGCCTCGCGCTTGAGACGCAAGTTCTCGGCCACCTCGGCCTCCCACGCCTCGTTCGCCTTGTCGGTGTCGACCTCGAATTCGAAGCGCTGGGTCATCTTCTCGGTGACATCGGCGGCGTCGACGTAGAACTGCTCGTACCAGCGGCGCAGCTGGTAGACCGGGCCGTCCTCCTCGCACAGCAGCGGGTTGTCGACCTTGGACTTGTGCTTCCAGATCTCGACATCCTGCAGGAACCCGTCGCCGAAGAAATCGGTCATCGACTGGGCCAGCTTCTCCGCGGTCGCGGCATCGATGCCCTTGGGCTTCTCCACCGCCAGGCCGTACTGCAGCACGAACGAGTCCTGGTCGATCGGGTAGTGGCAGTTGATCAGTACCACCTTGATCTCGTACCCGCCGTAGATGTTGGTCAGCGGGTTGATCATGTAGGACGGGCCGAAGTACGAGGCTTCCGACTTCAGCAGGGTCTCGCCGCCGTACTTGGCCGCCATGCCGATGTCGGGGCGACCCTTGGTCTCGAGGAACTGCGTGGCCACATGGCCCTCGAAGACGTTCTTGAAGTACGTCGGGAAGGCGTAGTGGATGTAGAAGAAGTGCGCCATGTCCACGACGTTGTCGATGATCTCGCGGCAGTTGGCGCCCTCGATGCGCATCGTGTTCCACGTCCACTCGGTCCAACCACTGTCGTGGACCTCGCTCGGGTTGCCCTCGGCGTCGGTGTACGGGCCCTCGATATGCGGGATCGTGACATCGGCGGGCGGCTCGTTACCCTCGTGGTCGTGCCAGATGAAGAGCTGGCCGTTGCGCTCGAGCGTGGTCCATTTCCTGGTACGAGCCAGCGGCGGAACCCGGCGACCGTAGGGAATCGACGTGCACTTGCCGCTGGCGCCCCAGCGCCAGTCGTGGAACGGGCAGGCGATGTCGTCGCCCTTGACCGTGCCCATCGTCAGATCGCCGCCCATGTGCCTGCAGTAGCCGTCGAGCACACGGATCTCGTCGTTGGTGTCGGTCCACACCACGAGCTTGGTCCCGAAGATCTCGACCGCGTGCGGCTTGCCGTCGCGAAAGGTCTTCGCCAGGCCGACGCAGTGCCAGCCGCGCGCGAACCTGGTCGGCGCGGTGCCGACGTCGAGTTCCCTCACCTTGGGGTTGACTGCCATCTCGAACCCTCCTTCTTCACTAGAACACGTTACAAAACGAGGCCGCTTCACGCCAGCTGTCCAGCGAACTTCGCTGTTGGACTCTGTTATATCCGAGGTAGGGCGGTCTTCTCGACATAAACAAGAACCTGTTCTAATCTCAGAGACGAAAAGATCCTGTTGGCGATCTGAACTAGCTAGGAGCGGGCTCCGATATGACGCAAGAAGTGACCGAACGGGTCGAGGCACTGCTGCCGGCGCTGCGTGAGCGCGCGCAGGAGGCCGAGGACCTGCGCCGCATTCCCGATGAATCCATCAAGGCGCTGCAGGAGACCGGATTCTTCCGGCTCGTCCAGCCCAAGCAGTGGGGCGGCTACGCCTGCGATCCGGTGATCTTCTACGACACGGTTCGCAAGATCGCCAGCGCGTGCGGTTCCACCGGCTGGTGTGCCGGCATCCTCGGCATCCACAACTGGCACCTGGCGCTGTTCGACCAGCGCGCGCAGGAAGAGGTGTGGGGCAACGACACCGAGGTCCGTATCTCCTCCTCCTACGCGCCGATGGGCGCGGGCGTGGTTTCGGAGGACGGCGAGGGCTACATCGTCAACGGCTCGTGGGCCTGGTCCTCAGGCTCCGACCACGCCGACTGGGTGTTCGTCGGCGGCCCGGTGATCAAGAACGGCAAGCCGGTCGACTTCGGCTCGTTCCTGATCCCGCGCAGCGAGTACCAGATCAACGACGTGTGGCATGTGGTCGGCCTGCGTGGCACCGGCTCCAACACCGTCGTGGTGGAGAACGTCTTCGTGCCCAAGCACCGCTTCCTCAGCATGAAGACCATGAGCGATCTCAAGTCGCCCGGTCTCGAGCAGAACACCGATCCGCTGTACAAGATGCCGTGGGGCAGCATTCACCCCGCCACCATCACCACGCCGATCATCGGCATGGGTTACGGCGCCTACGAGGCCCACGTCGAGCACCAGGGCAAGCGGGTGCGCGCGGCGTACTTCGGCGAGCACGCCAAGGACGATCCGTTCGGCAAGGTCCGCATCGCCGAGGCCGCCAGCGATATCGACGCCGCCTGGCGCCAGCTCTCGGGCAACATCGCCGAGGAGTACGCCCACATCCTGGCCGGCGAGGAAGTCCCGTTCGACCTGCGCGTCGCCGCCCGCCGCGACCAGGTGCGCGCCACCGGCCGCGTGATCGCCTCCATCGACCGCCTCTTCGAGGCCTCCGGCGCCACGGCGCTGATGGAAGGCACTCCCCTGCAGCGCTTCTGGCGCGACGCGCACGCCGGCCGCGTGCACGCCTCACAGGACCCCGAGCGCGCCTACTCGATGTTCGGCACGCATGCCTTCGGCCTGCCGATCACCGACACGATGGTGTAGCCGATGACCGCAGTGAGTGAACTGACCTACGAGTCGACCTCCCGCTTCGCGCAGGTCACCCCCGATCTGAAACTGCACTACCACGAGGCGGGCGTCGGCAACGGACCCACCATCGTGCTGCTGCACGGCGGCGGGCCCGGCGCCTCGGCGTGGTCCAACTTCGCCCGCAACATCCCGGTGCTGGCCCAGCACTACCACGTGATCGCCCCCGATCAGCCCGGCTACGGCAAGTCCGACAAGCCGGTCGATCACCCGCAGTACTTCGTGCACAGCTCCAACGCGCTGCTGGCACTGCTCGATCACCTGGAGATCACCGAGCGGGTACACCTGCTCGGCAACTCCCTCGGCGGCGGCGCCTCGGTGCGTTTCGCCCTCGACCACCCCACCCGCGCGGGCAAACTCGTGCTGATGGGTCCGGGCGGGCTGAGCACCAACCTGTTCGCGCCGGACCCGACCGAGGGCGTCAAGCTGCTCTCGAAGTTCACCTATGAACCGACCAGGGACAACCTGGAGAAGTTCCTGCGGATCATGGTCTTCGATCAGTCGCTGGTCACCGACGAACTGATCGACGAACGGTTCGCACTGGCCAACACCCCCGAATCGCTGGCGGCGATGCGCGCGATGGGCAAGTCCTTCGCCAGCGCCGACTTCGAGAAGGGCATGCTCTGGCGTGACGCGTACAAGCTGCGTCAGCCGGTGCTGCTCATCTGGGGCCGCGAAGACCGGGTGAACCCGCTCGACGGCGCGCTGGTGGCCACCAAGGTCATCCCGCGCGTGCAGCTGCACGTGTTCGGTGGCTGCGGCCACTGGGCCCAGCTGGAGAAGTTCGACGAGTTCAACCGGCTCACCATCGATTTCCTCGGAGACAAGTGATGAGTGTTATTCGCGCACTCGGCTACATGCGCATCGAGGCCACCGACATGGCGGCCTGGCGCGAGTACGGCCTCAAAGTGCTCGGCATGATGGAAGGCGACGGGCTCGACCCCGACGCGCTCTACCTGCGCATGGACGATTTCGCCGCGCGGCTCGTGATCGTCCCCGGTGAGCAGGACCGGCTGCTGGTCTCGGGCTGGGAAGTCACCGACGCCCCCGGCCTGCAGCAGCTGCGGGAAACCCTGGCCAAGCACGACATCGCCTTCACCGAGGGCACCAAGGAAGAACTCGGTGAGCGTCGCGTCGAGGGCATGATCCGGTTCCAGGATCCGGGCGGGAACACCCTCGAGGCGTTCTACGGCGCGCAGTACCTGGGCCGCCGGTTCGTCAGCCCCTACGGCCACAAGTTCGTCACCGCCGAACAGGGTCTGGGTCACGTGGTGCTCACCTGCACCGACGATGCCGCGGCCCAGGCGTTCTACCAGGACATCCTCGGCTTCCGGCTGCGTGACTCCATGCGGCTGCCACCGCAGCTGGTCGGCCGGCCGGCCGACGGCGATCCGGCCTGGCTGCGCTTCTACGGCTGCAACCCGCGCCACCACGCGCTGGCGTTCCTGCCGCTGCCCAACCCGACCGGCATCGTGCACCTCATGGTCGAGGTGGAGAACTCCGACGACGTCGGGCTCTGCCTGGACCGCGCCAACCGCAAGAAGGTCAAGATGTCGGCCACCCTCGGCCGCCACATCAACGACAAGATGCTGTCGTTCTACATGAAGACGCCGGGCGGATTCGACATCGAATTCGGCTGCGAGGGACTCGAAGTCGACGACCACGCCTGGGTCGCCCGCGAATCCACCGCGGTCAGCCTGTGGGGCCACGACTTCAGCGTCGGATTCAAGCAGCAATAGGAAATGGCGGCGAGGGACATGACCGAACAGATACCGGCGATCGACGGCCGGCAATTCCGTAATGTGCTGGGGCAGTTCTGCACCGGCATCACCGTGATCACCGCGCTCGACCCGGCAGGCGAACCGATCGGCTTCGCCTGCCAGTCCTTCGCCGCCCTCTCCCTCGATCCGCCGCTGGTGCTGTTCTGCCCCACCAAGGGCTCACGCTCCTGGGCGGCGATCGAGGCAGCGGGCAAGTTCTGCGTGAACGTGCTCGCCGAGGAACAGCAACCGACCTGCGCGCGTTTCGGCTCCCGCGAAACCGACAAGTTCGCCGGAGTCCCCTGGCACACCTCGGATCTGGGTGTGCCGGTGCTCGACGAGTCGCTGGCCACCATCGAATGCACGGTCGACTCCGTCGTCGACGGCGGTGACCACTACATCGTCATCGGCCGGGTCCAGGCGCTCGCGGAATCGGCCACCACCGGCGGCCGCCCGCTGCTGTTCTACCGCGGCCAATACACCGGCATCGAGCCGGACAAAACCACCCCCGCCCCGTGGCGCGCGGACCTGGACCACTTCCTCACCACCACCAGCCTCGACACCTGGTTGTGAATTTCGGCGCCCTGCTCGTCATCCGGCGAGCGGGGCTGCCGGAAGTGGGAGTTCGAGTCGGCCGCTAACGGCACCCTCGACATCGCGCCGGAAAACTGCTCATTCGGTGAGCACTTTGCGGTGGATCATGGTTCGCATGAGCCTCGAATACATCACCTGCGCCGACGCGAGCGAATGGGAATCGTGGTTGGCCGCCCATCACGAGACCGCGGGTGAGGTCTGGGTGCGGATCGCCAAGAAGGGCGCACCGTCACCGTCGGTGACGATCACGAAACCCTGGACGGCGCTTTGTGTTACGGCTGGATCGATAGCCACCGCCGCAGTCTCGATGCCAACCACTACCTGCAGCGATACTCACCGCGCCGGGCGCGCAGCCCGTGGTCCCAGGTCAATGTCACCAAGGCCGAGGCCCTCATCGCGGCCGGGCGGATGCGCCCCGCCGGGCTCGCGGCGATCGAGGAAGCCGTCGCCGACGGACGCTGGGCGAGTGCGTACGAGCGCCAGCGCACCGCCGAGACACCCGCCGACCTCGTCGCCGCCCTCGCCGACGCACCCGCAGCGCAAGCCGCCTACGCCGCACTCGGCCGCTCCGACCAGTACCGGCTGTTCCTGCCGATCCTCAAGGCGACCCCCGCCGAACGTGCGACGCGGGTTGCCCAGGCAGTAAACGCCTTATAGCGCAACGCCGGTACGCGCCCTGGCCCCGTCGGCCAGGCCGAGCGGGCTGCGCGCAGGCCAGACCATCGACCCGGCAGAGCGGGCTGTGCGCAGGCCAGACCATCGACCGGGGGCGATCAGGCGGTGTCGGTCCACGGCATCAGCCGCGCCGGCCAAGCCGTCAGACCTCCTTGACCAATACCGCGCGGGTGTAGAGCAGCGAGAAGCCCTGTCCTTGCGCGTTCTGCTGCGATTTGGATCCGGGCGCGGTGGTGATCACCGCCATGTCGCACCCCGCTGCCGCCGCCTCGGTCAGTCGAGCCGACAGGAGTGCGGTCTGGACGCCCCGCCTGCGGTGGGCGGGGAGCGTCGCAGCACCCGCGAGTGCCGCGAGACCACCATCGGTGCGCATGCTCGCACCACCGGCCGGCTCCCCCTCGCGATAGGCCAGGTAGCGACGGGTGTCGTTGGCGGAAGCCATGTCTCGCATCACATCGGCAATGGCGTCACGAGGGAATTCCTCATGCGAGGGCGCGTCATCCTCATCCGGATGAGCGAACCCGTCGACAACGACATCGAGCCAGACATCCATCTCGTCCCCCTCGTCGCGCCGCACCTCGACCTGCTCCGGCCCCACCCAGGTCCGCCCACCCAACTCGACCCCGAGCACATTCTCGAACGACATCAACCGATACCCCCGCCCGGTCAATTCAGCCGCGATCCGCGGATCCGCCAATTGCGCCAACTCCACCTGCACCGGCGCCCCAACCTCCGCATAAGCCCTTTCGACCTCCTCCCACTCCCCCACCGAAGGCACCCCACCGAACCCAATCCCCACCACCTTGTTCAACGGCGACCCCACCCCCGCGAAAGACGCCGCCCCTCCGCCGAACACCCGCACGAACCCACCCGGCCCCCGCCGCATCCCCACCTCCGCCGCCCCGACAATGGCCGCGGTCTCCACCCGCTCGATCCGAGCCGCCAACCCGGCCCCACAGAACAACGACCCCACACTTTCGCCCATCAACCAGTTATATAGCCCCGGTCCAGCGAGTTTCGCGACCCCGCACGCCCCGGAATGGGCCACCCGCTGCGAACCCCTCCCCACCTGGCTCGCGCCCCACCTCGAACCAAGATCACCACGCTCTGCTGGCGGCCTCTCGCTTGGGCTCCAGGGGTGAAGGCATGTCCAGATCGACGACGGTCACGCGGCGCGGACGGAATCGAGGTGGGCGCCGGTGGCGGTCAGGGCTGCCAGGACGCGGTCGATGATGATGTAGGGGCGGTTGCGGAGCAGGTCGGCGCCTACGCGGACGATTCGCCAGCCGTGCTCGGCTAGGACGGCGTGGCGGTCGATGTCCTTGGTGCGCTGGGCGGTGTCGGTCCAGTGCTGGGCGCCGTCGTATTCGACTGCCACGCGCCACTTTTCCCAGCCCATGTCCAGGCGGGCCAGGAATTCTCCGCCGGGATAGCGGACCACGATCTGGGTGGTGGGTGTGGGTAGTCCGTGGTCGATCAGCAGCAAGCGGGTCAGTGATTCCGGTGGGGATTCGGCGCCCGGATCGGCCAAACCGAGTACCGCGCGCGCCCGTGCGCAACCGCGTATCCCCTGGTGGCCGTCGGCCAGCGACAGCGCCGTCGACGGGTGCAGGCCGGTGGCGCGGCACAGGGCGTCGATGAGGGGGACCGCGTGGTCGCGGGGAAGGAGGCGGGCGAGGTCGAAGGCCGTGCGGGGCGGTGTCGTGACCGGGTATCCGTCGACCTCGCACCGCTCGCCACGGCTGAACTCGGCCTGTATCACGGTGATGCCCGGGGTCGTCCGGCGATGCCGCGGCAAGGCGATCGCAGCGGGCTGGTCGGCGTCGACATAGGCACTACCCAGCAGCGCCGCAGCGGACCGGCCAACCAGCACGCCCTCCCCCTTGGTCCAGTGGACCGCCGCTTTGGCCCGGCTCACCGCATCGAGCCGTAGTCCTTTGCGCGCATACACATCCGGCGCGACCCGATCGAAGTCATGCCGCAATTCATGCCGCGTGACCACTCCCGCCGCCAACGCCCACGACCCGACAAACGGTTCATCGAATACCCCCATGCCACACGATGCTCCCCCACCCCACCGACATGTCTGGTCAGCGAGAATCCAGGATCCGGACCCCACAACGCGGGCAATTTGCCGCGTTCGGCGGTGCCGGAAGCTGGACATGTGATCACTAGGCCACCAGGGATTTTCGCTCTCGGGCGATGTCTCCCTGGTGGCCTGGTGATCAATTGTCCAGGTGCATACCTAGCTCGGTGGGCGCCAGGGGATTCGGCCGTTGCCGTCGCCGGTGGGGGTTCGGTGTTCGGACCAGTCCCAGAGGGGTTGGAGGGCTTCGGCCAGGAGGGCGCCTTCGGTGGTTAGTTCGTGGGCGCCTCGGGGGGTGGTTTTGCGGGTCAGGCCGGCGGATTGGAGTTGTTGCAGGCGGTCGGCGAGCATGCTCGATGAGCAATTTCCCATGCGGCGGCGCAGGTCGAGGAAGCCTAGGGGGCCGGGTTCGAGTTCCCAGATGACGCGCAGCATCCAGCGCTGACCGAGGAGGTCGATCGCGGCGAGGATCTTGACGGAGGGCTCGGTGGGGTCGCCATCCCCTGTTGCGCTTCTCATTCAGAAGCACGATAGTTGCTTCTGAATCAGAAGCATCGGGACGGTGGAAGGAGAACGATGGCGCAGCGGGTAGTGCTGGTGACGGGGGCTTCGCGGGGGATCGGGGCGGAGGTGGCCGCGCAGTTCGGAGCGGCGGGGGCGCAGGTGATCGTGAACTTCCGGGAGAAGCGCAAGCGGGCCCAGACGGTGGTGGACGGGATCGTCGGCGCCGGCGGCATGGCCTGCGCGATCGGCGCCGATGTGTCGGATGCCGACGCGGTCGCGGCGCTGGCCGGCGAGATCGAGCGCCGCTTCGGGCGGCTGGATGTCTTGGTGCTCAATGCCTCCGGCGGGCTCGAACGGGATGCCGATCCCGGCTACGCGCTGCGGCTCAACCGCGACGCCCAGGTGCACCTCGCGACGACACTGCTGCCGTTGATGCCATCCGGTGGCCGGATCGTCTTCGTCACCAGCCATCAGGCGCATTTCATCCACGACAAGCACGACGTGCCCGATGGCTACGCCCCGATCGCGGCGAGCAAACGCGCCGGTGAGGACGCCCTGCGCGCTCTCATCCCCGAATTCCAGGACCGCGGAATCGGTTTCAACGTCGTCTCCGGTGACATGATCGACGGCACGATCATCGTCCGTCTCCTGGAACGCCGCGACCCCGACAGCGTGGAATCCCGCAGGCAAGCGGGCCCGCTGCCCACTGTCGAGGATTTCGCCCGGGCGATCGTGCGCGCCACCACCGACGACACACCGACCGGCCACACCCGGTATGTCGGCGGCCAAGACTATGCAACGGCCGGCACACATCACTGACGCCACCGGCCCGACCCAATGAAGTCAGTCGGCCAGAGCAATCGCCACCGACCCGACCCACTGAAGCCAGTCGGCCAGAGCAATCGCCACCGGCCCATCCCACTGAAGCCAGTCGGCCAGAGCAATCGCCACCGGCCCATCCCACTGAAGCCAGTCGGCCAGAGCAATCGCCACCGGCCCGACCCACTGAAGCGAGCCGGCCGAGCAGTGTCGAGTCGCACCGTGCAGCAGGCCCGTTGGCCACGGTCGAGGAGTTCGTGCGTGTGATCGTGCGGGCGGGCACGAGTACCGCCCACCGATGGTCGATCGCGGTCGTTGTCCGACGGGGGCGCACGCCGCTCATCCAACCGTGTCTTCACGAAGACGGTCAGCACGACGATCTCGCGCCCCATTTGTCCCGTGACAGGTAGCTGTAAAACGCGCGACGGCGTGACCCGATGCTCGGGTCACGCCGTCGGGTGGGCTGAGGTCAGACTGCGGCGGCTTCGCGCTGGAGTTCCAGGGCGATGTCGATGAGCTGGTCTTCCTGGCCGCCGACGAGCTTGCGCTTGCCGGCGCGGACGAGCATCTCCGCGGCGGAGACGCCGTAGCGCTCGGCTTGGCGTTCGGCGTGGCGCAGGAAGCTGGAGTACACGCCCGCGTAGCCCATCATGAGGGCCTGACGGTCGAGGAGGCACTCGGTCGGCATGGCCGGGCGCACGACGTCTTCCGCGGCGTCGGTGACGGCGAAGAAGTCGACGCCGGTCTTGACGCCGATCTTGTCGCACACGCCGATGAAGGCCTCGACGGGCAGGTTGCCCGCGCCGGCGCCGAAGCGGCGGGCGGAACCGTCGATCTGGGTGGCGCCGGCGCGCACGGCGTACACCGAGTTCGCGACGGCCAGACCCAGGTTCTCGTGGCCGTGGAAACCGACCTGCGCGTCGTCGCCGAGCTCGGCGACCAGCGCGGACACGCGATCCGACACCTGCTCCAGCACCAGGGCACCGGCCGAGTCGACCACGTACACGCACTGGCAGCCCGCGTCGGCCATGATGCGGGCCTGCTTGGCCAGGTTCTCCGGCGTGGTGGAGTGGGCCATCATGAGGAAGCCGACCGTTTCGAGGCCCAGATCCCGCGCGTACCCGAAGTGCTGGATGGAGACATCCGCTTCGGTGCAGTGGGTGGCGATCCGGCAGATGGACGCGCCGTTGTCCTGGGAGATCTTGATGTCTTCCTTGATGCCGACACCGGGCAGCATGAGGAAGGCGATCTTGGCCTGCTTGGCGGTTTCCGCGGCGGCCTTGATCAGTTCCTGCTCGGGGGTTTTGGAGAACCCGTAGTTGAACGAGGACCCGGCCAGACCGTCACCGTGGGTCACCTCGATGACCGGCACACCGGACGCGTCGAGCGCGCCGACGATGTCGCGGACCTCGGTGACGGTGAACTGGTGGCGCTTGTGGTGCGAGCCGTCACGCAGCGAGGTGTCGGTGACGCGCACATCGAGTTCGCCCGAGAAGGGCTTCAGCACAGTGCTCATGGTTGAGTTCTCCCTTACACCCGAGCCGAGAGGATCTGATCGGCCAGCACATCGCCGACCTTGGTGGCCGCGGCCGTCATGATGTCGAGATTGCCCGCATACGGCGGCAGGAAATCACCCGCACCCTCGACCTCGACGAAGATCGACACCTTCGCCAACCCACCCGAAACAACAGACGGATCATCGAACTG
>NZ_JBHZBX010000034.1:0-46470 GCF_042755165.1 Nocardia sp. NPDC059177 | reverse complement strand
GTGCAATCGGCGTCTCCGCAGTCGATATATCGACTGCGGAGACGCCGATTGCACGTTCACGCCAGTCCAATGCGGGAGAGGAACCCCATGCCACTGTCGACCAGAACCCTCAACCGCACCCTGCTGGCTCGCCAGCATCTGCTGGAGCGTTCGACGCTGACCACCGCGCAGATGTGCGATCACCTCATCGGCCTGCAAGCCCAGGACGTGCCGCCACCGTTCATCGGATTGTGGAGCCGGATCGCCGATTTCGACCCGGCGACCGTGTCGGCGGGGCTCGAGGATCGCTCGCTGGTGCGAATCACCCTGATGCGCGGCACGATTCACCTCGTCACCCCGGCCGACGCCCTGCGCATCGCCCCGCACATCCAGCCGGAGCTGGAGAAGGTGCCCTCCCGCAAGGGGTTCAACTTCGGCGCCATGGTCGGCCTCGATCTCGACGAGGTGCGCGCGCACGGGGAGGAAATACTCGGCGACGAGCCGATGTCGGCGGCCGATCTGCGCGTCGAAGCGGCCGCGCGCTATCCCGACCGCGACCCCGGCCCGGTGGTGCAGACCTGGCTGTACCAGTTGCCCGTCCTGCAGACCCCGCCGCGCGGGCGCTGGCGCGACAACAGCCGCCCGGTCTGGTCGCGGGTACAGCCCTGGCTGGGGGCGCCGCTGGACACGAGTTATCCGGTCTCGGAGCTGATTCTGCGCTATCTGCGCGCGTTCGGTCCGGCGAGCACGATGGACATGCAGACCTGGTCGCGCCTGCCCGCGATGAAGCAGGCCGTCGCCGACCTGGGCGAGCGGGTGCGCACCTACACCGACGAACGCGGCCGCACCCTCTACGACGCCGCCGACCTCGACCTCGCCGATCCGGACCTGCCCGCCCCGGTGCGCCTGCTCGGCTGGTACGACAACGCCGTGCTGTCCCATCAGGACCGTGCCCGCATCCTCGCCGACCCCGAGGTGCCGGTGCAGCGCGCAGCGACCTCGGTCGCCCCGGTTCTCGTCGACGGTTTCACCGCCGGTGTGTACAAGGTCTTCGTGAAAGCCGGAGTCGCTCGCCTGCGGATCAGCCCCGCCAGGACCTGGACGAAAACCGAAGCCGCGCAAGTCGAATCGGAAGCCGCGGCTCTACTGGCCTTCCTCGAGCCGGAGTCCGAGCCCCGCGTCGAAATCCTGGAACCGGGCGCTGACCTGCGCCCGTGACCCGGCGCTACGCGCGTCTCGGGACCCGGGCCCGCCGCCGAGACGCACCTGCCGGGCAGTGACCGCTCAGTGCCGCTCGCGGTACGCCGGCGCCTTGGCGGTGCCCGCCGGGGTCAGCGTGTGCAGCAGCGGCATGGTGCGCCGGGCGATCACCGTCGAGAGCACGATGACGCTGTGTGAGCGCACCACCGAGCCGGTGCGGTCGATATTGAGCAGCACCGCCTGCAGGCCGGTGTGCGAGTCGGCGCCGATGCGGCACAGCACGTCGCCGGAGCCGGTGGTGGCGTAGGCCTCCAGCACCCCGGGAATGGCGGTGAGCTCCTCGCTCACCGCGTCCAGCGCGCCCTGCGCGATCTCCAGGGTGACGAAGGCCTGCACATCGAAACCGGCGGCGGTGACGTCGATCTGCGGGTCGTAGGAGGCGATCACCCCGGACTCCTCCATCCGGTTGATCCGCGCCTGCACGGTCGCCCGCGCGACCCTGGTGCGGCGGGACAGTTCCAGGATTCCGGCCTTCTGGAATTCGTGCATGGCGTCGAGGATCGCCAGGTCGAGTTCGTCGAGTTTCGCTGGCAAACGCATGGCGTGGACCTCCGTGCTCCGGCGACCGTCGGGTGCTATTCAAATTGTCCATCATCGGCGCGGATCCGGTGGCGTCTCGTGTCAGCATGTCCAGGCGCAGCTGGTGTTGTTGCCCAGCTGCGGCCCGGCGAGTTCTCCTAGGTCATGACCATTGAGCAGCAGCTCGTCGGGCTGATCGAGCACGACGACAGTGTCGATCCGTTTCCGGTGACCGGGTGGGACGCGCTGGTGTGGGTGGTGGGTAACGCGACCCAGAGCGCGCACTTCCTGCAGTCCGCGTTCGGTATGCGGCTGGAGGCCTACTCCGGGCCGGAGACCGGCAACCGCGACCACAAGGCCTTCGTGCTGCGCAGCGGCAGCGCGCGGTTCGTGATCACCGGCGCGGTCGACCCGGACAGTGCGCTGGTGGCCCATCACGACCGGCACGGCGACGGCGTCGTCGACATCGCCCTCGAGGTGCCCGATGTGGACCGCTGTATCGACTGGGCGCGTACGCACGGTGCGACGATCCTGGTCGAACCGCACGACGAGAGCGACGAATTCGGCACGGTCCGCTCGGCCGCGCTGGCCACCTACGGCGAGACCAGGCACACCCTGATCGACCGCTCCCGATACGCCGGCCCCTATCTGCCCGGTTACGTCACCCGCACCGGCACCCGCACACCGCGCGCCGACCGGCTGTTCCAGGCGATCGACCACGTCGTCGGCAATGTCGAGCTCGGCATGATGGACCGCTGGGTCGAGTTCTACCGCCGCGTCATGGGATTCACGAACATGGCCGAGTTCGTCGGCGACGACATCGCCACCGAGTTCTCCGCGCTGATGAGCAAGGTCGTCGCCAACGGCAACCACCGGGTCAAGTTCCCGCTCAACGAACCGGCGGTGGGCCGCAAACGTTCCCAGATCGACGAGTACCTGGAGTTCTATCGCGGTCCCGGCGTGCAGCACATCGCCCTGGCCACCGGTGACATCCTCGCCACCGTCGACGCCCTGCGCGCCGAGGGCGTGGAGTTCCTGGCGACCCCGGACACCTACTACGAGGATCCCGAGCTGCGCGCGCGGATCGGGCACGTCCGGGTGCCGGTCGAACAACTGCAGCGCCGCGGCATCCTGGTCGACCGCGACGAGGACGGCTACCTGCTGCAGATCTTCACCCGCCCCCTCGCCGACCGCCCGACGGTCTTCTTCGAACTCATCGAGCGGCACGGCTCCCTCGGCTTCGGCAAGGGCAATTTCAAGGCGCTGTTCCAGGCGATCGAGCGCGAACAGGAGGCTCGCGGCAATCTGTGAGTGCCGCGCGCTGCCACTAGAGTTCATGTCATGCGGATCCTCTCGGCGATCGTCACCGGCATGGCCTTGGCTGTCGTGCTGACGTCGTGCGGATCGGGGGGCGACTCCGATACGCCGACCGAATCGCGGCGACCACCACCGAAGGTCGCCTCGCTCGGCCCCTTCGTGGGTGAGTGCGGTCATGTCACCGACGACGAGGTGCGTGAGCTGGCCGGCCTCGGCCAGATCACGCAGGTGTTCAAGAACGCCACCGGCTGCAGCTACCTGGGCGCCGGGCTGGGCGGGCCCAGTGTGACCTTCGCCTCCTATCGCGGCAGCCCGATCGATCGGGAGAAGGCCTGGGTGTCCACCGTCGGCCGCCCGCCGGAGGCCATCGATGTCGGCGGGCACCCCGGCTTTCAAGCGCTCTCCGAGGACGGTTCGATCTGCGACCTGGCGATCCAGCTCGACGACGACTTCTTCGAATGGTCGACGAACACTGGCGTCTTCTCACTCGGCGGCAGCCCCTGCGACATGGCCAGGGGATTGGCCGAGCTGACCGTGGGACGGCTGCAGTGAGGGCCCGTGCGCTCGCGGCGGCCGCGCTGCTGCTGTGCCTCGCGCTGGCGGGCTGCGGCGACACGGTCGAGGGCACCGCCCAGCCGAGGCCCGAGGAGAAGGACAGCGGCGAGCAGGTCAACACCGACTTCGACAAGCTGATGCGCGAGTGCGAGGTCGTGGCCGTCGACAAGATCGGCGAGATCGTCGGCGACGCCGTGCTCGTCGTGCCCTCCTTCAGCGGCGCCGTCTGCATGTGGTCGATCGGTGACGCCCCCGGCGGCGAGGCCATGGCCACGCTGAACTGGTACGAGATGGGTACGCTGAACAACGAGAAGACCACCAACGACAAGCTGGGCTATCTCACCGGTGACATCACCGTGCAGGGCCGCAGGGCGCTGCAGGTGCGCAGGCCGAACGACAACGACTCCTGTGGCGTCACCGCGCCGGCCGCCGATGTCGGTGTGATCGGCTGGTGGATCAACTACCGACCGGGTTCCGCCCATCCCGATCCGTGCGCGGGCGCACAGAAATTGGTCGAGCTGACCTTGGATCTGGCCCGGTAGCAGCCCGGATGACGCACCCACTTTGACCCCGATTCGGGCACGCGGGTATCGTGGATCCCTGTGCCCGGATTGCCTCGGGCAAGTTCGTGCGTGAACGTAGGCCAGCGAAAGCGGCCGGAACGTTCCAGCGTGCCCAGAAAATGGGCCCTGAGCTGCGCGCGACACGCCCGACCGCGGGTCAACGGAAACACGGTCGGACGTGCGAGTGAAAGCTCGATGAACTACCAGACACGTGCTCGACACCACATATCAAGCCGAATTACCAATAAGGAAAGCCGGTCTATGCCAACCATCAACCAGCTGGTCCGCAAGGGTCGCCGCGACAAGGTCTCCAAGACCAAGACCGCGGCCCTGAAGGGGAGCCCGCAGCGTCGTGGCGTGTGCACTCGCGTGTACACCACCACCCCCAAGAAGCCGAACTCCGCGCTGCGTAAGGTCGCGCGTGTTCGCCTGACCAGCGCAGTCGAGGTCACGGCGTACATCCCCGGCGAGGGCCACAACCTGCAGGAGCACTCGATGGTGCTCGTTCGTGGCGGTCGTGTGAAGGACCTCCCCGGTGTCCGCTACAAGATCATCCGTGGCTCGCTGGACACCCAGGGTGTGAAGAACCGCAAGCAGGCCCGCAGCCGCTACGGCGCCAAGAAGGAGAAGAGCTGATATGCCACGCAAGGGCCCCGCACCCAAGCGTCCGCTGATCAACGACCCGGTCTACGGGTCGCCGCTGGTCACTCAGCTGGTCAACAAGATCCTGCTGGACGGTAAGAAGTCCACCGCCGAGCGCATCGTCTACGGCGCCCTCGAGCAGGCGCGTGAGAAGACCGGCACCGATCCGGTCGTCACCCTCAAGCGTGCGCTGGACAACGTCAAGCCCGCCCTCGAGGTGAAGCCCCGCCGTGTCGGTGGCGCCACCTACCAGGTGCCGGTCGAGGTCCGTCCGGGCCGCGCCAACACCCTGGCCCTGCGCTGGCTGGTCAGCTACTCCCGCGCCCGTCGCGAGAAGACCATGGTCGAGCGTCTCGCCAACGAGCTCCTCGACGCCAGCAACGGCCTCGGCGCTTCGGTGAAGCGTCGCGAGGACACCCACAAGATGGCCGAGTCGAACCGGGCCTTCGCGCACTACCGCTGGTGATTGCCGCCCGGCCCGTCGCTCGTGTCGGCGCCGGAAGGCTCACAGTCGTGAGTGGCACCCAGGTGCCGCTTCCGGCGTTGACATAGTGACGACCCGAACAGGGTCGTACCAGAGAATCCCAACTAGCTACGAGCGGGGAAGATTTCCGTGGCACAGGACGTGCTCACCGACCTGAACAAGGTCCGCAACATCGGCATCATGGCCCACATCGATGCGGGCAAGACCACCACCACCGAACGCATCCTGTTCTACACGGGTGTCAACTACAAGATCGGTGAGACGCACGACGGCGCGTCGACCACCGACTGGATGGAGCAGGAGCAGGAGCGTGGTATCACCATCACCTCCGCCGCCGTGACCTGCTTCTGGAACCAGAACCAGATCAACATCATCGACACCCCGGGTCACGTGGACTTCACCGTCGAGGTGGAGCGTTCGCTGCGCGTGCTCGACGGCGCCGTCGCCGTCTTCGACGGCAAGGAGGGCGTCGAGCCCCAGTCCGAGCAGGTGTGGCGTCAGGCCGACAAGTACGACGTGCCGCGCATCTGCTTCGTGAACAAGATGGACAAGCTCGGCGCGGACTTCTACTTCACCGTGCAGACCATCAAGGACCGCCTCGGCGCCAAGCCGCTGGTCATCCAGCTGCCGATCGGCGCGGAGGACACCTTCGAGGGCATCGTCGACCTGGTCGAGATGAACGCCAAGGTGTGGACCGGCGAGACCAAGCTGGGCGAGAAGTACGAGGTCCAGGAGATCCCGGCCGACCTCAAGGACAAGGCCGAGCAGTACCGCCAGGAGCTGCTCGAGACCGTCGCCGAGTCCGACGAGGCGCTGCTGGAGAAGTTCTTCGGCGGTGAGGAGCTCTCGATCGAGGAGATCAAGGGCGCCATCCGCAAGATGACCGTCGGCTCCGAGCTCTACCCGGTGCTGTGTGGTTCGGCGTTCAAGAACAAGGGCGTGCAGCCCATGCTCGACGCCGTCGTCGACTACCTGCCGTCCCCGCTGGACGTGGAGAACGTCGAGGGCCACGTGCCCAACAAGGAAGACGAGATCATCACTCGTCAGCCGAGCTCCGAGGCCCCGTTCTCGGCGCTGGCGTTCAAGATCGCCGTGCACCCGTTCTTCGGTGAGCTCACCTACATCCGCGTGTACTCGGGTCAGGTTGCCTCCGGTGCCCAGGTCATCAACTCGACCAAGGGCAAGAAGGAGCGTCTGGGCAAGCTGTTCCAGATGCACTCCAACAAGGAGAACCCGGTTCCCGAGGTCACCGCGGGCCACATCTACGCCGTGATCGGCCTCAAGGACACCACCACCGGTGACACCCTCTGCGATCCGCAGAACCCGGTCGTCCTCGAGTCGATGACGTTCCCGGACCCGGTCATCGAGGTCTCCATCGAGCCCAAGACCAAGTCCGACCAGGAGAAGCTCGGTACCGCGATCCAGAAGCTGGCGCGCGAGGATCCGACGTTCTCGGTCAAGCTCGACGCCGAGACCGGCCAGACCGTCATCGGCGGCATGGGCGAGCTCCACCTCGACATCCTCGTGGACCGCATGAAGCGCGAGTTCAAGGTCGAGGCGAACGTCGGCAAGCCGCAGGTGGCCTACCGCGAGACGATCACCAAGACCGTCGAGAAGCTCGAGTTCACCCACAAGAAGCAGACGGGTGGCTCCGGCCAGTTCGCGAAGGTCATCATCGCGGTCGAGCCGTTCGTCGGCGAAGACGGCGCGACCTACGAGTTCGAGAACAAGGTCTCCGGTGGTCGCGTGCCCCGTGAGTACATCCCGTCGGTCGACGCGGGTGCCCAGGACGCCATGCAGTACGGCGTGCTCGCCGGCTACCCGCTGGTGAACATGAAGGTCATCCTGCTCGACGGCGCGTACCACGACGTCGACTCCTCGGAAATGGCGTTCAAGATCGCGGGCTCGCAGGCCCTCAAGGAAGCGGCCCGCAAGGCCGGTCCGGTGATCCTCGAGCCGCTCATGGCGGTCGAGGTCATCACGCCCGAGGACTACATGGGCGACGTGATCGGCGACCTCAACTCCCGCCGTGGCCAGATCCAGGCCATGGAGGAACGCAGTGGTGCCCGTGTCGTCAAGGCGCTGGTTCCGCTCTCGGAGATGTTCGGCTACATCGGTGACCTGCGGTCGAAGACCCAGGGTCGCGCGAACTACTCCATGGTGTTCGCCCAGTACGCGGAGGTTCCGGCCAACGTGTCCAAGGAGATCATCGCCAAGGCGACCGGCGAGTAATTCGCTTGCTGGGGCCAAGTACGCTTGGCCCCGGCAACCGGGCGTCAGCACGACCCCCCTTAATAACCGCACTGCTGCAAAAAAGCACGCACAAACTAGTCCAGGAGGACCACAGTGGCGAAGGCGAAGTTCGAGCGGACGAAGCCCCACGTCAACATCGGCACCATCGGTCACGTCGACCATGGCAAGACCACGCTGACGGCTGCTATCACCAAGGTGCTGGCCGACAAGTACCCGGATCTGAACGACGCGTTCGCGTTCGACCAGATCGACAAGGCGCCGGAGGAGAAGGCTCGTGGTATCACGATCAACATCTCCCACGTCGAGTACCAGACCGACAAGCGCCACTACGCGCACGTCGACGCCCCCGGTCACGCCGACTACATCAAGAACATGATCACCGGTGCCGCCCAGATGGACGGCGCGATCCTGGTCGTGGCCGCCACCGACGGCCCGATGCCGCAGACCCGCGAGCACGTGCTGCTCGCCCGTCAGGTCGGCGTGCCCTACATCCTGGTCGCGCTGAACAAGTCGGACATGGTCGACGACGAGGAAATCCTCGAGCTCGTCGAGATGGAGGTCCGTGAGCTGCTGGCTTCGCAGGAGTTCGACGAGGATGCCCCCGTCGTGCGCGTCTCCGGCCTGAAGGCCCTCGAGGGTGACGAGAAGTGGGCCGACTCCATCGTCGAGCTCATGAACGCCGTCGACGAGTCGATCCCGGACCCGGTCCGTGAGACCGAGCTCCCGTTCCTGATGCCCGTCGAGGACGTCTTCACGATCACCGGTCGTGGCACCGTCGTCACCGGCCGCATCGAGCGCGGTGTGGTCAACGTGAACGAGGAAGTCGAGATCGTCGGCATCCGTCCGGACAAGACCAAGACCACGGTCACCGGTATCGAGATGTTCCGCAAGCTGCTCGACCAGGGCCAGGCCGGCGACAACGTCGGTCTGCTGGTTCGTGGTATCAAGCGCGAAGATGTCGAGCGTGGCCAGGTTGTCGTCAAGCCCGGCACCACCACCCCGCACACCGAGTTCGAGGGCCAGGCGTACATCCTGTCGAAGGACGAGGGCGGCCGCCACACCCCGTTCTTCAACAACTACCGTCCGCAGTTCTACTTCCGTACGACTGACGTGACGGGCGTTGTGACCCTGCCCGAGGGCACCGAGATGGTCATGCCCGGTGACAACACCGAGATGTCTGTCAAGCTGATCCAGCCGGTCGCCATGGACGAGGGCCTGCGCTTCGCGATCCGTGAGGGTGGCCGCACCGTCGGCGCCGGTCGCGTCACGAAGATCATCAAGTGAGTCGATAGACCCACTGACACCGTAACGGCGTCGCTCCTTCGGGAGCGGCGCCGTTCGGCGTTTTCAGGCCGGGGTGAACCGGACGGTGACCCGGCCGCGGTCGTCGCGCTGGGTGACCGCGTGGCCGGGATGGTCGACGCCGTCGATGCGCAGGGTGGCGGGGCCACCCTCGCCGAGGAAGTTGCGCCACCAGGATTTCTTGTCGGGCAGTGCCACGCCGATGAGATAGTCGGTGCCGGAGCGGCGGTAGTTGACGGGGGTGCTGAAGGTGCGGCCGGAGCGGCGGCCGACGTAGCTGATCTGGGCGAAGGCCTTGCCGAGAAGCTTGCCGATGACCGGCGCCTCGGACAGGGCGACCACGCCGGCGTTCATTCCCTGTACGCCACGGCGCACGAGCGATTGCTGGCTCAACGTCCTTCTCCTGTCTGGTGCAGAACGGGTACCTCGCTCACGGTACTGACCATGTATGGCAGATCACTGAGAGTGCTTGCCGGGGCGACCGTCCGGAAAACCGGTCGACAGCGCGGTACCGGCGCGCGTAGAACTGGTCGCATGGTTACGGTACGTCCGCACTCGCGGGGCTAGATCGCAACGGGTCTTCGGGCGCCGGTGCGGTGCCGCGCGATCCGACGCCCGTGCCGTCCGGTGGAACGCACAACTGGCGAGCGTCGATTTCGACGAAACTAGTTGACCCGCTGGGGGATTCCCATGACCACGAGACGCACCGACTTCGCCCGCACCCGTAATATCGGCATCGCCGCGCATATCGACGCGGGCAAGACCACCACCACCGAACGCATCCTGTTCTACACCGGGGTCACCCGGACCATGGGCGAGGTGCACGACGGCAATGCCACCATGGACCGGATGGTCCAGGAATGCGAACACGGCATCACCATCGCCGCCGCCGCGACCACCTGCTGGTGGCACGACCACCAGATCACCATCCTCGACACCCCCGGCCACGTCGACTTCACCGTCGAGGTGGAGCGCTCGCTGCGGGTCCTCGACGGCGCGGTCGCGGTCTTCGACGCCAAGGAGGGCGTGGAACCGCAGTCCGAGCAGGTGTGGCGCCAAGCCGACAAGTACGGCGTGCCGCGGATCTGCTTCGTCAACAAGATGGACAAGCTCGGTGCCGACTTCGCCTTCACCGTGCGGACCATCCAGGAGCGACTCGGTGTGCGCCCGTTGGTGATTCAGCTGCCGATCGGCGCGGAGAACGAGTTCGAGGGCGTCGTCGACCTGGTCGAGATGACGGCCGCGGTCTGGCGGGGTGATACCGGCAGTGGTGCGCGTTTCGAGATCATCGAGATCCCGGAACAGCTGTGGGCCAAGGCTGTTCAGCAGCGCGAGGCGCTCGTCGCCGCGGTCGCCGAGGCCGACGAGGCGGTGCTGGAGCGCTACCTCACCGGTGCCGAGATCCCCTCGGACCTGCTCAAAGCCGCCATCCGGACGATGACGGTCGACGCGCGGGCCTACCCGGTGCTGTGCGGTTCCGCGCTGGCGAACATCGGCGTGCAGCCGCTGCTGGACGCAGTGGTCGACTACCTGCCGTCGCCGTTGGATGTGGTTGCTGTGCACGGCTTCTCACCGGAGGGCGCGTTCATTCACCGCGCGCCCGATGTCGCCGAGCCGTTCGCGGCGCTGGCCTTCAAGGTCGCGGCGCACCCGTTCTTCGGCAAGCTGGTGTACCTGCGGGTCTACTCCGGCCGCATCGAACCCGGCGCGACCGTACTGAATTCGACAAAGGGACGAAAGGAGCGCCTGGGCAAACTGTTCCAGATGCATTCGAGCACCGAGATCGCCGTCGACGAGGTGCGGGCCGGGCAGATCTGTGCCGTCATCGGTCTGAAGGAGACGGGCACCGGCGACACCCTGTGCGATCGCGAACAGCCGATCGTGCTGGAGTCGATGACCTTTCCCGACCCGGTGCTGGCGGTCTCGATCGAACCGCGCTCCCGCGCCGACCAGGACCGGCTCGGCACCGCCCTGGCCCGCCTGGCCGAGGAGGATCCGACGTTCACCGTGCACGTCGACTCCGAGACCGGCCAGACGGTCGTCAGCGGCATGGGCGAACTGCATCTGGAGATCCTGGTCGACCGGATGAAGCGGGAGTTCCGGGTGGACGCCGCCATCGGCGCACCGCGCGTGGCCTACCGCGAAACCATCACCGCGGCAGTCGAATCGCTCGAGTACACCCACCGCAAGCAGGTGGGTGGGCGCGGGCAGTTCGCCAAGGTGGTGATCGCGCTGGCGCCGCACGTGCCCGCCGACGACGCGGTCTACGAGTTCGCCAGCCGCGTCACCGGCGGACGGGTACCGCGGGAGTACCTGCCCGCGGTCGACCTGGGCGCGCAGGACGCGCTGCGCATCGGCCCGCTCGCCGGGTTCCCCCTGGTGAACGTGCGGGTGACGTTGCTCGACGGCGGAGCCCACGTCCAGGACTCCTCGGAACTGGCGTTCCGGCTGGCCGGGGCCGCAGCGGTGCGAGCCGCCGTAGCCCGGGCGAAGCCGGTGCTCCTCGAACCGGTGATGGCCGTCGAGGTCGTCACCCCCGAGGAGTACGTCGGCGAGGTGATCGGTGACCTGAACGCGCGCCGCGGCCGCGTCACCGACCTCACCGAACGCGCGGGCGCCCACGTGGTGCGCGCCCTGACCCCGCTCCAGGAGATGTTCGGCTACATCGGCGACCTTCGCTCGAAGACCCGAGGCCGAGCCACCTACTCCATGGTGTTCGACTCCTACGCCCCGGTCCCACCGGCGGTCGCGGAGTCGATCATCGCGGGCGGCTGAGGTCAGCCGGTGGCGTCGCGTCCGAGTGACACGACGCCACCGGCTACTCGCGCCGGCAGTCGCTGGATTCGCCGCGTTCGGTGAACAACCAGCTGCACGGTTCCCAGGAGGCCCGGGCGGTCGGGGTGAGTCGTTGCTGGGTGGCGGGCGGTGGGGGAATTCAGCCCAGCTGGGTCATGCCCGCGGCGACGACGCGGGCGACCGAGAGGAGGTCGTCGGTGGTGGGGACGGGGAGGTCGTCGAGGGTGTGCAGGCGGTCGGTGCCCGCGATGGCGAACATGGCCGAGACCCAGGCGGCGGCGCAGGCGCGCAGGGTGGCGGGGCGGATGGGGGTGGGGACGCTGTCCTGCAGGACGCGGGCGGTGACGTCGAGGAGCTGGTCGCGCAGCAGGCGCAGGCGGCGGCGGACGTCGGGGTGGGTGTCGGCCTCGCGCCACATGATCACCCGCAGCACCGAGGAATGGTGGTCGCGCAGGTTGATGGCGGTGTCGAGGTTGACCAGGGTGGCGGCGGGGTCGCCGGGGGCGATGACGGCGGCCAGGTCGTCGAGGGGATGGTCGGGGACACGTTCGCGCATGAGCGCGGACAGGATCGCGTTCTTGGTGGGGAAGTAGTAGAAGACCAGGCCCTTGGGGACGCCGGCGGCGGCGGCCAAGGCGGCGGTCGGGGTGGCGTCGAAGCCCTGGGCGGCGAACAGGTTCTCGGCGGCATCCAGGATGAGTTGCCGGGCGTCGCCATCGCGTTTCGCGTTGCGGCGCCCGACGCGTCGGTCCGGCATCAGTGATGCGGTGCCATGTTGTGCAGGCGCTGGTTCATGGCGGGCAGCGCGGCGACCGCCACCACCGCCGTCGCCACCCCGACCACCCATGCGGTCCAGGATGCGCCGCGGAAGGCGGTGAAGTCCATCGCCCACGGCGAGATGAACAGCAGAACTCCGAACAGGCCCATCGCGTAGTCGGCGCTGGACATGCTCGCGCGTGCCATCTGGATCAACCCGGTCGCGGCGATGAGGACGCCGAGCACGATGAGGGTCCAGCGGGCGTTGTCGTTGGTGTCGACCCACAGGGGCGACAGCGCGGTGAATGCGCCGAGCACGACGGCGAGAAAATCCTGTGCGCGGCTGTCGGTGAACATGGGGATGCCTCCTCGATGAGACGAAAAATACTTCTGACCTCGGTCTACTCCTGATTGACCGCCCGGTCTATACCGTTTGCGGCACGGTTGTGTTGCGACGTGGGTATCACCTGTGGTGGGGCGCACTGGTACAAACATCTGGGGGCCGTAGTGGCTCGCGACACAGCACACCGCAGGAGCGGCCAGTGCCCGGGTGCGGTCACCGCGAGGGTGCGGCGCCCCTGCCGAGAGGACACAGTATGAGCGCGCCCATCGTGATCGTCGGAGCGGGTCTGGCCGGCCTGCGCACGGCGGAGGAACTGCGCCGGGCCGGGTACGAGGGGCAGGTGCTGCTGCTCGGCGACGAGTCGCGCCCGCCCTACGATCGCCCGCCGCTGTCGAAGCAGTTCGTGCGCGGCGAGACCGACGACACCACCCTGCGCCCGCCGGAGTTCTTCGCGGAGAAAGACATCGAGCTGCGCCTCGGCACCGCCGTCACCGGCGTGGACACCGCCGCCCGCACCGTCACCCTGGCCGACGGCTCGACCCTGGCCTACGACCAGCTGATCATCGCGACCGGCCTGCGCCCGCGCCGGCTACCCGGGCTGCCCCCGGTCTCCGGGGTGCACGTGCTGCGCGCGCACGAGGACGCCCAGACCCTGCGCGAGGAACTGGACGGGGCCAACCGCGCGCTGATCATCGGCGCCGGTTTCATCGGCTGCGAACTGGCCGCCAGCTTCCGGGCCGCCGGCGTGGACGTCACCCTGGTCGAACCGCAGCCCACGCCGCTGGCCTCGGTGCTCGGTGAGCAGATCGGTGGGCTGGTGGCCCGCCTGCACAGCGGTGAGGGCGTCGACCTGCGCTGCGGCGTCGGGGTGGACACCCTGCGCGCCGACGAGGCGAACCGGGTGCGCGGTGCCGTGCTCACCGACGGCACCGAGGTCGATGCCGACCTGGTGGTGGTGGGCGTCGGTTCGGTGCCGGTCACCGACTGGCTGGCCGATTCCGGTATCGAGCTGGCCGAACGTGGTGCCGGTGGTGGTGTGCTGGCCGACGAGGTCGGCCGCACCTCCGCCGCGGGCGTCTGGGCGGTCGGCGATGTCGCCGCCTGGCAGCACGACACCGGTGTCCGCAAGCGCGTCGAGCACTGGACCAGCGCGGGCGAGCAGGCGAAGGTGCTGGTCACCGCGCTGCTCGGCGGCGCGGCACCGACCGCGGCCCGGGTGCCGTACTTCTGGAGTGACCAGTACGACCTCAAGATTCAGGCCCTCGGCACTCCGTCGCCGGCCGATGACGTCACTGTCGTCACCGACGACGGCCGCAAGTTCCTCGCCTACTACTCCCGCGACGGCATCCTCACCGCCGTCCTCGGCGCGGGCATGACCGCCCAGGTGATGAAGCTGCGCGCCAAGCTCACCACCGCCACCCCGGTCGCCGACCTCCTCGCCGCGGCGGGCTGAGTCCGGCGTAATCGTGCAATGTGCCCTCCTCCAGTCGGAATACTGACTAGCCGTCGGCCGATTGCACGATTACGCCGGGGGTGCGCGGACGGCAGCGGTGCGCGCCGCACTCACGGCCCCGATCGTCGGCTCGCGCCGCTGTAATACGGTGTAGCGGTGATCGTCGCGCTCATCGATTCCGGCCTGGGGCTGCTGCCTACGGCCGCGTGGTTGCGCAAGCTGCGGCCCGATGTCGACCTGCTGCTCCTGCTCGATCCCGACGGTGCGCCGTGGGGGCCCAAGCCGGAGGGCTGGGTGGTCGAGCGAGTGCTCGGCGCGGCCCGGCAGGCGCTCGAACTCGGGGCCGAGGTGATCGTGCTGCCGTGCAACACCGCGAGTGTGACGGCGCTGGATCATGTGCGGGCCGCGGTGGGGGATTCGGTACCGGTGATCGGGACCGTGCCCGCGATCAAACCGGCGGCGGCGCAATGCCGGTCGGTGGCGGTGTGGGCGACGGCGGCGACGACGGCGAGCAGCTATCAAGCCGATCTGATCGCCCGCTTCGGCGGTGACGCGAAGGTCGTCGGGGTCGCCTGCCACGGCCTGGCCGACGCCATAGACCGCGGCGACCTGCCCGCCATCGGCGACTCCATCGCCGACGCCGCCGCGCGCACCCCCGCCGACGTCGAGGGCGTCGTGCTGGGCTGCACGCACTATCCGCTGGTCATCGATGCCATCGTCGCCGCCCTGCCGGAGGGTGTGCGCCTGTTCGACAGTGCCCAGGCCGTCGCCGCCCAGACCCTCCGCAAGATGGACGAACTCGGCCGTCCCGGCACGGGCACCGGCACCGTCACCGTCCGCACCAGCGGCGCCGTGGGTGAATTACCCGCGAGCGCCGCGACTTTCGAGTCCGGCCGCCTGCTGGGCGCACTCGCCGAGTAGAGCGTCCGCCGCGCCGGCTCAGCGCGTACGCCGCCGCTGCCTCAGCGCGTACGCCAGGTGTGCCGGGGTTGTCGGTGCGCCGGTGTTGAATGCGAGGGGATTCCGCCGACAACGGAGGTGACAAGTGTCCGGACCGCCCACCGCCGATGACGTACGCGCGGCGCTCGCAACGCATGCCGATCCTGCCGATGCCCAGCATCTGCAACGGTTCTTCAAGACGGGCCCCGGTGAGTACGGCGAGGGCGATGTCTTCCTCGGTGTGCGCGTGCCGGCCACCCGCAAGGTCGCCAAGCAGTTCGCCACCTTGCCGCTCGAGCAGATCGACCAGCTCCTCGACAGCCCGGTCCACGAGGAACGGCTCGCGGCCCTGCTCATCCTGAACATGCGCTTCGCCGCCGCGTCCAAGCCGCGCATCCGCGACGACGAGGCCCGCGCGCGGATGGTCGAGTTCTACCTTGCCGCCGTGCGCCGGGGCCGGGTGAACAACTGGGACCTGGTCGACGCCTCCGCCGAGCACGTCATCGGCCCCTGGCTGCTCGACAAGGACCGCGCGTTGCTGTTCGAACTGGCACAGCGGGATTCGCTGTGGGAGCGGCGGGTTGCGCTGCTGTCGACGTTCACCTTCATCAAGGCAGGCGACCCGAGCACCACCCTGGAGCTGGCCGCGGTCCTGCTCGACGACCGCCGCGACCTCATCCAGAAGGCGCTCGGCTGGATGCTGCGCGAGGTAGGCAAACGCGTCGACCGCACCGCCCTCACGAGCTTCCTCGACACCCACGCCCCCGCGATGGGCCGCACCGCGCTGAGCTACGCGACCGAACACCTGCCCGCGGACGACCGCGCCGCCTATCGCGCGCGGCGTTGACCCGTCACCCGGGAACCGCTCAGAACTGGATTTTGAGGTGGTCGGTGACCGGGCGGGCCTGGCAGCCCAGGATGTAGCCGTTCTCGATGTCCTCGGGGTCGAGGATCTCGGCGTTGCCCATTTCCACCTTGCCTTCGAGCACGGTGCAGGCGCACGACCCGCATTCGCCCTCCTGGCAGGAGTAGGGCACGTCGAGGCCCTTGTCGAGCATGATGTCGACCAGGGTCTGCTTGCGTGGCCAGGACAGTTCGTGCACCTCGCCGTCGAGTTCCACCTCGACGGTGGCGGCGTCGGCGGCCTCCTCGTCGGTGACCTCGGCGGGCGCGTGATCGGCGAACGGGTCGCCGGCCAGGGAGTTGAACACTTCGGCGTGGGTGCGTGAGCGCGGCACGTCGAGCTGGGCCAGGGTGTCGTGCACCAGGTCCATGAACGGTTTCGGCCCGCACATGAACGCCTCGTAGGCGGTGTAGGGCGCGACCAGTCCGGCCAGCATGTCGGCGGTCGGCAGGCCCTGTAGCGGTTCGAGCCAGTGGATCACGGTCAGGCGCTGGGGATGCTTGCCGACCAGTTCGCGCAGCTCGCTCGCGAAGATCACCGAATCCACATCGCGGTTGGCGTAGAACAGCACGACCTTGCCGGAGCCCTGCGACAGCGCCGACTTCAGGATCGACATGACCGGCGTGATGCCGCTGCCCGCGCCGAACAGCAGCAGGTTCTCGTCGAGGTTCTTGGGGGTGAACACGCCCGAGGGTGGCAGCACCTCGAGCTGGTCGCCCGCGGAGATGTTGTCGCACAGCCAGTTCGAGCCGTAGCCGCCTTCGGTGCGCTTGACGGTCACCTTGGGCAGATCGTCGGTGAACGGCGAGCTGGCCAGCGAGTAGCAGCGGGCGACCGAGCCGGTCTGCTCGCTGGGGATGCGCAGGGTCAGGAACTGGCCGGGGGTGTAGCTCATCCGCTCGCGCAGGTCGGCGGGCACCTCGAAGACCACGGAGTGGGTATCGGCCGTTTCGGCGATCACCGCGGCCACCCGCAGCACCACCGAGCGCGAACCGTGCGGAACCTCGACTGTGGTCATGTCGTCCTCTCGAACAAAACTAGAACGTGTTTCAGTTTCATGCTAGGTCGGGACGCGCCTGCAGGGCAAGCTGTGCCTCGAGTCCGGCGACCAGTACCTCCATCCCGAAGTCGTAGGAGTACTTGCCGCGCAGGTCGGCCATGTACTTGGTGGCACGGGCCACCGCTTCGGGAAGCAGCACGTCCGCCGGGGCGGAACGGTCACGCGGATTCACCCGGCTGCGGCCGAACAGGTAGGTGTGGATGGTCGCGTAGGCGGCCAGTACGTTGCGGTCGTTGAAGCCCGCGTCGAACAGGATCTCCATCACCGCGTCGATCAGGTCGAGCTGCTTGCCGAGCATCTGCTCGAGCAGGATGTCGCCCAGGCCGGGATGCCTGCGCAGTTTATCGTCTATCTGATCGATCAGGTCGCGCAGGCGTGACTGCCACGGGCCGGACTCACGCGGTGGCTTGCGCACGCCGACCAGGGCCGCGCTGGCGACCAGGTCGAGCAGCTCGCGCTTGTCGGCGACGTAGTAGTACGGGGCCATCGGCGAGACGCCGAGCTCACGCGAGAGCCGTCGCATGGACAACTTCTCGACCCCGTCCTCGCGCACGACCCGCAACGCCGCCTCGACGATCTCCGCTTCGGATAGCGTCGAATTGGCGCCACTCCCCGCCCCACCGTGGTTACGCAAGCCTCTGCCTCACCTCTAATGCCAACGGGGCCCGCGGCCCCTTCCCGTCCTGCTCTGCGAAGTCTAGAGGTGCGTAACCCCCGTGTGGGGCGCTGCGTGAATCGTGGGGCGGGCAGATGGATTTTCCGATTCCCCTTCTTTATGACAGTCGCTGACGTTAAGGTCGGTGGTGACCGGCAACACAATGGAGGTAGTCATGCCCGAGAACGCCACGCGCGCGACCGTCGAAACCGACGAAGACCTGGTCACCGAGACGCTGATCGAAGAGGTCAGCATCGACGGCATGTGCGGCGTCTACTGACCATGGAGGCAGGCGTGCTCGATCTCGATACCCGCTGGGCGCTGCATCCGCGCGTCTCGCTGCGCCCGGAGTCCTTCGGTGCGTTGCTGTACCACTTCGGCACCCGCAAGCTCTCGTTCCTCAAGAGCCGCGATCTGGTCGACGTGGTGCAGTCGCTGCCCGCGCACGCTTCGGTGCGGGACGCGCTGCGAGCCAAGGGCGTCGGCGCGTCCGACACCCACGTCAAGGCGCTGGCCCAGCTGGCCGCCACCGACATGATCGTGCCCGCGCCGGGCCCGGTCACCCCGGTGACACCGGTGCGCATGCCTGCCTCCACGGACACCACCCAGGGCGGCAAGCTCATCGACCGCTTCGAATCCGGTCTGGCCGCGCCGATCTGCCTGACCTGGGAACTCACCTACGCGTGCAACCTGTCGTGTGTGCACTGCCTGTCCTCGTCGGGTCGCCGTGATCCGAACGAGCTGACCACCGAGCAGTGCAAGGCGCTGATCGACGAGTTCGAGCGCATGCAGATCTTCTACGTCAACATCGGCGGCGGCGAGCCGACCGTGCGACCCGACTTCTGGGAACTGGTCGACTACGCGACCGCCCACCACGTGGGAGTCAAGTTCTCCACCAACGGCGTTCGGATCAACGAGGAGGTCGCCGCGCGGCTGGCCGCCAGCGACTACGTCGACGTGCAGATCTCCCTCGACGGCGCCGACGCCGAGGTCAACGACGCCGTGCGTGGCCCCGGCTCCTACGACACCGCCATCCGCGCCCTGGAGAACCTGCACAACGCGGGGTTCAAGGACGCCAAGCTGTCGGTCGTGGCGACCCGCCACAACATCGCCCAGCTCGACGAATTCAAGGCCATCGCCGACCGTTACGGCGCCACCCTGCGGCTGACCCGGCTGCGCCCCTCGGGCCGCGGCGCCGACGTGTGGGACGAACTGCACCCGCTGCCCGAACAGCAGCGCGAGCTCTACGACTGGCTGGTCGCCAACGGTGAGGGCGTGCTCACCGGCGACTCGTTCTTCCACCTGTCCGCCTTCGGTTCCGCGCTGCCCGGCCTGAACATGTGCGGCGCCGGCCGGGTGGTGTGCCTGGTCGATCCGGTCGGTGACGTCTACGCCTGCCCGTTCGCCATCCACGACCGGTTCAAGGCCGGAAACATCGTCGCCGACGGTGGTTTCGACGCGGTGTGGACCACCTCGGAGCTGTTCGCCGAACTGCGCGAGCCGGTCGACGGTGGCGCCTGCACCAAGTGCTCGCACTACGACGCCTGCCGCGGTGGCTGCATGGCCGCCAAGTTCTTCACCGGCCTGCCCGCCAACGGTCCCGACCCGGAATGCGTGCAGGGCTACGGCGAAGCGGCGCTGTCGATGCCGGGACGCACGATTCCGCGCCCCGCGGTGGATCATTCGCGTCCGGTGCGGGTCAAGGGTCGGGTGTCGCTGCCGCTGACGGTCAAGCGCGCGCCGGTCAAGGCGTGCAGTGAGAGTCCGCTAGGCTAGGACACGCCGGGTTGCCGAAAGTGCGCTGCCGATCTTGTTCGCCTGTCCGGCAACCGGTCACAGCCGGAATTCAGGCGGACTTTCCTCCTTTTTTGTGGGGTGATGATGTCTGGGAGCCCAACTGCGCATAGCATGCGAGGAATGCGCCATGATCGTCTGCCCGACGGCTTCGGGGTTCGGATCGATCCACGGGTACGCGCATTTTCCGGGGGCCGGATCCTGATCGGTGGATCGCCCGCGCGGATGCTGCGCCTGGCCCCGGAGGCCGCCGAGTTGATCGGCGACGGGTACCTGGAGGTCACCGACACCAAGTCCGCGATGGTCGCGCGCCGGCTGCTCGATTCCGGCGTGGCGAACCCGCGTCCGCGTTTGCTGCCCTCGCTCGACGACATCACCGTCGTCATCCCGCTCTACAACAACGCCGACGGCGTGCTGCGGCTGCTGGCCGCGCTGCGCGGGCACAATGTGATCGTCGTCGACGACGGTTCCGACGAGCCGGTCCGCATTCCGCCGCGGCAGGGCCGTGGCCAGGTGACGGTGCTGCGTCACGACGCGCCACTGGGCCCGGCTGCCGCGCGCAATGCCGGGTTGCAGGCGGCGACAACCGAGTTCGTCGCCTTCCTCGACTCCGATGTGGTGCCGCGCAGCGGCTGGCTCGAGGTGATGCTCGGGCATTTCAGCGATCCGCAGGTCGCGCTGGTCGCCCCGCGCATCGTCGCGCTGGACAAGGAGTCCAACGCGCTGGCCCGCTACGAGCACACCCGGTCGTCGCTGGATCTGGGCAGGCGGGAGGCGGCGGTGCACGCGCGCGGCATCGTCTCCTATGTGCCCAGCGCCGCACTGCTGGCGCGCCGGGCCGCCCTGCTCGGCGAGGGCGGTTTCGACGAATCCATGCAGGTCGCCGAGGATGTCGATCTGTGCTGGCGGCTCGAACGCGCGGGCTGGCGGCTGCGCTACGAGCCCGCCGCGCACGTCGCCCACGATCACCGGGTGGCCTTCCGTGCCTGGTTCGGGCGAAAGCTGTTCTACGGGACCGGCGCCGCGCCGCTGGGCAAACGCCATTCGGGCCTGGTCTCGCCGCTGTCGGTGCCGACCTGGACGGTGCTGGCGAGTCTGCTGTTCGCGACCCTGTCCAAGTGGGGACTGCTGGGCGGGGTGGTCACGCTGTGCTCGGCGCTGATCAAACTGCGGCGGGTGTTCACCGAGCTGGACAACCCGACCCGGATCGCGGCGGTATATCTGGCGCGCGGCTACTTCGCCGGGATGTGGCGGCTGGCCTCGGCGATGTGCCGGGACTACTGGCCGGTGACGCTGCTCGCGGTGCTCGCCTCGCGCCGGATCAGGAAGATCGCGATCACCATGGCGCTGGCCGACGGGCTGGCCGACTGGTTCACCCACCGCGATTCCGGTGGTCTCGACCCGCTGCGGTACGTGGCCTACAAGCGCCTCGACGATGTCGCCTACGGCACCGGCCTGTGGCTCGGCGTGATCCGGGCCCGCAGCTTCGAGGCGCTCAAGCCGACGACGTCGTCGAGCTGAATCTTCCACGATGACGCGCACGCTCGTCATCGGCGCCGGCTCGGCGGGCTGCGTCCTCGCGGCCCGGCTCAGCGCCGACCCCGGCCACGAGGTCCTGGTGCTGGAAGCCGGACCGGTCTGGCCCGCACCCGCCGCGCTGCCGGCCGAACTGCTCGACCCCGGCCACCTCCCGGTCGGGCCGGAATCCACCGTGGTGTGGCGATACCCGGGAAACCTGGTGCGCGGCAAACTGATCGGCGGGTCCGGCGCGATCAACGGCAGCTACTTCCTCCGGCCACCCGCAGCCGACCTCGCTGCGTGGAGCGCGGTCGCGGGCAGTGACCGGTGGTCGTTCGACGCGGTCGTGCCCTATTTCCGCGCCCTCGAACACGACCTGGACTTCGGTACCGCGCCAGGACACGGCGATCGCGGCCCGATCCCGGTCCAGCGGATCACCGATCCCGCCCCGTTCAGCACGGAGTTCGCCGAGCGATGCGCCACCGCGGGCTTCGCCGAGATCGCCGACCTCAACGCCGTCGCACCACCCGTCGCCGGCCACCGCGACGAGCCCGCGGCCGGGGATTTCGCGTCGCGCGCCGACCGGGCCGACGCCGCCGCGCCGGACAGTGCCGACCGGACCGCGGCCCGGCGGCCGGCTTCGATCGGCTTCGGCCGGGTGCCGCTGGCACTGTCGCACGGCCAACGTCGCGGCCCCGCGCTCACTCATCTCTATCCCGCTCTGGCCCGCCCGAATCTGACGGTCGTCGGCGCGACGATGGTGACCCGGCTGATCCTGCGCGGCACCAGGACGGTCGGGGTGGCGTGGGCGCGCGGACGCGAGCGCGGTACGACCTATGCCGACCGGGTGGTGCTGTGTGCCGGGGCGATCGAGTCGGCGGCGCTGCTGATCCGGTCCGGCATCGGCCCCGAACCGCAGCTGCGCGCGCTCGGGGTGCCGGTGGTCCGGCCCGCACCGGTCGGTTCCTGGTGCACCGACCATCCGGAGATCGGCCTGGAATTCCCCGGGCAACCACCCGCGGCGGCCACCGTCGCCCTCGAATACGTGCTGGAACTCGACGACCTCGAACTCCGCCCGTACACCCCCATGTTCACCCCCGGCCTGCGCCGGCTCGGGGTGGCCCTCATGCGTCCCGAATCCACCGGCACCCTGACCCTGACCTCGGCGGACCCGGCGGTCCCCGCGCGCATCGACCAGGCATACTTGTCGAGCGCGCGTGGCCGGGACCGGCTGCGCGACGGCGTCGCGATCGCCGCGGAGATGTTCGACCTCGGCCGGGAACCGGTCGACGACAGCTGGCTGCAAGAACGGCTGGGAACTTCCCAGCATCTTTCCGGCACCTGCCGGATGGGACCCGCCGGCGACGAGCGCGCGGTGGTCGACGAACGGGCCCGCGTGCACGGCATCGATGACCTTATGGTCGTGGACTTGTCGATCGTGCCGGTGCCGATCGGGCGCGGACCGCAGGTCACCGTAGTGACGCTCGCCGCAGCCATAGCCGATCTGCTCCTACTGTGACGCACCGTCGGCTGATACCACGATGTGACCTGCCGGACAAACCCACACTTCTGACGTTCGATGCCATAAGTCACCGGTACAGTTTGTACCGGGAAAGAAAGGCAAATGGTCAGCAATCTTGCAGGTGGGCGGCCCCCACGGCAGGCGGCGGAGTCGGGCGCACAGCTCGGTGCTCTGGAAGCCTATGCCGCACAGGCCCATGGATTTCTCAGTGCCGGTGGTGAACAGCTGACGCAGCTGGCCGGCCTGTTACGTCCGCTCGTTCTCGAATCCTGGTTGCGCAGTGTGCGCGGTGGTGTCGATCCGACGGATGTACTCGACGGTCGCGGTCTGCGCGGCGCCGATCTGGAGCGGTATCGCGATGCGCACCCGATCGCTGCGCTCATGCCACTGATCGACAAACTGCTGGTCCAGGACGCGGCGCGGGCCGGACTCATCGTGACCGTAGCCGACCAGTTCGGCCGGGTGCTCACGGTGCACGGTCATCCCGAGCAGGTGGCCGCGGTCGCCGAGATCGGGGTGCGCGAGGGCGACGACCTCAGCGAGCGCCGGGTCGGCACCAACGCGGTCGGTCTCGTCGTGCGTACTGGGCGGGCGACCTGGATCCACGGACCCGAGCATTTCCTGCATCGGATGCACCAGATCACCGGTGCCGCGGCGCCGGTGCACGAGCCGGACGGCCGTCTGGTCGGGGTGCTGATGATTGCCGGCGGAATGCGGGTCGCCAAGCCGGAGATCCTCGCCCTGGTGAAGGCCGCGGCGACGGCCGCCGAAATGGATCTCGTGTTGCGAGCCATGCGCGCCGGGCGCTCGGTTCCGGCGCCGCCGCCGGATACCGCCGAGCCGCCGCGGGCCCGGCTCGGGCTCGATGTGCTCGGGCTCGGGCAGCCGCAATTGAGTGTGGCGGGGGAGCGGGTGGCGCTGTCGCAGCGCCATGCCGAGATCCTGCTGTTGCTCACCGAACATCCCGAAGGTCTCGGCGCCGATCATCTGGCGCTGCTGCTCGACGACACCGATCTGGACAACGGCACGATCCGCGCGGCGATGTCGCGGCTGCGGTCGGTCGTCGGCGCGACCGTCGTCGGATCGCGCCCATACCGTCTTCGCGTGCATGTCGCAACCGATGTGGAGGCGCTGCGGGCGGCGCTCGACTCCGGTGATATCGAATCCGCATTGCGCTTGTACGCGGGTCCGGTGCTGCCGAGATCGTCCGCGCCGGGCATCTGCGATATCCGCGACGAGCTGCGCGTGCGTTTGCGCGCCGCGGTGCTCGCCGCCCGGGATGCCGGCGTGCTGCGCCGGTGGACGGCGGGTCCGGAAGGTCGCGACGATGCCGCCGCGTGGGCCGCCTATCGGTCGACCGTCGACCGCGATTCACCGCTATATGCGCAGATCGAGGCCAAGATCCGGGTGCTCGACCGACGCCTCGGCGCCGATGCAACGCAGATGCAACGTTTCGGCTCATAGTCTCCGGTTCTGAAAGTGTGGCAGCTCACACATCGCGCGCTGATGTGTTGGAGAGCACACTCATGCCCAGGTCGTGGGCGCACCCCGGAAGAGACTGGACATCCGTCCGAGTTTTTTAGCGGAAAAAGTTTCTTTTTATTAACCGACCGCCTAGTGTCTGCAATGCATGGACAGGCAGCCATGTGATGTAACTGACAAAGCCGGGGCGAGAACTTGGCGCAACGGCCGTGATGTTGGAGGAACGATCAACAGCTAGGCACCCTGCGACGGACACAGTCGTCCGTCGCCCGACGACCCGATCGGGTCGTCGCTCTCGTCCACATGATCTGTCGGGGATCCTGCGCGAGTGCGGCGTCGCGCCCACTGCGCCCATACCGAATTCTCTCGGTTCACGAAGTGCCTGAGGTGTCTTCGTGCTGCCCGGAAGTTGTTCGGTCTGCTGTTTTTTCGCGATTCGAGGAGGCTCTGGTGCACGGTACGGAGTTGGGTGGGTTCAGCGCGCGACCGCAGGAAGCGGAGGCGCTCGCCGCGTCGCCACGATTCCCGCTGACCCCCGCCCAGCTGGGTGTCTGGTACGCACAGCTGCTCGACCCCGACGTCCCGATCACCATCGCCCAGTACGTCGACATCACCGGCGAGCTGGATGTCGCAGTGCTGCAACAGGTCACGGCCGAGGCGGCGCACGCCTACGGCTCACCGCTGGTACGCATCGGGGAAGCCGACGGCGTGCCCTACCAGGTCGTCGACCACGCCATCCGGATCTCCGACGAGCTACCCCTGATCGATCTGCGCCACCACGACGACCCGGTCGCCGCCGCCCAGGAGTGGATGCGCGCCGAATTCGGCGCCCCGCTCGACCTGCTCACCGACCGCCTCGTCGGCGGCGCGGTGCTGCGCGTCGGTGACCTGCGCTGGTTCTGGTACCTGCGCGGACATCACATCGTGCTCGACGGCTACGGCGCCTTCACCCTCTCCCAGCGCATCGCCGAGCTGTACTCGGCGCGCGTGCTCGGCACCGCGCCGCGCGAGGTCGTCCCGGGCGCGCTGGCCGAGCTGGTCGAGGGCGAGCAGCGCTACCGCGAGAGCACCCGCTTCGCCACCGACCGCGAACACTGGGCCCAGCGCATCGCCGGCCTGGACAGCCCGACCGGTCTCGACAGCCGCACCGCGCCGCGCGCCGCGATCAACCTGGTCACCGGCGGGCGGCTCTCGGAAAAGCTCGTCGCCCGGCTGGAAACCATTGCGGCCAGCGATGATTCGACCGTGTCCGCGGTGCTGCTGGCCGCCTTCGCCGCCTACCTCGGCCGGCTGACCGACCGCCCCGACGTGGTACTGAGCCTGCCCGTCACCGCCCGCACCACCGCGGTCATGCGCCGCTCGGCGGGCATGCTGTCCAATATCGTGCCGCTGCGCCTGCCCACCGGTGCGGCCGGCGCGGCGACCAGCTGGGGCGAGCTGCTGCGCGCGGCGCGGGTCGAGGTCGCCGGCGCGCTGCGGCATCAGCGCTACCGCGCCGAGGACATCCGCCGCGACGCCGAGGACGACGGCCGCCCCGCCCGCCGCGCACTGTTCGGCCCGCTGGCCAACTTCATGCTCTTCCGCCGCGAACTCACCCTCGCCACCACCACCGGCCGCTACCGGGTGCTGTCCACCGGCCCGATCGAGGACCTGAGCCTCAACGTCTACTACGGCGACCGCGACCGCGTGCACGTCGATTTCGAGGCCAACCCGCACCTCTACGACGCCGACACCCTGGCCCGCCATCACAGCCGCTTCCTGCGTTTCCTGGAGCGCCTCGCCGCCGCCGACCTGGACGCCGCGCTCGGCGCGATCGAGGTGGCGACCGAGCTGGAACTGCAGGTCAGCACCCGGATCTGGAACGCGACCCGCTTCGATGTGGACGCCGCGCTGGCCGAGCGCGATGTGGCCGCCGCGACCTTGCCCGCGCTGTTCGAGGCCCAGCTCGCGCGTACCCCGGACGAGCTCGCCGTGCGAATGGCCGGTGACACCACCGCCGATCTCACCTACCGCGAGCTGGCTGCCCGCGCGCACCGCCTGGCCCGGCATCTGAGCGCACAGGGCATCGGCCCGGAATCGCTGGTGGCACTGAGCATTCGGCGTTCGCCGGAACTCGTCGTCGCCATGTACGCGGTGCTCGCCGCCGGCGCCGCCTACGTCCCGATCGACCCCGATCACCCGGCCGAGCGCATCGCCCACATCCTCGGCACGGCCGCCCCCGCCGCCGTGCTCACCACCACCCGCGACGGCGTGCCCGGCGCGGGCACCGTGCCGGTACTGGCCGTCGACGCGCTGGACCTGAGCGGCTACGCCGACACCCCGCTGACCGACGCCGAGCGCACCGCGCCGCTGCGCCCCGCGCATCCGGCCTACGTCATCTTCACCTCCGGCTCCACCGGCCTGCCCAAGGGCGTGGCCGTCGAGCACGCCGCGATCGTCAACCGGCTGGTGTGGATGCAGCACACCTACCGCCTGCACGGGGTCGACGTCGTCCTGCAGAAGACCCCGATGACCTTCGACGTCTCGGTGTGGGAGTTCTTCTGGCCCTTGCAGATCGGCGCTACGCTGCTGCTCGCCGAGCCCGACGGGCACCGCGACCCGGCCTATCTGCGCCGGGTGATCGCGGAGTACGGCGTCACCGTGGCACACTTTGTCCCGTCGATGCTGGAAGCCTTCCTGGCCCAGCAGGAGATCGCCGTGCGTACCTCGCTGCGGCTGGTGTTCGCCTCCGGTGAGGCGCTGCCCGCCGCACTGGCGCAGCGGCTGCGGCTGCTCACCGGGGTGCGGCTGCACAATCTCTACGGCCCGACCGAGGCGGCCGTCGATGTCACCTTCCACGAGGTGAACGACGCCGACCGGGTCACCGTGCCGATCGGCGCGCCGGTGTTCAACACCCGGCTCCGTGTTCTCGACTCGCGGCTGCGGCCGGTACCGGTCGGGGCTCCGGGTGAGCTGTATCTGTCGGGGGTACAGCTCGCCCGGGGTTATGTCGGACGTCCCGAGCTCAGCTCCGGTCGTTTCGTCGCCGACCTCACCGAGCCCGGCGCGCGGATGTACCGCACCGGCGACCTGGTCCGCTGGACCACCAACGGTGAACTGGAATACCTGGGCCGCACCGACTTCCAGGTCAAGCTGCGCGGTCTGCGGATCGAGCTCGGCGAGATCGAGGCGGTGCTGGAGAGCGTCGATTCGGCCGCGCGCGCGGTCGTGGTGGTGCGCGACGACGCGGGTGTCGGCGAGCAGCTGGTCGCCTATGTGGTGGAGGCCGAGCCGGGCGCTGTCGCGGTCGGCGACCTGCGCGAAGCCGCGCTGCGCGCGCTGCCCGGCTATATGGTGCCCGCGGCTTTTGTGCTGCTCGACGCCCTGCCGGTGAACGCGTCGGGCAAGCTCGACCGCAAGGCGCTGCCCGCGCCTGCCCGCACCGTCATCGCCTACGCCGAACCCGTCGGGCCGGTGGAGCAGACCGTGGCCCGGGTGTTCGGCGAGGTCCTCGGACTGGACCGGGTCGGCCGCGACGACGACTTCTTCGCCCTCGGCGGCAACAGCCTGGTCGCCACCCAGGTGGCCGCCCGGCTCGGCGCCGACCTCGGCTGCCGGCTCGGCGTGCGTGACCTGTTCGGCGCGACCACGGTGGCCCGGCTGGCCGCCACCGTCGCCGAACGGGTGGAGGCGGGCGTCTCGGCGCAGCTGCCGGTCCTCGCCGCCGGTACACGTCCCGAGCTGATCCCGCTTTCCCCTGCACAGCAACGGATCTGGTTCCTCAATCGCTTCGACCCGGCCGCACCCGGCTACAACATGCCGTTCGTGGTCCGGCTGCGCGGTACCGCCGATCTGCCCGCGCTGGTAACGGCGCTGAGTTCGGTCGCCGACCGGCACGAGGCGCTGCGCACTGTGTTCCCCGCCGTCGCGACTCCGGGCGGTGAGGTGGCCGAGCAGGTCGTGCGCCCCGCCGGATCGTTCCGGATGCCCGAACCGGTCGAGGTCGACGCGGCGAGTCTGGACGCCGAGCTCACCCGATTCGCCACGGCCGGTTTCGATCTCGAACACGAGGCGCCGTTCCGTGCCCGCGTGTTCGTGGTAGCCGGTGAATCCAACCCGGTGGTCCCGCCGGACATGCCCGCAGACCCGGCCGCTGCCCGCGCTGAGGACCAGCACTCGCTGATTCACGCCGGTTCGGTCATGCCGGACGCGCCGGAGCTCGCGCTCGCTGTGGTGCTGCATCATATTGCCGCTGATGGTGTTTCGCTGCAGGTGCTGGTGCGCGATGTGCTCACCGCCTACCGCGCCGCCGCCGACGGTGTCGCCCCCGGCTGGGCGCCACTGACCGTGCAGTACGCCGACTACGCGCTCTGGCAGCGTGAACTGCTCGGCGCCGAGACGGACCCGCAGTCGCTCGCCTCGCGCGAAATCGCCTTCTGGGAGCGGACTCTCGCCGGGCTGCCCGATCAGCTCGACCTCCCCTCTGCCCGGCAGCGGCAGGCGGAGTCGAGCATGCGTGGTGCGCGCACCGGCTTCACCATCGACGCCGAACTGCACCGGCAGCTGGCCGCGCTGGCCCAGCAGGCGGGCGCCTCGCTGTTCATGGTCCTGCACACCGCGCTCGCGGTGCTGCTGGCGCGCCTGTCCGGCACCACCGACATCGCCATCGGCACCGGTGTCGCCGGGCGTGGCGACCGCGCCATCGACGACCTGATCGGCATGTTCGTCAACACCCTCGTGCTGCGCACCGAGCTCGACCCCGCCGCGAGCTTCACCACCGCGCTCGAGCGCACCCGCGAAACCGATCTGGCCGCCTTCGCGCACGCCACCGTCCCCTTCGACCGCCTGGTCGACGTGGTCAACCCGGCCCGCTCCCAGTCGCGGCACCCGCTGTTCCAGGTCGCGCTGAACTTCCAGGCCGTCCTCGACACCACCTTCGAGCTGGCCGGTTCCCCGGTGACGGTGCACGAGATCGAACTCGACACCACCAAGTTCGACCTGCAGATCACCCTCGCCGAACGCCGCGGCGCCGCCGGCGAACCCGCCGGTATCGAGGCCGAAACCCTCTACGCCACCGACCTTTTCGACGACACCGACATTCTCGATCTGGGCGCCCGCTTCGTGCGGCTGCTGGCCGCCGCCGTCGCGGCCCCCGCGACCCCGGTGGGTGAGCTGCCGCTGCTCTCGGCCGCCGAGCACGCCCACGTCACCGGCATGCGTGGCGCACCGGTCACCGCCACCGGTCTGCTCCCTGAGCTGCTGGCCACCGCCGTCGCCGCCGGGCAGGATCGCGACGCCGTCACCGACGGCGACCGGCACCTCACCTACCGCGAACTCGACCGGGCCTCCTCGCGGCTGGCCCGCGTGCTCGTCGACGGCGGGATCGGTCCCGACGATGTGGTCGCGGTCGGTATCCCGCGCTCGATCGAAGCCGTGCTCGCGGTGTGGGCCGTCGCCAAGGCGGGCGCGGCCTGGCTGCCGGTCGATCCCAGTTACCCGCTCGATCGCATCTCCCATATGGTCACCGATTCCGGTGCCCGACTTGGTCTTACGGTGTCGGAGGCACAGGACACGCTGCCGGGCCCGATCGACTGGCTGGTCCTCGACGAGCTGAAGCTGATGGCCGAGTGCGCGGCTCGCGCGAGCGACCCGGTCACCGACGCCGACCGGGTGCGGCCGTTGCGCGCCGGGCACCTCGCCTACGTCATCTACACCTCTGGATCCACCGGTCTGCCCAAGGGCGTGCTGGTGACCCAGGCCGGGATCGCCGGGTTCGCCGCCGAGGAGACCGACCGCATGTTCGGTTCCGCCGACGCGCGGGTGCTGCAGGTCGGTTCGCCGTCCTTCGACATCTCGGTGATGGAGTTCCTGCTCGCGGTGAACTCCGCGGCCACCCTGGTGATCGCGCAGCCCGGCCGCCACGTGGGCGCCGAGCTGGCCGAACTGCTGGCCGAGCAGCGGGTCACCCACGCGCTGATGACCCCGTCCGGGCTCGCCGTGCTCGACCCCGAACAGCTCGACGACCTGCGCATGGTGATGGTCGGCGGCGAGGCCTGCCCGCCCGATCTGGTCGCCCGCTGGACCGGCGGCTCGGTGCCGCGCGCCTTCGTCAACGCCTACGGCCCGTCGGAGACGACGGTCGCCACCAATATCAGCGCCCCGCTCTCGGCGGCGTCCCCGCTGACCCTGGGCAGGCCGCTGCGCGGCATCGCCGAGTGGGTCCTCGACGACCGGCTCCAGCCGGTACCGGTCGGGGTGGCCGGTGAGCTGTATGTCGCGGGCGCCCAGGTGGCACGTGGGTACCGGCGCCGCTCCGCCCTCACCGCCGGTCGCTTCGTGGCCTGCCCGTGGGAGCCGGGTGCGCGCATGTACCGCACCGGCGACCTGGTGCGCTGGACCGCCGAGGGCACCCTCGAGTACCTGGGCCGCAACGACGACCAGGTGAAACTGCGTGGGTTCCGGATCGAGCTCGGTGAGATCGAAGCGGCATTGCTGGCGCAACCGTCGGTGCGGCAGGCGGTAGTCCTGGTACACGCCGACGCCCATCGCGGTGATCAGCTCGTCGCCTACCTCGTCCCCGAGACCGATGCCGACGCCGTAGGTGCGCCGGGTGGTGTGGCTGTCGAGCTCGTCTCCGAGTCCGCGGCCGAGGTCGAACTGCGCGGCCACAGTGGCAATGCCGCCGATGCTGAACTGCGCGTCGGCGGTGGCAGTGGCGGCGGGGCCGACGCCCCCGGTAGTGGCTTGCCTTTCGAGGTTGAGGCGATCGCGGCGGTCCTGCGGAGCACGCTGGCCGCGCATATGGTGCCCTCGGCGTTCATGGTTGTTCCGGCGCTGCCGCTGACCCCGAACGGCAAGCTGGATCGCCGTGCGCTGCCCGCGCCGGTGTTCGCCGCCAATGCCTTCCGCACACCGGCCGCCGGGACCGAGTCCGTGGTCGCGCGGGTGTTCGGTGAGGTGCTCGGGATCGAGCGGGTCGGCGCCGACGACGACTTCTTCGCCCTGGGTGGCAACTCGCTCGTCGCCACCCAGGTGGTCGCCCGACTCGGCGCCGCGCTGGGGACGACGGTGTCGCTGAAGGTGCTGTTCGAGGCGCCGACCGTCACCGCGCTGGCCGCCCGCCTTGGCTCCGCCGAGCGCACTGGGCAGCGCCCACCGCTGGTGGCAAGCGAACGGCCACAACAGATTCCGCTGTCCTACGCCCAGCAGCGCATGTGGTTCCTCAACCAGTTCGACACCGATTCGGTCGCCGACAATATCGCCACCGCCATCCGCCTGACCGGCACCATCGACCACACCGCCCTGCACGCCGCCGTCACCGCGGTCTTCACCCGCCACGAGGCCCTGCGCACCCGCTACCCCGCCATCGACGGCATCCCGTTCCAGCAGGTAGTCCCCACCGACCACCTGGCCATCACCCTCACCCCCGCCCCCATCGCCCCCGCCGACCTGGACGACCACATCCGCACCCTCGCCGCGATCCCGTTCGCGGTCGACCAGGAACCCCCGGTCCGGCTGCACCTGCTGCGCACGATGCCCGAGAACGGCGCCGCGACGGCCGACGAGCACGTCCTGGTGGTCGTGCTGCATCACATCGCCGCCGACGGATGGTCGGTCGCGCCGCTGGTGCGTGATCTCATGGTCGCCTACGCCGCCTACCTGGCCGGCGACGAACCGTCGTGGACCCCGCTGCCGGTGCAGTACGCCGACTTCGCGCTCTGGCAGCGCGAGGTGCTCGGTGCCGAGGACGATCCGGACTCGGCAATGGCGCGCCAGATCGGCTTCTGGACAGCCGAACTGGCTGATCAGCCGGATCTGCTGAGCCTGCCCGGCGACCGCCCGCGCCCGGCCGTGGCTACGGGTCGCGGTGCGCGCCACGCCTTCACGATCCCCGCCGCGCTCACCGACCGGTTGCGCGCGGTGGCCACCGGTTCCCAGGCCTCGCTGTTCATGGTCCTGCACGCGGCCTTCGCCGCCACGCTCGCCAAACTGTCCGGCCAGCAGGATATTTCGGTCGGTACACCGGTCGCGGGGCGTGGCGATCAGGCGCTCGACGAGCTGGTCGGCATGTTCGTCAACACCCTGGTGCTGCGTACCCAGGTCGACCCGGCTGCCACTTTCGCGGAGCTGGTCGAGACGGTGCGCGACGGCGACCTGCGGGCCATGGCCCATGCCGATGTCACCTTCGACCGCCTGGTCGAGGCGCTCAACCCGGAGCGCTCCACCGCGCGGCACCCGCTGTTCCAGGTGATGCTCGACTTCCAGAACACCGCCGCCACCGAACTCGCGCCCGCCGGCCTCACCGCCACCGAACTCGAGATCGACACCCACACCGCCAAATTCGATCTCCAGCTGACCCTGCGCGAATCCGCCGACGGCCTGCTCGGCCGCATCGAGTACGCGACCGACCTGTTCGACGCGCAGACCATCACAACTTTCAGCACCCGCCTGCTGCGGATGCTGGAGACGGTGACCGCCGATCCCAACGTCGTGATCGGCGACATCGATCTGCTCGGCGCGGCCGAGCGCACGCGCCTGCTCGACACCTGGAACGCCACCGCGTACCCCCGCGACGAACGCATGACCCTGGTCTCGCTGTTCGCCGCACAGGCCGTGCGCACCCCGGACGCGATCGCGCTCACCTTCGAGGGCGAATCGCTCACCTACGCCGAGTTCGCGGCTCGGGTTAATCGCCTTGCCCGCCTGCTCATCTCGATCGGCGTCCGCCCCGATCGCACGGTCGCGCTCGGGATGCGCCGCTGCCTCGACCTGGTCGTTGCCATGTACGCGGTGCAGGCCGCGGGCGGCGCCTACGTGCCACTGGATCCCGAACACCCCGCCGACCGCATCGCTCGTGTTCTCGATGCGGCGCGCCCGATCTGTGTACTCACTCGCGCGATCGACGAACTCGACTTCCCCGCAACGGTATTCGACGGCATGGGTGGCTCCAGTACGCACGTCGACACCGGCTGCGCCGATCGTCCTGCCGTCCTCGACCTCGAGGACCTCGACACCAGCGACTATTCGGCCGCGCCCATCACCGACGCCGACCGCCTCGGCACCCTGACCCGCGACCACGCCGCCTACCTGATCTTCACCTCCGGCTCCACCGGCCAGCCCAAGGGCGTCGTCGTCTCGCACGCCGCGATCGTCAACCGCCTGGTCTGGATGCAGGACGCCTACCGCCTGACCCCCACCGACACCGTCCTGCAGAAAACCCCCGCCACCTTCGACGTCTCGGTCTGGGAGTTCTTCTGGCCCCTGCAGATCGGCGCCCGCCTCATCCTGGCCACCCCCGACGGCCACCGCGACCCGGCCTACCTGGCCGACCTGATCGACCACGAACAGATCACCGTCGCCCACTTCGTCCCGTCCATGCTGTCGGTCTTCGTCGCCGCCCTCCCCGACACCGCGGCCCCCACCGCCGCTCGTCCTGCCGTTGGCGAGCGCGCCGCTGCTGCCGCTGGCACCGCCCGCACCACTCGCTGCGGATCGCTTCGCCTGGTGTTCGCCTCGGGCGAGGCACTACCCCCCGCCCCCGCCCAGCAGTTGCGCGCACTCACCGGCACGGCTGTGCACAACCTGTACGGCCCCACCGAAGCCGCCGTCGACGTCACCTTCCACGAGGTGATCGACGCCGACATCGTCACCGTGCCGATCGGCGTGCCGGTGCACAACACCCAGGTCTACGTCCTCGACAGCCGCTTGCGCCCGGTGCCGGCCGGGGTCCCCGGCGAGCTGTACCTGGCCGGCGCCCAGCTCGCCCGCGGCTATGCGGGCCGCGTCGACCTCACCGCCGACCGCTTCGTCGCCAACCCGTTCACCCCGGGCGCGCGCATGTACCGCACCGGCGACCTGGTCACCTGGACGGTGGTCGACGGCGATACCGAAGGCTCGCACGGGGAGCTGGAATATCTGGGCCGCACCGACTTCCAGGTGAAGCTGCGCGGCCTGCGTATCGAACTCGGGGAGATCGAAGCCGCCCTCGCGGCCCGGCCGGAGATCGCCCAGGTCGCGGTCCTCGTCCGCGACGACACCCTGGTCGCCTACCTGGTCGGCGCCGACCTCGACCTCGACGCGATCAAGTCAGCGCTGGCCGGCACCCTGCCCGCCTACATGGTCCCCGCCGCCTTCGTCGTCCTCGACGAGTTCCCGCTCAATGCCTCCGGCAAGCTCGCCCGCGCCGCCCTGCCCGATCCGATGTTCGAGGCCGCGGTGTTCCGCGCCCCGGCCGGCGAGGTGGAGCAGATCGTGGCGAACACCTTCGCGACGGTCCTCGGCTTCCCCGCCGATCGGGAGGTCGGTCTGGACGACGACTTCTTCGCCCTCGGCGGCAACTCCCTCAACGCCACCCAGGTCGCGGCCCGCCTCGGCGCCGCACTCGACACCCAGATCCCGGTCCGGCTGCTGTTCGACGCCCCCACCGTCGTCGACCTGGCCGCGCGCTGCGCCGCCCTGCGCGGCACCGGCGGCCGACTGGCACTGACCACTCGCGAACGCCCGCAATCGATTCCGCTCTCGCCCGCTCAGCGCCGGATGTGGTTCCTCAACCGCTACCTCGCCGACGCCGACGGCCCCGGCGACGCCGTCGACAACATCCCCGTCGCCCTGCGCCTGATCGGTGACCTCGATATCGCCGCCCTCGACGCCGCGCTCGCCGATGTCGTCGGCAGGCATGAAACCCTGCGCACCAGCTACCCGGACGGTCCCGACGGCGCCGAGCAGCACATCGCCGACAGTGCGGGCAGCACGCTGCGCGCCGAGGCGATCAGCGCGGCCGAACTGCCCGCCCGCCTGCTCGCCTGCGCCGCCATCCGCTTCGACCTCACCGCCGAGATCCCGCTGCGCGCGGAACTTTTCGCGGTCGCCGGCGAACACGTGCTGGTCCTGGTCGTGCACCACATCGCCGCCGACGGCTTCTCCCTCGGCCCGCTGGCCGCCGACCTGATGACCGCCTACGCCGCCCGCCGCGACGGCGCCGCCCCGGCCTGGACACCGCTGCCGATCCAGTACGCCGACTACGCCCTCTGGCAGGACGAGAACCTCGGCGACCCCGCCGACACCACCTCGCTCGCCCACACCCAGCTCGCCTTCTGGCGGCGCGGCCTGGCCGGCCTGCCCGAACAGCTCGACCTGCCCACCGATCGCCCGCGACCCGCCGAGTCCAGCTTCCACGGCGGCGTGCACCGCTTCCAGATCGACTCCGATCTGCACAGTGAGCTGCGCGAACTGGCCCGCAAGCACGAGGCCACCCTGTTCAGCACCGTGCACGCGGCACTGGCCGTGCTGCTGGCGCGCCTGTCCGGCGGCAGCGACATCGCCATCGGCACCCCGGTCGCCGGGCGCGGCGAGGCCGCACTCGACGGGCTGATCGGCATGTTCGTCAACACGCTGGTGCTGCGCACCCAGATCGACCCGCGCGCCGAATTCGAGACCACTCTCGACGCCGTGCGCGCCGGTGACCTCGACGCGCTCTCGCACGCCGACCTCCCGTTCGAGCAGATCGTCGACGCCATCGCCCCCGCGCGGGCCCGCAACCGGCACCCGCTGTTCCAGGTGGCCCTGGTCCTGCAGAACTTCACCCTGCCCGCCCTGGACGCGGCGGGCTTGCGCGTCGCGCCGCTGGACTTCGACGCCGCCGTCGCCAAGTTCGACCTGCAGTTCACGGTCCGCGAGTCCGACGATGTCGACGGCCGCGCCGACGGTATGGCCATCGAGATCGGCTATGCCACCGACCTCTACGACGCGGGCAGTATCGCGGTGCTGGCCCGCCGCTTCACCCAGATCCTGGCCGCCGTCGTCGCCGATCCGACCGTCGTGGTCGGTGACATCCAGCTGCTCAGCGCCGAGGAACAGCAGCGCACCCTGCACGACTGGGCCACCACCGGCGACTCGGTCGCCGCGGCGGGTGAGTCCATGGTCGACCGTTTCGCCCGCGCCGCCGCACTCGACCCGAACGCCGTCGCGGTGAAGGCAGGCGCGACCACTCTCACCTACGGCGAGCTCGACACCTGGTCCAACCGTCTCGCCCGGCGCCTGGTCGCCGCGGGCGTCGGCCCGGAAACCCTGGTGGCCGTGGCACTCCCGCGCACCGTGGAACTGGCCGTCGCGCTGCTGGCCGTGCTCAAGGCCGGCGGCGGCTACCTGCCGATCGACCCCAACTACCCGGTCGACCGCATCGAGTACATTCTCGACGACGCCCGCCCGCTGTGCGCGATCGCCGGCGAGGCCACCGGACTGCCGCGTGACTGGTTCGGCGGCCCGGTGATCGACCCCGACGCGGCCAATCTCTCCGGCTTCGACGCGACGCCGCTCACCGACGCCGACCGCCGCGCGCCCCTGACCCCGGCGAACGCCGCCTACGTCATCTACACCTCCGGCTCCACCGGCCGCCCCAAGGGTGTGGTCGTCCCGCACGCGAATGTCGTTGCGCTGCTGGACAACACCGCGCGTCACTTCGGGTTCGGCGCCTCGGATGTGTGGACGATGTTCCACTCCTACGCCTTCGACTTCTCGGTGTGGGAGCTGTGGGGCGCGCTGCTGCACGGCGGCTCGGTGGTCCTGGTCGACTACTTCACCTCGCGTTCGCCTGAACAGTTCCGCGAACTGCTGCTGGCCGAGCGGGTCACCGTGCTCAACCAGACCCCGTCGGCGTTCTACCAGCTCATTGCCGCGGATCTCGCCGCCGAGCCGGCCGAATACGACTTGCGCACAGTCATCTTCGGCGGCGAGGCGCTCGAGCCGCAGCGGCTCGACGGCTGGTTCGCCCGCTACCCGGGTTCGCCGCGGCTGGTGAACATGTACGGCATCACCGAGACCACGGTGCACGTCTCCTACCGCGAGATCACCCCGGAGGTGGGCTCGGCCAGTGTGATCGGCGGTGCCATCGCCGGACTGGCTGTGCGCGTGCTGGATTCGCGTCTGCGCCCGGTCCCGGTCGGCGTGCCCGGCGAAATCTACGTCTCCGGTGCGCAATTGGCGCGCGGCTACCTGGCCCGCCCCGATCTGACCGCGGGCCGATTCGTCGCCGACCCGTACGGCGCGCCCGGCACCGTGGCCTACCGCTCCGGTGACCTGGCCCGCTGGACCGCCGACGGCGACCTGGAATACCTGGGCCGCGCCGACCAGCAGGTCAACCTGCGTGGCTTCCGGATCGAGCTCGGGGAGATCGAGGCGGCCCTGCTGCGCAGTTCGGCCGCTCCGCGCGAGGTCGCGGTGCTGGTGCGCACCGACCTGGTCGACGAGCCGCGCCTGGTCGCCTACCTGGTGGCCGGCGCCGACAGCCCGGTCGTCGACGCCGCCGCGCTGCGCCGCGAACTCGGCCACACGCTGCCCGAGCACATGCTGCCGGCGGCGGTCGTGGTCGTCGACCACATTCCGCTGACCGTCAACGGCAAGCTCGACCGCGCCGCCCTGCCCGCCCCCGTCTTCGAGACCACCACCTACCGCAAGCCGGCCACGGTCACCGAGGAGATCGTCGCCGCGGTCTACGCCGAAGTACTCGGCGGCGACCGGCCGATCGGCGCCGACGACGACTTCTTCGCCCTGGGTGGCAGCTCGCTGCTGGCCGCCAAGGCGGTCGCCCGGATCGGTGCCGCACTGGACCGCCGCGTCGGGGTGCGGATGCTGTTCGAGGCACCCCGGGTGACCGAACTGGCCGCTGCCGTCGACGCGCAGGGCCGGGTCGACCGGCCCGCGCTGGTCGGCCGGGCCCGTCCCGAACTGCTGCCGCTCTCGCCCGCCCAGCAGCGCATGTGGTTCCTCAACCGGTTCGACCGCGCGTCGGTGGCCTACAACATCCCGTTCGCCCTGCGCCTGTCCGGTGAACTCGATGTCGCCGCGCTCCAGTCGGCGATGGCCGATGTGGTGGCCCGGCACGAGTCACTGCGCACCGTGTACCCGGTCGTTCCGGCCGGCGCTGCGGGGTCCGCTACCGCATCCGGTCGCGCCACGACGACCGACGGTACGCCCGTCCAGTCGATCGTGCCTGTCGCCGAGGCGATTCCAGCGCTCGAGCCGATCACCGTGACCGAGGCGGGACTGCCCGCCGCGATTCGCGAGCTGGCCGCGACCACCTTCGACGTCACCACCGAGATCCCGGTGCGACTGCGCCTGTTCCAGGTGAACGACACCGAACACGTACTCGCCGCAGTGCTGCACCACATCGCCGCCGACGGCTCGTCCATCGCGCCGTTCGTCGCCGACCTGATGCGCGCCTACACCGCCCGCCTGGCCGACACCGCGCCCTGCTGGACCCCGCCCGCCGTCCAGTTCGCCGACTACGCGCTGTGGCAGCGCGACCTGCTCGGCGACGAAGCCGACCCGGAATCGATTGCCGCCCAACAGGTCTCCTACTGGCAGCAGCAGCTGTCCGGCCTGCCGGACCAGCTCGCCCTGCCGACCGACCGCCCGCGCCCGGCCCGGCAGAGCCTGCGCGGCGACAAGGTCTGCTTCGCCGTCGACGCCGATCTGCACGCGGCCCTGGTCGCGCTCGGCCGGGGCAGTGGCGCCACGCTGTTCATGGTGGTCCACGCCGCCTTCGCCGCGTTGCTGGCCCGCCTGTCCGGGACCGCCGACATCGCCGTCGGCACCCCGAACGCGGGCCGTGGCGAGGCCGAACTCGACGAGGTCATCGGCATGTTCGTCAACACCCTGGTGCTGCGCACCGAGGTCGCCGCCGACGCGCCGTTCACCGAACTGCTCACCGCCGCCCGCGCCGCCGACATCGCCGCCTTCTCGCACGCCGACGTCCCCTTCGAGCGTCTCGTCGAAGTACTGAACCCGGCCCGCTCCACCGCCCGGCACCCGCTGTTCCAGGTCGGCTACTCGTTCCAGAACCACGATCGCAAGCAGCTCGAACTCCCCGGCCTGACCGTCTCGGACATCGAATTCGATTCCGGGGTGGCGCAATTCGACCTGCACCTGTTCGCCCTGGACAACTACACCGCCGACGGCGCGCCCGCGGGCATCGAGCTGGCCCTGGGTTACGCCACCGACCTGTTCGACGCCGCCACCGCCCAGCGTTTCGCCGCCCAGCTGCACCGCGTCCTCGAATCCGTCACCGCCGCACCGGAAACCGTCGTCGGCGACCTGGACCTGCTCGGCACCGACCGCACCCTGCTGCTCGACACCTGGAACGCCACCACCCACCCGGTCGCCCCTGCCACGCTTGCCGACCTGGGTGTGCGCCAGGCCGCCCTGACCCCGCACGCACCCGCCCTGGTGGACGGCGAGACCGGCGAGGCTCTCGACTACCTCGCCTTCGAGGCCAGGGTCAACCGCATCGCCCGGCTGCTGATCGCCGAGGGTGTCGGCCCGGAACGCACCGTCGTGCTGGCCATGCGCCGCGGCCTCGACCTGGTCATCGCCATGCACGCGGTGGTGCGGGCCGGCGGCGCGTATGTGCCGATCGACCCCGATCACCCGGCCGACCGGATCGCCTACATCGTGGCCACCGCGGCCCCGCTGTGCGTGCTCACCACCGCGGCGGACGGCGTCCCGATCAGCGTCGACGTGCCGGTCTTCGAACTCGATCACCGCATCCTGGCCGAACTGTCGGACCAGCCGGTGACCGATGCCGAACGGCTCGCGCCCCTGCGCCCCGAACACCCGGCCTACGTCATCTTCACCTCCGGCTCGACCGGTCTGCCCAAGGGCGTCACCGTGCCGCACGCGGCGATCGTCAACCAGCTGGCCTGGCTGCACGAACGTTTCACCATGACTCCGGCCGACCGGGTACTGCTGAAGACCCCCGCCACCTTCGACCTCTCGGTGTGGGAATTCTGGTCCCCGCTCACCTCCGGCGGCGCCCTGATCGTCACCCGCCCCGGCGACGAGCGTGACCCGGATCGGCTGCGCGCCACCATGACCCGCCACGGAGTCACGGTGCTGCACGCGGTGCCGTCCCTGGTCGGCATGCTGCTGGCCACGGAATCCACACCTGCCCTACCGGATTCGCTGCGCGCCGTCCTCGCCATCGGTGAGGCGCTGCCAGCTGCCCTCGCCACCCAGTTCCGGGCGAGTGGAACCGGAGCCCGCCTGCACAACCTGTACGGGCCGACCGAAGCCGCGGTGTCGATCACCGAATACGAAGTAGCGCAAGATCCATCGCATGTGGTGCCGATCGGTACCCCGGCCTGGAACAGCGCCCTCTACGTGCTCGACGCGCGCCTTCGTCCGGTCCCGATCGGTGTCGCCGGTGAGCTGTATCTGGCCGGTACCCAGCTGGCTCGCGGCTACCACGGCAGGCAGGCGCTGACCGCCGACCGCTTCGTCGCCGACCCCTTCGCGGGCACGGCATCCGATGGCCGGATGTACCGCACCGGTGACATCGTCCGGTGGCGCGCCGACGGCACCCTCGAATACCTCGAGCGCGCCGACTTCCAGGTCAAGATCGGCGGCTTCCGGATCGAGCTCGGCGAGGTCGAGACGGCCCTGCTGCACTGCGCCGATGTCCGCGCCACCGTCGCGATCGCCAAGACCGACGAACGCGCGGGCGCCCGGCTGATCGCGTACGCGGCGGTCACCGGGCTCGTCCCCGGTGACGAGCAGAACGTCGCGGCCCGGCTGCGCGGTGAGCTGTCCGCCGAACTGCCCGCGTACATGGTGCCCGCCGCGCTGGTCGTCCTCGACGCCCTGCCGCTCAACGCCAACGGCAAGGTGGACCGGGCGAAGCTGCCCGAGCCGGAATTCACCGAGGCGGCCTTCCGCGCCCCGGTCACCGCCACCGAACAGCTTGTCGCCCAGACCTTCACCGAGGTGATCGGCTGCGCGAGCGCCGGCCTGGACGACGACTTCTTCGCCCTCGGCGGCAACTCGCTGATGGCGACCCGGCTGGCGGCACGCCTCGGCGCCGCACTCGACGCACAGGTACCGGTGGCCGCGGTCTTCGAAGCCCCGACCGTGGCCGCGCTGGCGGCCCGCCTCGCCGTCGCCGACCGCACGCCCGCCCGCCCGCCGCTGACCCGCCGCACCGGCACCGGCCCCGCGGTCCTCTCGCCCGCCCAGCAGCGCATGTGGGTACTGCACCAGCTCGCGCCGCAGTCCGCGGCCTACCACATCCCCGCCGCCCTGCGCCTCACCGGCGACCTCGACCTGCCCGCCCTGCAACAGGCCGTCGGCGACGTCCTGGCCCGCCACGACACCCTGCGCACCCGCTACCCGGACACCGATTCCGGCCCGGTCCAGCAGGTACTCCCGGCCTGGTCCACCGCCGCCGACCTGACACCGATTGCGATCTCCTCGTCCGAGGTCGAGTCCCGGATCGCGGCCCTGGTCGCCCAGCCCTTCGACATCACCGCCGCCCCGCCCGTCCGAGTGGCGCTCTACCGCGTCACCCCGGCCCCGGAGATCTCCACGCCGCCGCACCCCGCATCCGCCGGTGGTGCTGTGCTTCGCGCGGTCCCTGCCATGGGCCCTGGGGCGACTGTTGCCGGGAGTGATCCTGTGCTTCGGCCGGTGCCTGCCGGTGTCGATCCGGGGGAGTCGACGGGTGCCGAGATCGGTGCTGCGATCCGGCCGGTGCCTGCCGGTGTCGATCCGGGGTCGGCTACCGGTGCCCGGGTGACCGAGCGCGCGCTTCGCTTGGTGCCCACCGGTCCCGATGTGGTGGCGTCTTCCGGTGGCGTGCCCGAGTACGTGCTGGTCGTCGTGGTGCACCACATCAGCGCCGACGGCTACTCGATCGCGCCGCTCACCCGGGACCTGGTGCGCGCCTACGTCGATCGCAGTGCAGGAAACGAACCTGGTTGGGCCCCACTGGAAATCCAGTACGGCGATTTCAGCGTCTGGCAGCGTGACCTGCTCGGCACCGAATCCGATCCCGACAGTGTGCTCACCGAGCAGCTCACTTACTGGACCCGGGAACTGTCCGGCGCGCCGGAGCTGCTCACCCTGCCCACCGATCGCCCGCGTGCCACCCGGCGAGAAATGCGCGGCGCCGCCGTCGAATTCGCCATTGATGCCACACTGACCCGCCGCCTCGACGAGGTCGCTCGCACCCACGGCACCACCCTGTTCACCGTGGTGCACAGCGCGCTGGCCGTGCTGCTCGCCAAGCAGTCCGGCAGCGCCGACATCACCATCGGCGCCCCGGTGGCCGGGCGCGGTGCCCGCGAACTCGACGACCTGGTCGGCATGTTCGTCAACACCGTCGCCCTGCGCACCGAGGTCGACTCGCGCGCACCGTTCACCGACCTGCTCGCCCAGGCGAAACGCCGTGACCTCGCGGCCATTTCGCACGCGGATGTCCCGTTCGAGCAGGTCGTCGACGCCATGGGCCGCCCCCGTTCCGGTGCCTACACCCCGCTGTTCCAGGTGATGCTCACCTTCCAGAACATGCCACCGGGTGGCGTCGAGCTACCTGGGCTACAGGTCCAGATCCTGGACCCCGGCCTCACCGAAGCCAAGTACGACCTGCACCTGACCGCCCTGCAACGCTACGACGCCGCAGGCGAACTCGACGGGCTCGACGTGCACTTCGGTTACGCCACAGACCTTTTCGACTCTTCGACCATCCGCATCCTGGCCGAACGGTTCCGCAAGGTGCTCGACGCCGTCGCGGCCGACCCGGCCGTCCCGGTGCGGGCCATCGACGTACGCACCGACGCGGAGAAGACCCCGCGTCCACGTACCTACACCATCGCCGATCTCCCGAGCCTGGTCGGCTCGGCGGCTCGGCTCGCGCCGGCGACCGTGGCATTCGCCCACGGCGAGCACGCCATCTCGTTCGGTGCACTCGATGCCAAGCTCACCGCGGTGAGCCGGGCAATGGGTGCGGCGATGAAACCCGAAGCGCTCGTGAACGTCGCGCTGGCCGGGCTGGTGCCCGGCGTGCTCGCCGCGCTCGGCGCCTCCGGCCTGACCTCCACCCTGCACACACTGGTGACCGATGCCGCCGCGGTGATCGCCGGGTCGGGGTCGGCCGACGACTCGGAAGGACAACTCTGATGTCGCACACGGATTCGGTCACGGCCGCTGTCTCGCTCGACGCGCTGCTGCGCGATCCGGCGCGGGAACGGCGACGTGACCCGGCGACCCTGCTCGCCGCCTTCACCACCCAGACCGCCCAGCACCCTGATGTCGTCGCGGTGCGCGACGGCGCGGTCGAACTCACCTATCGCGAGCTCGCCGAACGTGTCGACGCGCTCGCCGCCGTCCTGACCGATCACGGCGTCGGCCCCGAGACCGTCGTCGCGGTATCGCTACCGCGCTCGGTCGAACTGGTCGTCGCCGTGCACGCGGTGATCACCGCGGGCGGCGCGTTCGTCCTGCTCGATCCCGACGCGCCGACCGACCTGTTGCAGCGCACCGTCGCCCTCGCCGCGCCGGTCCTGCTGCTCACCACCCCCGGTACCCCGCATCCGGCCGGTGTCCCGGTGCTGAGCACCGACACCGCCGACGTGCCACCGGCCGACCTGCCAGGACCGGGCGCCGACAACCCCGCCTACCTGGTGGTCGATGTCGCCGCCGCCAACGCGGTGGTCGTCGGACACCGTGCCGCCCAAGCGAATTCAGTGTGGCGCCAGCGTCTGTGCGGGATCGGCATCGACGATTCGGTGCTCTGGCACGCCCCGCTCACCGGCCAGGCCGCGGTGGGGGAGATGCTGCTGGCATTGCAGACCGGCGCCACCCTGGTCGTCCCGACGAGCACGATGCTGGCCAAGGCGATCGCCGAAACCCGCGTCACCATCGCCTGTTTCGACCCGGCCGAGCTCGCCGTCCTCGCCGCGCTGCCCGACGCCGAGGAACGCCTCGACTCGCTGCGCGTCGTCCTGGGCTGCGGTGCCCTACCCGCCAAGACCGCGGCCGCGCTGCGGTTCGTGAGCGGAGCGACCCTGTGGCACGTCTACGGCAGGCCCGAGACCGCCGGTGAGGTGGCCGCGCACGAGGTGACCGGCGCCGACCTGGAAATCGTCCCGATCGGCGCGGCCGCCGACGACGTGGAACTGCTGATCCTCGACGAGCAGCTGTGTCCCGTCGCCGATGGCGAAGTGGGCGAACTCTACGTCTCAGGCGTGCAATTGGCGCGCGGCTACCTGGGCAGGCAGGCCACCGCGGCCACTTTCCTGGCCAACCCGATCGGGCCCGTCGACGACCGCATGTTCGCCACCGGCGATCTGGTGCGGCGCAGGCCACCCGCCGACGGCTGGACCGCCGAGCTGGAGTTCGTCGGCCGCGTCGACGACCGCACCGACCCCTACGCGACCGAACCGAGGACGGGCGGTCTGCCCGGTGAGCTGCTGCTCGACGAATTCGAAGCGCAGGCCGCCGCCACCCCTTTCGACCCAGCGGTCGTGTACGCACCGGGCGAACACGCGACCTCGATCATCACCTACGGTGATCTGGATCGGCGGACCAACCAGCTCGCCCGGCACCTCACCGCACTCGGTATCGGCCCGGAATCCGCTGTCCTCGTAGATGTTCCGCGCTCGATCGAGCTGGTGGTCGCCACCTACGCCGTGCTCAAGGCGGGCGGCGCGGTCGTGCCCGTCGACGCGGGCACCGTGCCGCCGCCGGTGGCGAACCCGGCGCTGGTGCTGACCGTCGCCGCCCGCAATCACGCTGTGGTGTACGACATTCCAGTAGTTGCCATCGACGAGGTGCGTTTATCGGAGTACTCCGACGAACCGATCACCCGCGCCGACCGCCGCGAACCGGTGCTGCCCCAGCACCCGGCCTTCGTGCTGTTCCCGCCCGGCGTCACCCGCGGCATCACGGTCAGCCATGCCGCGGCCGTGCACCGGGTCACCGCCATGCAGGGCAGGCACAGCTTCACCGGCGGTGACGTGTACCTGCATCAGGGCGAGGCCACCGAATGGCACGGCTACCTGTTGCCGCTGCGCGTCGGGGCGACCGTCGTGCTGACCGAACCGCCCGATCCGAGCCGGTTAACCGACTTGATCGCCGACTACGGCATCACCGCCGCCGACTTCACGCCGCAGCGTCTCGCCGCGCTCACCGACCATGTCCACCGCGGCGACCTGCGTACCCGGATCACGTCGCTGCGCAGCGTCGTCGTCCTCGGCGCACCGCTGTCCGCAGCCGACGTCCGGGCCTTCGGCGCGGTCAGTGACGCGCGTCTGCACCACGACTACGGCCGCGCCGAAGCGACCGTCACCCTCACCTATCCGCTGGCCCCCCAGGCGAATTCGGCCGAGTCCCCGCCGGTTCGGGTGCGCGAGTGGAACCGTCGCGTCTACGTTCTCGACGCAGCCCTGCGACCCACCAGTCCCGGCGTCCCCGGCGAGCTGTATCTGGCGGGCACCCAGCTGGCCCGCGGCTATCTCGACGACCCGGTCCCGACCTCGGATCGCTTCGTGGCCAACCCGTTCGGCATCCCCGGCGACCGCATGTTCCGCACCGGTGAGCTGGCGCGCTGGGAGATCGTCGGCACCAGCGCGGCCCTGGTCCGCCTCGGTGACCTCATGAAACCCGTCGCGCCGTCGGCGATCACCGCGCGCGGGGCGAGCATGCGCGCCCGGATCGGTGCCGGCATCGGCGATCGGGTCGCGGATCTGGCGCGCCGCCACGCCGTTCCGCCGTTCGCGGTGGTCCGGGCGGCGATGATGGTCGTGCTCGCCTGGCAGGCGGGCACCGCCGTCGCCGGCGCCACCACGCTCTCCGAAATCCTCTGTGCCGAACCGGATCCGGTGATCGCCTCGGCCACCGCCGCGACCAGCGAATCCTGTGCCAGTTCCGGCCCGCACGGTCCCGTCACCCTCAGCTACCTCGATTCCGGCACCTTCCCGATCCCCGCCCTGGAACTCACCCCGCTGCGTTTCGACGGCCCCACCGTCGCCGACGGCGTGCACATCATCGTCTCCGCCCACCCCGATCCCGACGGCCACCTCGGCCTCGAAATCGAATACAGCACCGACCGCGTCGACGACCGCACCGCCGCCACCCTGCTACGCCGCTTCTCCCGCGCCCTCGGCCTGCTCACCGCCGACCCCGACGCCCCCAGCGACACCTTCGACCTGCGCTAACGAAAGGCCCCCCATGACCAACCCGTTCGACGACGAGAACGCCCAGTTCTACGTCCTGGTCAACGCCGAAGGCGAACACTCCCTCTGGCCCACCTTCGCCGCCGTCCCCGGCGGCTGGACCGTAGCCTTCGGCGCCGCCCCCCGCACCGCCTGCCTCCACTACGTCGAATCCCACTGGCTCGACATGCGCCCCAACTCCCTCATCGCCGCCATGGCCAACGACGCCTGACCCCACCCCCTGTCTGATCAGTCACTGCCCCGCGGGCGCCGATCGATTCTCCTCGGGTCGCCACGCACGTCCCTTCTCGAGCCCAATCGGAGCACCCAAGGGTGCCGGTGTCGTAACCGTCCCTGCCCGGTTCCCCGCACCAAACCCCGATTCGCGTCCTCGGCCAACACTGGTAGCCCC